>WAQC01000046.1 GCA_015520425.1 Candidatus Pelearchaeum sp. | reverse complement strand
TTAGCCGCTTTCATCACCAGCCTCCTCCACCATAACAATCAGCTTCAAGGGGCACTCAGCAGCGCAGATGCCGCAGCCCTTGCAGTGATAGTAGTCAAACTCAATCTTCCCATCCGCTCTCCTAACTATTGCTGGCTCTGGGCAGAATATCCAACACAGTAGGCAGCCCGTGCATCTCTCCAAATCCACCAAGACTGGCCTGCTGCTCCTCCAGTCTGCTGTCTTGAACTCTGCGGTTGAGCCTGGCTCCGCTATAGCCCCGCCTGGCAGGATTTCGTCCAGCTCAGCTCTGCTCATCCATAACCACCTCCCTAAAGCCTTCGCGTAGTGCTTTGAGGTTCTTCTCCAGCAGCTCACCACCGAACCTACTTTCCAACGCCTTCTCCAGGCTGTCCAACGCTACTATACGCGAAGCCCTTGCCAGGGCTCCTAGGATAGCGGTGTTCTCCAGCTTAAGACTCCCCAGCGAGCCCGCTATTCCGCGAGCATCAACATAAGCCAACCTAACACGACGCGGCTTACTCCCTACCTCTACAGAGTTAAGCACCACAAGACCACCCTCCTTACAGAGCGAGAAGACACTGGGGGAGGAAGCTATCCTACGGTCTATCACAGTAAGTATATCTGGGCTGTAGATGAGAGAGTGGGTCTCTATCATTGAGTCGGATATCCTTACGTAGGACTTGACTGGCGAGCCTGAGCGTTCAGGCCCAAACTCTGGGAAGGCTTGGATATACTTCCCCTCAATCAACGCGGCTTCCGCCAGGAGTCTGGAGGCCGTAACAACCCCCTGTCCTCCCCTGCCGTAGAAGACCAGCTCAAACATATACACCCCCCACTCAGTCGCCCGCAAACGTCATCTCATACAAATCCTCAACAGGAAGGCGCGCAGCATCAACGAAGAGCTCATGGCCTGGATGTAGGGGAAGCTCGCTCACTGGTATGGTTCTTCTGCATGTCATGCACCAGGCGAAGTCCAGTGATTCTAGGCTTCTTTCTGTGAAGCAGTTTCCAGCGATATTGTCTTGGAATACCACGCTCTTGAAACGTATGCTCGTAGGGTTGGAGCACTCGCCCATGAAGGGTAGGAGGTCGTAGGGGTGCCAGTAGTGGCAGTCGCGGCATCGGGGGGCTGCTTCAGACTCCATTCCACATAAAGGGTTGGAATGCCTGCAAAAAAGGCTTAAACAACGCATATTGGAAGAATTCCACTATTCAGATTCTTTAGCGTATGCCGCGTAGCAGGCCGAGTTTCGGAAAGGCTACGCATCCAACATCTGGGCCTACGCTCGTTACGTTTAGCGAATCTACATCCACGTATTGTCTGAGTATTGGTGAGAGAAGCTCCTCGCGGGGTATCATATTCACCTCGCTCCCCTGCGCCAGTATGGAGAAGGCTGGCAGGACTATTATCTTCCTGCCATCAAGCATGTCGCCATAGAGTATGCAGGGTATCTTCTCCTTGGCTCCCACATCATCGTATAATGCTATTGCTGGATGCTCATGCCCTATTATCACAACCTCGCCCTTTGAGGCGAACCCGTCAGGTATTTCATGACCATGAACAAAATAATACCTACCATCAAGAAACTCCTCAACCAGCTTAACCCTGTATCGCGATGTTATTCTAGCTATGAAGTTATCATGATTCCCCTTAACGATAATAACCTCCTCATACTCCTGCTGTAGATACTCAAGCATGTCCGACACCTCCCTTGACTCGTGGTAGCTTGTTGAGGAGAACTCGTGTTTTATGTCGCCGTTCAACACTATCCTCCTAGCCTTGATGCGTTTCTCAATCTCCCTTAGGGCGTTCATCTCCTTCTTGAACTGTGTCTTCGGTATCATTAGCCCAGCTTCCTCAGCCATAACCCCCTCATAGCCTAGGTGGAGGTCCGATATTACCAGGGTGTCTATCTCTGGTATGTATATCGCTGGGTAGGGCGCGACCAGCTCTGCTACGCCCATTATCGTGAGGCTATCAAGAACGTGCCGCAAGCCTAATCTTCCTCATCACAGCCTCATGCAACTGGAGGAGCCTCCTCTTACGGTCCTCCATCAACACTATGTCAGCATCGCCCAAGACTATAAGGTTATGCGCCAATGGTGTGGGGACATCGGTCGCGATTACTGTGCTCTTCACCTTACCTGTCCTGAGCCATTCCTGGACAAGCTTAGCCCTCTCCAAGTCCATCACATCCCGCAGTATCTCGCGATAGGTCTCCACTATTACGGGAAAGTTTGGATTAACCTCTTCACATACATTAAGCAGGGTTTGGGCGTTTGTCTGCTGCTTGCTTACGCTTATCTTGTATCCTTTGTAGTTTCGTAGTATGAGGAAGCTGCGCGCTGCGCAGTGTCGGAATCTCCTCTTCATCATCTCCGTCCTCCGTATGTTTCGCTTGAGCAGTTCTTCCAAGTCGCATGAAGCTAACTCTCTAAGGAGCTTCTCCACATCAACCTCGGCATCCTGCGGTATATGTAGGGCGAACCCGTTATCGCTTATTATCACCCCCACATTCCTGCCTATCTGGTCCGACGCAAGTATAGCAGCCGCGCGTGAGAGGGCGTCGTTAACTCTCCGCCCGTAGAGGGCGTGGAAGACTACGAAACGCCTTTCCTGGAGGTCTGATGTAATCTCTACTAGAATCTCGTCTCGTCCAGGTAGCTTTCCACCCGTGTAGCGGTAGTGTTCTCTGTAATAGTTGTGTATTGCTTCTGCTGTGTGTCTCTCTATTGGGAATCTTCTGAGAAGCCACGCCACTATCTCCTTCTTCGTCTTCCCAGCCCGTAGCATCGCTTTGAACTCTTCCCTGAAGTCCTGTATCTCCAGCGCCAGCTCAAAGCTCAGGGGCAGCAGCTCTGAGAACCACGCGGGTATCGTTGGGAGGCTATCCTTGGGAGGCTTCTCAACATAGCAGCTCATGCTCCGCGCGTATCTGAACCTATACATCCTGCCGCCCAGGACGAATATGTCCCCAGGCCTTAGGCGCTCCAGGAATTCCTCCTCTATAGAGCCTATGTAGCGCTTGTCTGGAAGAAGATAGACATCAACCTTAACCTCGTCGGGGATTGTCCCTATGTTTAGGTAGTATATTATCCTGGTGTATTTTCCCCGTCTACCGAACATCATGTCCTTCTCGTCAAACCATATCTTTCCATAGACGCTTCTATCCTCAAGCTCGGCATAGTGTCCTGCGAGGTATTTGAGGAGGCTGATGAAGGTCTCTCTGTCTAGGTAGCGGTAGTTGTATGAGCGGCGCACCAGCTTGAACGCCTCGTCTACGCTCCACTTGCGTGTGAGAGCCATGCCGACTATGTGCTGTGCTAGGACGTCTAGGCAGTTTGTTGGTATTCTTATCTCGTCCAGTCTTCTCTCCAGCGCGCATTTCAGCATGACCGCGCATTCCACTAGGTCGTCTCTGTCCATCGCTACTATCACGCCGCGTGCCGTGTCTCCGAAGCGGTGGCCGCTCCTACCTATGCGCTGGACAGCCCTCGTTATGCTCTTAGGCGAGCCCACCTGAACAACCAGGTCTATATAGCCCACATCAATACCCAGCTCAAGAGAGGTGGAGCAGACGACAGCTTTAAGCTCGCCCCTCTTCAGCCTATCCTCAATATCCAGCCTAATCTCGCGCGAGAGCGAGCCATGATGAGCGCCTATCGTCGCGTCGTTATACTTACTAGGCCACTTCTCCTTCAAGTTATAGACGACCCTCTCAGTTCCTGAGCGGGTGTTGGTGAAGATGAGCGTCGTCCTATGCTTCGTTATCAGCTTGTCTAGGAGCCTGTAGAGGGCTTCGTTAATCTCCTCCGCAGATGCGTGTACGATATCCTTAACAGGGGTGGTTACCATTAGTTGGAGCGGCTTATACCATGTTACGTCTACTATCTTGCATGGTCTTGGTCTTCCCGCGTCGTCGTAGCCGACTAGGAAGCGTGCGGCCTCTTCAAGCGGGTGTAGCGTGGCTCCCAGCCCTATGCGTATGAAGTCTTGTTCTGCTGCTTCCCGAAGCCGTTCAAGGCTTAGCGAGAGGTGAGCGCCCCTCTTGCTGCCAGCGAGCTCATGTATCTCGTCAACGATTACCCAACGTACAGTACGCAGCTTCTCCGCAAACTTGGGAGCATTGAGGAGAATTGCCAGACTCTCTGGAGTAGTTATCAGGATGTGGGGCGGCTCTTTTAGCTGGCGCTGCTTCTCAGAGCCAGCTACGTCGCCTGTTCTCACCGCTATCTTTATCTCAGGCAGCTCTATCCCCATCTCCGCAGCTATCTCCCGTATCTCGGTAAGCGGCTGCATCAGGTTCTTCTTCACGTCATTATCCAGAGCCTTGAGGGGGCTTACGTAGATACAATAAACGCTCTCGGCGAGCTGGCCCCGCTCACCCATCTTGAAGAGCTCGCTCAATATGCTCATGAAGCCAGCTAGGGTTTTCCCGCTCCCAGTGGGGGCTGTGATTATAACGTTATGACCATCAGCTATCAGCTTGAATGAGTAGCGCTGCGGCGGCGTAAGCTCCTTGAAGGTTCTCATAAACCACTCGCGTACATAGCTCTCCAGCGCCGCTAGACTCTCCTCGTCGCTAAATGGCTTATCAACGAAAGAGTAGGCTGCGACTTGTGTCATTAGCTACCTGTCCCCCAGTCTGGGCGAGAATAATACCCTTAACCTAGATGAGGTATTTGATGTTACTGGCTAGAGCAGGCTATACATAGCCCGCATCTGGGGCAGCGTATCGTGTCAGCCGACACCTCGGCGTGGCATCGTGGGCACTCGTCTAACCTGGCCTCGGCCAAGCCCCTTCAGTAATACGTGCCGCTTGGCCAGCTATATACCTTTGGCCATATCCTAGAGGCGCTCCTCAATACGCGCTGCGATTTCATCAGCGGTCGGGAAGCGCCTAGCCTCGTGGCGGGAAAAGACACGCTCGCCGTCAATATACACCTCAAACGTCCCGCCGTCTGAGGTGTCAAGCGTTACCGAGAACTTCTTGTTAAGTCTCTGCCCATACCTTGAGAGGAGTTGCTGCGAGAGCTCCAGAGCCGTTGGGAGATGCCCGCAGGGGACGCAGTAGACGATGCGCACATTCATGTATTCAACAGCTATAGCGGCTTTAATTATAGGTTGTCGTTCATCCAACTTTTTAGCCCACGCAAAGCGGGGTGCTGGGCGATGGATTCTAGGAGCTTCGCGGAGGTTCTATCACGCCTCAAGAGGCGCTACAAGCTTACGCGGCCGCTCCACATACAGCCTTCAGACCCCTTCGCCACGCTCATCGGGACTATACTCTCGCACAGAACAAGGGACGAGAAGACCGACGCAGCGTTCTCCAAGCTCTTCAAACACTATAAAACACCAGAGGAGCTGGCGCGGGCTGATGTTAGGTCTATTGAACGGCTGATAAGGGACGTTGGGTTCTACAGGCAGAAGGCTAAGAGAATCAAGAAGGTGGCGCAGATAATAGCGTTTGAGCTGGGCGGTAAAGTCCCCAGGAAGCGCGAGGAGCTTATGCAGCTCCCCAGCGTAGGCCCAAAAACAGCGGACATCGTCCTCTCATTCGCCTATGGGGAGCCTGAGATAGCCGTAGATACGCATGTTGAGACCGTAGCGAAGCGTCTCGGAGTAGCTCCTGAGAATGGGGACTATGAGACGGTGAAGAAGAGTTTAGAGGAGCTCACACCTCTAGAGGACAGGCCGCTCATAAACACGCTCTTCGTCCTCTTCGGGAAGGAGATATGCAGAAAGCCACGTCCCAGATGCTCCGTCTGCCCAGTCAGCGAGTTCTGCGCGTGGTATAGAAGGAATAGACCAGACTAGGATTAGAGCTTCCTTACTGTGTCTAGAACTTCAAGGGCATGGCCATCTGGCTTGACCTTCTCAAAGACAGCCCTAACTACACCGCTTGAGTCTATTATGTAGGTCTTCCTAGCGCATGTCCCGCGCTCCTCTCTAAAAGCGCCATACATACGCGCAACCCGCCCCTCTACATCTGAGAGAAGGGTGAACGTAAGCCCATACTTCTCCCTGAAACGCCTATGAGCCTCTGGCGGGTCTGTGCTAATCCCAACAACCTCAACCTCGCCATCACGGAGGTCGGGCAGAGCGTCTCTAAAACTACAAGCCTCGGCAGTGCATCCTGGAGTGTTGTCGCGTGGATAAAAGTAGAGGACTAGAAAACGCTTGTTTGTCAGTAGCTCCTCTAGGCTTCGCTCAACTCCGTCTTGGTCTGGAAGCCTAAAGCTGGGAGCGCGCTCGCCGACCCTAGGCATCTCCCTACTGCTTCACGCTGAACGAATGACCACAACCACACGTGGATGCTACGTTTGGGTTGTCTATCACGAACCCAGAGCCCATAACGTTCTCCACATAGTCTATCGTTGAGCCATCCAAGAACGTGGCGCTGAATGAGTCAACCACAACCTTCACGCCGTCTTTCGTTATCGTTATGTCGTCCTCGTATATGGTGTCGTCCAGCGCCATGCCGTAGCGATAGCCTGAGCATCCGCCGCCAGTTATGTATATCCTTAGAGCCAGGTTCTCGTTCCCCTCAGCCCTAACCAGCTCGCGAATCTTCTCCACAGCCTTATCCGTGACTGTGAGCTGAATCTCCTTAGACATGGTCATGCACGTCCCACGCTATATCGGCTAATTAAATTTTCGCAACTACGCATGAGGAGGCCGCCTGCCTAAAAATCTCCCAGAACAAGCCTTAGCTAGCCCTTGGCGGCGCTATACCTTAAATAGGCAGCCCCGAGGAATGTGGCTCAGCCGCTTGACGAATGGCTGGGGAAGCTGGGATTGGAGAGGCTTGTAATAGTAGAGAGCGGAGACGACGAGTGGATTAGGGTTGAGCTACGCGACGTACCTATAGCAGTAGCCAACGGCATAAGGAGGATGATACTACGCGAAGTTCCCACGATGGCAGTTGAGGAGGTCCTGATAATTGAGAACAGCTCAGCCATGCCCAACGAGATACTAGCGCATAGAATCTCGCTCATACCATTCATCTCCGACATAGATAACTATAATCTCCCTGAGCAGTGTAGCTGCCAGAGCAAGCTGGGCTGTGAAAAGTGCGTCGTCAGGTATGTTCTGAGAGCCGAGGCTGGCGATGCGCCGATAACTGTTTATTCGCGCGACATGACTCCTGAGAACCCAGAGACGCCTGTAAAGCCCGTGAGCAGTAATATACCGATAACCATGCTCGCACCTGGTCAGAGGGTTGAGCTGGAGCTGTACGTAAGGCTGGGGCAGGGCAAGAAGCATACCAAATGGCAGGCGGGCATAGCTACGCTATATGAGGAGGACGGAAAGAATCTCCTCTACATAGAGTCCTTCGGCTTCCTCCCAGCCAAGAGGATGCTGAAAGAAGCTGTCAATATATTGAGGCGTAAGGTTGAGGATATGATTTCCGAGTGTGAGGTGTTGTTTGCGGATGCCAAGGAGGCAAGTTAGTTTATGGAGAGCCAGGGCTGCGCGGATTCTTGAGCCCTACGCGCGGAAGCGCAGGTTCTGGCGCAGAGTGCTTGAGGAGTTGGCCAAGGGTAATAGAAGGCGCAGAGAGGTGAACGTATACCACTTGGACAGGAGCACAAAGCCTGGTGAGGTGGTCTTCGTCCCTGGGAAGGTTCTTGGCTCAGGCTTACTCAAGCACCAGCTAACGGTGGGCGCTTTCAGCTTCTCAAAACAGGCTCTAAGCAAGATAGAGCGAGCAGGCGGCCAGGCTCTCCTCCTTGAGGAGTTTTTGGAGAAGTATCCAGACGGCTCAGGGGTGAGGATAATTGGCTAAGCTAGAGGTTGTACAGAAGCCAGAAACCTACTTGATAGACGCAACCAACTACAAGGTTGGTCGTCTAGCCTCCTATGTGGCGAAGATGCTCATGCAGGGACATAGGGTATTCATAATAAACGCCGAGAAAGCCGTGATAACGGGTAAGAAGAAGCCGATAATGGAGCGTTTCCTATTCCTCCGTTCCAGGAGGCAGCTAACATCGCATAAGGTTATCAAGGTCTGGTATCCAACCCTCCCAGAGGGGATTTTGCGCTACGCTATTCTCAGGATGTTGCCGAGGAAGAAGCCTAAAGGCCGTGAGGCGGCTAGGCGTCTTAAGGTCTTTAGGGGGGCTAAGGACATACCAGAGGCGCGCCGCCTAGAGATAGAGGATGCGAAGCTCGTCAAGCCTATTAGCAGGTCTGGGCGGGTTATTAGGTACATGACGCTGGGCGAGGTATCAAGGGAGCTTAGAGGTGGCCGCGGGTGAGGCAGAAGGTTCTGGGAGTATTCACTGGACGTAGGAAAACCGCTGTGGCTAGGCTCGTGGTGAGACCAGGCAAGGGAAATGTGATAATCAATAACATACCCCTAGAGCAGTTCGGCGATGAGATAGCGCGGGCTAAGATTGTAACTCCTCTACACTTCGCTCCAGATTTCTGGAAGTCGCATGACTTTGTGGTCAAGGTTCATGGCGGCGGCCGCGTAGCGTTGGCCGAGGCGGTGGCTAGCGCTATAGCGCGTGCCCTCTCAAGCCTACGCCAGTCAATAAAGCAGGAGATAATACAATACGACCGCGTGTTGGTGGCTGGCGACCCCCGCCAGACAGAGCCCAAGAAGCCCAACAGGAGGAGCGCTAGGAGATTCAAGCAGAAGAGCTACCGATAGGCTCTTTCTATGAGAAAGCCTCAAAAATCACGCCAGACGAACTAGGCCAGGTGCGATGGAGTTTGATGTTCCCTATCAGGTGTTTTAGTTGTGGTGCTCTCATAGCGCATAAGTGGGAGGAGTATAAGGCTAGGGTTGAGGCTGGGGAGAACGCTGGGAAAGTCCTGGACGAGCTTAAGGTAAAACGCTACTGTTGCAGAAGAATGTTCATCTCAGGCGTTGATGTATTCAACGAGATAGTGGAATTCCACACACGGTATAGCCAGTATGGGACGGGTTAGCAACTATGGTGGAGTCGTTCAAGATAGACAGTGCTCGTGCTAGGCTGGTCTTTGACAGCAGGGGAGACGCTACTATAGAGGTTGAGCTGAAATCTGGAAAAACCACAGCAAGAGTTGCCGCGCCTGCGGGCAAGAGCCGCGGGAAGCGCGAGGTTGAGTATTACCCTGATAACAACGCCGCCGAGGCTGTGAGCGTATTCAACAGCGTGGTGAGCAAGCGTCTTGCTGGCCGAGACCCAGCGGACCAGCGTGGGATTGACGAGCTCCTCACGGAGATAGACGGGACGGGGCGTTTTGAGAAGATAGGGGGCAACGCCGCTTATGCCACATCAGTAGCGGCATCTGTTCTCGCCGCGCGGCTGATGGAGAAGCAACCATACGAGCACATAGCGTCCCTAAGCGGCCAAAAGCCGCAGATACCCATGCCGCTGGGGAACGTGCTGGGCGGCGGCAGCCATGCTGGCGAGGGCGCGCCAGACATTCAAGAGGTTCTAGTTTTCCCCGCCGCTGTTGACGAGCCTCTAGAGGCGGTGAAGGCTGTGGTAGCGGTTCATAAGGCGCTGGGCTCCCTGCTCACAAAGCGCGTGCCAGGATTCACAAAGGGACGCGGCGACGAGGGGGCGTATTCGCCCAACATGACCAACGAAGAAGCCCTAGCGGCAGTAAAAGAGACCATAGAGCACGTGTCTGACGAGTTAGGCATCCAGCTCAGAATGGGGATAGACATGGCAGCGTCATCCCTATACAGCGAGGCAGATAAGCAATACAACCACAAGCGCAGCGGCAAAACCCTAGATAGGCGTGGCCAGATAGAGTATGTGGGGAAACTCATAGAGGAATACGGATTACGATATGTTGAAGACCCCCTCCAGGAAGATGATATGCAGGGCTTCGCAGAGCTGCGCAAAAGCTACGGCGGGACAACGCTAATCTGCGGCGACGACCTACTCGTAACTAGGGCGGAGCTTGTCAAGGAAGCGGGGAAGATTGGCGCCGTTAATGCCATGATTATCAAGCCAAACCAGGTTGGAACGCTTACGGCAACGATTGAAGCGGCTAGAGAGGCTACTAGCTATGGAATAGCCAAGATAGTCTCGCATAGGTCAGGCGAGACCTGCGACGGCGTTCTGGCTCATATAGCGGTGGGCCTCGGCGCTAACCTTATTAAGGCAGGCATAATGGGCGGAGAACGAATAGCAAAGGCTAACGAGCTCCTCCGGATATGGGAGTCATCCAGGGGGAGTCTTGGGTTAAGCCGTTTAGCGTGATGGGGTATGGCTACAACACCTGAACAGAAGGAGGCGGAGCTGCTGGAGCTCTTCGTCAGGAACGCGGTGCATGTAGGGTCTAGAATCAAGGTCAAGCACATGGAGCCCTTCGTATTCCGCATGAGGCCTGATGGGGTATATCTCATAGACATCAAGAAGACCGTGGAGAGGCTTAACATAGCTGCGCGGATGATATCCTTCTTCCCGCCTGAGAAGGTGGTCGTCGTCTCCACGCACGTGTATGGCATTAAAGCTGTGGAGAAGTTCTGCGAGGTTACGGGCTGCATACCGATTGTGGGCAAGATGAAGGCTGGGCTCTTCACGAACAGGACGCTGAAGAACTACATAGAGCCATCCCTAGTTGTTGTATCAGACCCGCGATACGATTCGCAGGCCGTTGACGAGGCAGCCATAGCGCGGATTCCCGTCATAGCCATGTGCAGCACCGACAATACATGCGCCAATGTTGACCTCGTTATTCCTATGAACAATCGCGGCAAGACCTCTCTTCCGTATGCTTTTTGGTATCTGGCCAAGATGGTCTTGAGCGAGCGGGGGCAGCTCACCCCAGAGGTTGAGGCTGGGATAAGGCCAGAGGACTTTATGACCGAGCCCGCTCTTCACCAGTAGTTGAGTGGGGGATGGGGAGGAGAAGGCCAGCAGTAGCTGGTGCGTTCTACGCTGGGACGCGTGAAGAGCTGGTTAGACAGATAGAAGAGTGCTTCACATCCAGTATAGGGCCTGGAACGCTTCCAGAGACGCCGATAAAGCACGGAGAGAGGCGTCTTCCAGCGCTAATCTGCCCCCACGCGGGCTACATGTATTCAGGGCCGGTAGCGGCGCATAGCTATATCAGGCTCGTGGGCAGGCGTAGGCCAGCTACGGTAGTTGTCGTGGGGCCTAACCACTATGGGGTAGGTACTGCCGTTTCAATCTTTCCCGATGGAGAGTGGCTTACACCGCTTGGGGCTGTGAAGATAGATAATGCACTCGCCGCCGAGCTGGCGCGCGAGTCGGATATATTCTCGCTGGATGAGGTCTCCCACCGCAGCGAGCACTCAATAGAGGTGCAGGTCCCATTCCTGCAATATCTGCTGGGCGACTTCATGTTCCTCCCAATATGCATACTTGACCAGTCTGAGGAGACATGCGTTGAGGTTGGTGAGGCTCTCGCCCGCGTTGTTGATGGTCGGGATATACTTCTCGTTGCCTCCAGCGACTTCACGCATTATGAGCCTCATGAGAGCGCCAGGAGGAAGGACGCTATAGCGCTTGAGCGGATAGCAGAGCTGGACGTAGGCGGGCTTTACACGGAGATGTACAGGCATGATATATCCATGTGTGGTTTCGGCGCTATGGCTGCGGTCATTACTGCTGCTAAGCGATTGGGAGCTGCTAGGGCCGAGGTAATCAAGCACGCAACAAGCGGAGATACCAGCGGAGACTATAGCAGCGTAGTCGGCTATGCTTCATGCGTGATAGAGTTGCCGCAGGAATGAGGCGGGAGAGAGCCAAGGCATCCGCGCCTGGCAAGGTTATCCTCTGGGGAGAACACTTCGTCGTATATGGAAGCACCGCAGTAGTTACAGCTATTGACTGCCGTGTTGATGTTGTGTGTAGCCTTATTGGTGAGGGCGTGTCTATTAGGTCTGGCCGCGCAGTCTGCTCAAAGCGGGGTGGCGTGGTTAGGTGTAGTAGTAGCTCTGCCTGGAGGACGCTCCACCCCCTAATGGGGCTTGTGGAGGCTATGCTCTCTGAGCTTGGAGGAGCCGATGGGGTTGAGGTTGTTATAAGCTCCGACATGCCGCGCGGAGCTGGGCTGGGCTCTTCGGCAGCAGTATCTGCTGCCACAGCAAAGGCGCTCTCAACGCTTCTAGGGCATGAGCTATCGCCAAGCGATGTGAAGCGCTGGGCCATGAGAGCGGAGCAGGAGATACACGGCAGACCTTCGGGAATAGACCCGCACATAACAACAGTAGGCGGGACGCTCACATACAGGAGACCAGATACGTGGGAGGGTATAGAGCTACCATCCAGCCTTAGGTTGCTGGTCATAGACACGGGAGAGAGGAGGAGCACAGGTAAGCTCGTGGAGAAGGTGTCGCGCTTCGCCGCTGAGAATAGAACGATATTTGAGGAGCTTAAAGCGTTTTATGATGAGCTGGTGAAGGAAGCCCTAGATACACTTAAGACGCTTGACCTCAAGCGTATGGGTGAGCTTATGCGGCTTAACCAACTACTGCTACGCGCGGTCGGGGTTTCCACCGAGGATATTGAACGAGCTGTAGAGGTTTTGCAGAGGAGCGGCGCTTATGGAGCTAAGCTCACAGGCGCGGGTGGCGGTGGATGCGTAATAGCGGTGGCCGAGGACGATGAGCTGGAGAAGATATGCGAGAGAACCAGCAGGGCTTTCCCCCGCGTATGGGTTGCCAGATGCTCAGAGCCAGGCGTTAGGGTGGAAGAGGAGTGAGCGACCTAGTGATACTGAAGCTGGGAGGTTCCGTCATAACCGATAAGAAGACACCATTCTCATACAGGTCGGAAGTTGTTGCGCGCATAGGTAGGGAGGTCTTCCGATGCTGGCCCACGCCGCTCCTCATAATACACGGCGGAGGCTCATTCGGCCACACGATAGCACGGGAATACGGGATAGCTCAGGGATACCGCGAGCTACGGCAGCTTGAAGGCTTCGTAAAGACAATCCAAGCAATGCGCGAGCTTAACAGCAGAATCGTCCAAACCCTGATAGAGACGGGAATAGGCGCTGTAGGTATGCCAGCATCACTCCTCTTCGTTACCCGTGATGGCGCTATAGAGACAGCCCTCCTAGATACGCTCTTCTCGGCGCTGGATATAGGGGTAATCCCAGTAACATGCGGCGACGCCGTATTTGACCGTGAGAGAAAATTCACCATACTCTCAGGCGACACGATAGCAGTGTATCTAGCTAAGAGACTCAAGGCCAGGAGACTCGTCTTCGCCACCGACGTGGATGGAATCTACGAGACAGACCGCAACACAGGAGAGAGAAAGCTGGTGGAGGAGCTGGACCAGAAGAGACACGCCTCAATAATCTACCACGCGGTAAACGACGTTACTGGAGGAATGTTCAGCAAGGTTGACGAGGCATTCGGAGCGGTCGCAGCAGGAGTTGATGTGATATTCGTAAACGGGCTGGTGGAGGGAAGGGTTGAGGCTGCTGTAAAAGGGGAGAAGGTAAAAGGAACCAGACTAGCCAAGAGTTGAGAGAAGCCTTGTCAATAGAGTCCAGGAAGCGAGACCACATCAAGATAAGCCTCAACCAAGACGTCTCGTATAAGGAGAAGACCAGCTGGTTTGAGTTTGTGGAGCTTGTGCATAACGCCGCGCCTGAGCTTAATGAGGATGAGCTTAGGCTTGAGACGCGTTTCCTAGATAGAGCATTTGGTATGCCGCTTCTTATTGAGGGTATGACAGGCGGGACTGCCGAGGCTGAGAAGATAAATGGAAACCTGGCGGAGGCTGCTGCTACGCTCAACATACCTGTAGGCGTGGGTAGCCAGAGGGCGGCGATAGTAAGACCTGAGCTGGCGCGGACGTTTAGAGTTGCCCGCGACAGAGCGCCAGATGGTTTTCTGATAGCTAACATAGGCGGTGTGCAGCTCGTGGAGCACGGCCCAGAGCTGGCGGTGAAGGCTATAGAGATGATAGACGCCGACGCCATAGCGATACACCTCAACCCATTACAAGAGCTTGTCCAGCCAGATGGCCTGGCTAACTTTAGGGGGCTGCTCGGCGCACTTGGAGAGCTGAGGAGAGAGCTTAGTGTTCCGATAATCGTGAAGGAGGTTGGATGTGGAATCTCTGGAGACGCCGCTAGACGTTTGGAGGAGGCGGGGGTAAGCGCGATAGATGTCGCGGGCTCAGGTGGGACTAACTGGACGTTGATAGAGCTTATCAGGGCTGAGGAGCTGAACTCTGTTGAGAAGGCTAGGGTTGCTGAGACGTTTCTTGAGTGGGGAATACCGACAGCCGCAGCCACGCTTGAAGTGAGAGCAGCGACCTCGCTCTACGTGGTTGCCTCAGGCGGCATGAGAACAGGCCTTGATGCTGCGAAGGCGATAGCCCTAGGCGCCGACATGGTAGGCTTCGCGCACCCACTACTAGAGCCAGCGGCGCGGAGCGCGGAAGCCGTTATAGAAAAGCTCAAGCAGATAGCAGCAGAGCTTAAGGCGGCTCTCCTCCTAACAGGAAGCGGCGACATAGAAAAGCTGAAAGCCGCAGACTTCATACTATTGGGCCCGTTATTGCAGTGGGCTGAGCAACGTTGCCGCGAGCATCCAAAGCTTAGGAACAAGCTTAATCATGCGCGTAGATAAAGACCAGCTCAGCGCTATGGTCTCTTCTACAGAAACCGAAGCGCTCAAACTGCACAATCTCATCAACCGCCACATCCTTTACCGAGGGCTCTGCCAAGCCTGTTATGGTCTCCATGCTATTCCTATTCAGCTCGCCAGTTTCGTTGTATAGTGGGAGCGGCTTAAGAACGCGAATCGCTACATTATCCTCGCCGACCCACTGGATTATCGGGATATCAGGCTTAGGCTCAACTCCCAGAAACTCGCCATAAGCCTCGCTATCCTTAATCCCAGTTAGCCTAACATTCATGAGCTGCTTTAGTCTAAACTCGTCTCCAGGCTTAAGCCGCTCCATATCAGCCCGCGCCACGTAGATTACGCCGTCCGCGCTTAGTGTTCTCTTACCCATGTCGCGCGATGGGTGATATGGTATCTCAACCGATAGCATAGGAGCGCCAGCCACCATCAGCTTAACGGGGCTTGGAACGAAGAAGAGCCGCCTAGCACGCGGGTCAAGGATTCTCCTATTGATGCTGTAGAGGAGAGACCAGTCGTACTCCCGCTTGGCATAGCTGAAGCCAGTTTGAGTTACTGTGAATTCGCGTATAGCTTCTGGAAGTATCCCTCTCCTCCTAGCCCCTTCAACAGTCGCTAGGCGCGGGTCATCCCACCCGCTTACCAGGCCCTCCTCTATCAAGGGCGTGATGAGCCTCTTGGATGTTGGAGTGCCCTTAAACTCAAAACGCGAATACTCAATAATTATTGGATTCCTCATTCCGAGCAAGTTCCGTATATGGTTCTGGAGCTCGTCCCTAAATGCGAACTCGCTGCTCCTCAACACGTGTGTTACGCCGCATATAGCGTCCTGTACTGCTGCCGCGAAGTCGTATGTGGGCCATACCCTATACTCGTCTCCTGTTAATGGATGTGGGTGCTCAACCACGCGGAACATCACTGGGTCGCGCATAGCTGTGTTGTTGCTCTTCAAATCGCCGCGAAGCCTCACGGCGGCCTCGCCTTCTCTGAAGTCTCCATCAAACATTCGCTTCCAAAGCTCAAGATTATCCTCAACACCCTGGCCGCGGTGCTTGCAAGGCTCCATAGTCCTCCTCTGGACGCTCAGCTCGTCCGCGGAGCACGCGCATACGTAGAGCTGCCCTCCGCGTAGTAGTTTCTCTGCATATTCATAGTAGAGCTTCATGTCATCGCTATTGTTCTTCTCATAGTCCCATTCTATACCAAGCCAGCGGTAGCCGCGTCTAAAGACCTCGTAATACTCAAGTTTAGCCTTACGCGGGTTGGTATCCTCAAAACGTAGCCAGAGCTTACCATCATACTGGCGGGCATACATCTCGTTGAGCAGGCCACTCATAGCATGACCTAGGTGCATGGGGCCGCTTGGCTCAGGTGGCAGGCGCGTGACGACCCTGCCCCTCTCAGCTCCTGGGAGAGGTGGGAGCCTCTTCTCCTCACGCGCGTGTTTTCGCTCTAGCAACTCTGGTGCAATCTCTGCGAGCCTATCTCTCTGCTCCTCAGGCTGGAGCCGATTAACCTCCTCCACAACCCGCGATACGGTATCCTTAACCTCCCCTATCCTACGCTTAAGCTCAGGCGCCTCAGCCACTAGCTTCGCTATAACAGGCCCGACGGCCGCTTTTCCACCATGCTCAACGGCGTTCTTCAGAGCCCACTTCAGCGCCAGCCTATGTAAGTCCTCGGCCATCGCCACACATCTCAAGCCCCCAACTCTAAAATGTTTGGCAGAAGCCCGAAACAAGCCAATCCCAGCAGCATAGGTTTAAGTATTCGCCTACTCGCGCTCCATCTCACAAGAGGAGGAGATGAAGGCGTATGCCCAATCCATACTATGTAACTTTACAGCCACCTGAGGAGCTGACACGCGCTACTCTAGAGGCTGTAAGGCTAGCTAGGACATCAGGCAAGATTAGGAAGGGCGTTAATGAGGTGATAAAATCCATAGAGCGCGGCCAAGCCAAGTTCGTCGTCATAAGCACCGACGTAGACCCGCCTGAGATAGTAGCGTTCCTACCGACGCTCTGCGACGAGAAGAAGATACCCTACATGTTCGTCCCCTCAAAGGCTCAGCTGGGCGAGGTCGCTGGAATAGCCGTGGCAGCCAGCGCAGTCTCCATAACAGACCCAGGCGAGGCTAAGGGATATTTAGAGGAGATAGTGAAGAAGGTAGCGGAGATAAGGCAGCAGAAATAAAGGGTGAGCCGTAATGAGCCAGAAGGCACCCCCGAAGGTTGAAGAACCAGTCCCAGCGGTTGTTGAGCAGGTCGTAGGGAGAACAGGCGTTACAGGCGAGGTTACGCAAGTTAGGGTGCGCATACTACGCGGCAAGGATGAGGGGCGCGTGATTTCCAGGAACGTGAAGGGCCCCGTGAGGGTTGGCGACATACTAATGCTGCTTGACACGGAGAGGGAGGCTGAGAAGATAAGGTAGAGCCTGGCATGGTGGTCTTGGAGATGCCGACAACCCATAAGTGCTCCTTCTGCGGCCGCGACTTCCTGCATGGAACAGGAATGCTCTACGTGAGGAACGACGGCACACAGCTCTGGTTCTGCTCTAGGAAGTGCAGAATCTACATGATAGAACAGCGCAAGGACGCGCGGAAGCTGAAGTGGACGGCCTTCTATGGGAAGAAGGAGCGGCGGGCTTAGATTATCAATTCATATAGTAGCAACACTGGCCGAGTCTCATGGCCGAGAGGACGTTTGTCATCCTAAAGCCTAGCTGCGTATCACGCGGCCTCATGGGCGAGGTTATAGCGCGGCTGGAGAGGAAGGGGCTCCGCCTAGTTCAGGCGAAGATGCGCAACATAAGCCAGGAAGAGGCTCGCCGCCTCTACAAAGTCCATGAAGGGAAGCCCTTCTTCAACGACTTGATACGGGTTATAACCTCAGGCAGGGTTATGCTGATGGTCTGGGAGGGGAGGAGCGCGGTAGAGGTTGTGCGCAAGCTCATAGGCGCTACAGACCCCGTCAAGGCCGAGCCAGGCACGATACGGGGCGACTATGGCCTGGACATAACGGACAACCTAATACACGCCAGCGACAGCGTAGAATCATACGAGTATGAGCACGCAATCTTCTTTACGCGTGAGGAGCTGGAGAGCTAGAGCGAGTGTGTTAGAAAGTCTATCCTGCCACCATCAACAACCAGCGTCTGGCCAGTCATGTAGCTCGCCTCGTCAGAAGCGAGAAAGACCGCAACGCCAGCTATGTCTTCAGGCCTCCCAATACGCCCTAAAACGCTCTTCTGACTAGCAACCCTTATCAGCTCCTCAACCTCCTCCCTACTCCTGCCAGCAGCGGTCATATCGGTTAAAACATAGCCAGGAGCTATACAATTCACGTTGATGTTATACCTGCCCAGCTCAAACGCGTAGCGCTTCGTCAATATTATGACCGCAGCCTTCGTCATAGCGTATGGCGTGGTTCCCTCAACCGCCGTGCCTATACCAGCGATGCTAGCTATGTTGATTATCTTGCCATAACGCTTCTCCTTCATGTGTTTAGCCGCAGCCTCTGTGCAGTGAATAACCCCACCAACATTAATGCGCTCCATCCTCTCCAGCTCCCCAGCGTCTATGGACGTGAAGCTACCCCGCAGCAAAATCCCAGCATTATTCACCAGGATATGCAGCTCCCCAAACTCCTCAATAGCCCTCTCCACAACAGCCCTAGCATCGTCAGCAACCCCCACATCACCCTGAACAGCTACAGCACGCCTACCCATCGCAACTATCTCACGCACAACCCCAAGAGCACCATCACGCGACGCATTATAATTCACACAAACATCAGCACCCTCACGCGCCAAAGCAAGACAAACAGCCCGACCAATACCACGCGAACCACCAGTAACAACAGCAACACGACCATCAAGCCTACCCACAACAACCACCCAACAACCAAAACAACAAACAAAATAAAAATCTACATTAAAACAAACAGTTTAGGAAAACTAGTAGCCGAATTTGAGAAATAGAGAGATAGAATTCTTTACTAAAGTAGTAATGTTATAGTTACTTCCGGCCGTTAGTGAAAGGGGCAGGTTACGTATAAAGG
>WAQC01000045.1 GCA_015520425.1 Candidatus Pelearchaeum sp. | reverse complement strand
TGTCTTTGTCTTCGGCTCTGTTTTAAGCGGCAGGATTACAGCAGCCAGCGATATTGATATTTTAGTGATACGCGAGGCGGAAGGACGTGGGATGGACTCGCTGGTCAGGGCTGAGGTTTGGCGGCGTATGCCATACTGCCCCGCCCAGCTTCACTTCGCAAGTGAGCAGGAGTTTAACAACTGGTATAAGCGTTTCATAGATTATCTTGTGGAGGTATAGGGGGTTACTTTAGCGCTTTAGGGCCGCGTTCTCCTGTCCGTATTCTAACAGCGTCCTCCACGTGGAGGATTATTATCTTACCGTCTCCAATCTCACCAGTCTTGGACGACTCCTTGATTGTCTCCACGACGCGCTCAACCTCGTCATCCTCCACTATGACCTCAAGCTTCAGCTTTGGCAGCATGTCTATACGGTACTCATGGCCCCTCACTATCCAGCTAATCCCCTCCTGCAACCCTCTTCCCTTGACCTCGTAGACGGTTAGGCCTCCGCAGCCTATGCTTTTCAGCGCTCTCTTCACGTCGTCAAGCTTTTCGGGCCGTATTATTGCCTGGATTAGCTTCACTCTGCGCATCACCTCCTATGAGTATGCTGTCTCCGCGTGCTGTGTTAGGTCTAGGCCTATCATCTCCTCGCGCGGTGTTACCCTAAGTCCGACTATCTTGTCTAGTAGCTTGAGTATCGCCAGTGTTGCGGTGAAGGAGTATGCCCACGTTACCGCGACAGCCACTAGCTGGATTGGAATCTGCGCAGCGTTGCCGTAGAGAGCTCCAGCGGCTCCTCCCACCGCTGGGTCGGCGAATATTCCTGTGGCTATCGCTCCCCATGTCCCGCCTATGCCGTGAATCCCCCAGACATCCAGCGAGTCGTCAATCCTCAGCCTTGAGCGGAGCATTACAGCTAGGTAGCAGATGACGCCTGCTCCAAGGCCTATGGCTAGCGCTCCCAGCACATTCACGAAGCCTGCTGCTGGCGTTATGGCTACGAGCCCAGCTATAGCTCCGCTGGCTGTGCCTATTATGCTCGCCCTCCCTCGGTGAAGCCAGCTCATCACCATCCATGCTAAGGCCGCTGCGCTGGCTGCTGTGTTGGTAGTAACGAACGCGGCGGTGGCTTGCATCCCAGCGCTCAACGCGCTTCCAGCGTTGAAGCCGAACCAGCCAAACCATAGGAGGACAGCGCCCAGAACAACATACGTTACGTTGCTCGGCTCCATGCTTGTATTTCCATATCCCAGCCTCCTGCCCAGCACCAGGGCAGCGGCAAGCGCGGCGACGCCTGAGTTTATGTGCACCACAGTCCCGCCAGCGAAGTCCAGCGCACCTAGGTCGCTGAGCCAGCCGCCAGACGCCCAGACCCAGTGCGCTATTGGGTCGTAGACGAGTGTTGTCCAGAGGATTATGAAGAGGAGGAGCGCGCCGAACCTCATGCGCTCAACGACGGCGCCTATTATGAGGGCTGGCGTGATTATGGCGAACATTCCTTGGAATATCATGAATGCCTGGTGTGGTATGGTTTCTGCGTAGTCTGGGTTTGGCTCTAGGCCGACGCCGTTTAGGCCCAGCCACTCAAGCCCGCCTATAAGGCCCATCCTGTCTGGGCCGAAGGCTAGTGAGTATCCCCAGAGAACCCACTGGACGCTTACCAGAGCCACTGTAGCGAAGCAAGCCATTATCGTGTTGGCTAGGTTCTTGCGCCTTACCAGGCCGCCGTAGAAGAAGCCCAGGGCGGGGGTCATCAGTAGAACCAGCGCGGCCGAGAGAAGCACCCACGCTGTATTCCCAGCGTCAACCCCCGCCATGGGGATTAAGCACCGCTGAGCCAGGCCTACACGTCAAAGTATAGGTAGAACTCGTATGGGTGTGGCCTCCCGCTAATCTCTATGAAGCAGCCCTCAGCCAACTCTATGTGCGCATCTATCAAGTCGTCCGACATAACTGGCTTGAGGAACTCCCTATCACTCTGCAAGCTCTCTATGGCCTCTTTCAGGCTTCCAGGCAGCTCCTTAATCCCCAGCTCCCGCCTCTTCTCTGGCGTTAGCTTGTAGATGTTCTCATCAACGGGGTCTCCTGGGTCTATCTTACGCTTAACACCATCAAGGCCAGCCGCTAGCATGGAGGCGAAGCAGAGATAGGGGTTTGCAGAGGGGTCTGGTGTCCTGAACTCAACGCGCTTCCTCTTGGAGGAGCCTGGCCCCCTCTGATATACTGGGACCCTGATGTTGGCAGACCTGTTGGACCTGCTCCACGCTATGAAGATTGGCGCCTCATATCCTGGGACCAGCCGTCTATACGAGTTTGTGGTCGGCGCCACGATTGCTGCGAGAGCCCTGCTGTGCTCCAGTAGGCCGCCTATGAAGTATCTAGCCGTCTGGCTTATCTCGGCGTAGCTGTCTGTCTCGTCGTAGAAGAGGTTCTTCCCATCCTTCCAGAGGCTCACATGAACGTGCATGCCTGAGCCATTGTCCATGAAGATTGGCTTAGGCATGAAAGTAGCTATCATGCCCATTTGCTTCGCTATGTTCCGCGCCACGTACTTGTAGGTCTGGGCTTTGTCCGCCATCCTGGTTAGGGTGTCTAGCTTCATGTCTATCTCGCACTGGCCTGCTGTGGCTACCTCGTGGTGGTGCGCATCCACCTCAACGCCGAAGTAGTCCGTCAAGACGCGGCAGCACTCATTCCTGAAGTCCATCAACGTGTCCTGCGGCGGTGCTGGGAAGTAGCCCTCCTTGAACCTGATTGGATAGTCTGTTCCATCGCTGTTCCACGCTGCCTCGCGCGACTCTAGGGAGTAGCCCTGCCCCCTATAGGGCGAGGCCACGTCCCACCGCACTTTGTCAAAGACGAAGAACTCTATCTCAGGCCCCCAGTATGAGAGGTCGTATCCCTGCTGCTTCAGATACTCCTCTGCGCGGTGCGCCGCTAGCCTGGGGTCGCGTGAAAACCTACCGCCGCCAAACCCGCGGTATACGTCGCATATCATTCGTGCTGTCTTTAAGTTGTCGCGGCTCCATGGGAGAACCGCGAACGTGGCTGGGTCTGGCCTGAGCAGCATGTCCGACTCGTATATCTCGGCGAAGCCGCGTATGGATGAGCCGTCCAGCTTTGGGACACCCTCTTCAAACGCCGCGTCATCCAGATACTCGGTGGATATGGTAACGTGCTGAAGCTTCCCTGGAACGTCTGTGAATTGTAGGTCTATGAACCTAACCCCCTCCCGCTCAATCCTCTCCATTACCTGCTCCTTTGTTAGGCTCCAAGCCTTTCCACTTGTTGAGGCTGTTGTAACCACCATACTTCTTCTCACCGCATTAACAAAGGCGCTCTAGTATTTTGACTGCTATATAACCTTTTGACGGGCATGGAGACGTATTCAATTTGTATGACCTGTCTGTTTGACGGGAATTCACGTCATACGAACAACATAATGTCTCTCTAAGGGGTGATACGAGGCATTTTTATTAAACGGCTTTTAGAAGAATGCCTGATATGCTCGTCAGACTGCTCTCGTTCATCCTGCTCCTGACGGTCATACAGCTTGGGCAGGGGATGGCGATGTTTCTGGAGATTGCCCCTGTTGAGGAGGCTGTTCTACCGCACATAGTGTTAGGTGTTTTGACGTTTCTACTGCTTTTGGGAGCTACTTACTCCAGCCGCGTGTCTGGGCATCCAGCCGCGCCCGACATCACGTTCGCGGCGTTCCTATACCTTGTTCAGGGGGCTTTTGGCCTTACCAGCATGATGGGCGAGGCCACGAAGCTGGCGGGCGTCATACACCTCTACCTCTCCTTCTTCACCGTCGCTATGGTGGCTGCTACGGTGGTCATAGCAGCGAGCAAAACACCAAGCACGGAGCAGCAGCCACCCGCTACTAGAGCTACACCACAGCCCGCCGCGCGTATCTAGCAGCGCCATACAGCGAGAGAGCAGCTATAGGTGCGTATCCCAGCAGGGCAGCGAGCCACATACCGCTGGCGGCAGCTTCAGCGGCTCTAACCGAGGCGAGAATGAGGAACGCCACCACCGCTGGCGTTGATACCCTCTTAACGCCTCCACCCACAGCCCTGTATGCCGCGTATATCATAGTAGCTACTAGAAGCCAGCCTAGGAAGTTCGTTATTGGGACGCCGTAGAACTCTCCAGGCGTGAGCCATATCCAGAGGCGGCCTGAGAGTATGGGGTCTAGTATCACGTCCAGCAGTGTTAGCGTGGCTGCTGAGGCTGGTATCCATAGCCTTGGCCCAGCTACGGCGTAGCCCACCTGCATCGCCAGGTATGCGAGGGATGACCAGAGGAGCGGGATTGCTATCGGGACGCCGCCTATCATAGCGTATCCGAGAGCGCCCTCAACGTATTCGTATCTACCGAATGGGAAGCCTGTATGGACTCCCAAAACCTCCATCGCGAGCCCTATCGTTATTGAGAATGCTATGTAGAGCGCGGCCTTCTTTAGGTGTGCTGCGGCGTGTATGAATACGATTAGTAGGAAGAGGTCTCCCACGATTAGGTGTAGCGGCATCATATCAGCTGGGATTATGGAGCCAGCTAGTGTTAGAGCTATGAGGAGCGTGTCAAGAATCTTGTTCCAGTGATTCATGCCAGCTCACATACGCTATGTATGATGTGGAGAATATTCCCACGCCTAGTATGTGTGCGGCTGTGCAGAAGAGGCATAGCGCGTTGATTATGGCTAGCTCAACATATACCAGCGCTGCTATTCCGAGTAGGCCGAGGATTGACCAGGCCAGAAGCGGCTTGCGCATCTTCTCTGAGCGTGTTGATAGTATTGAGAGGGTGAGAGCTATCGCGAACCACGCCAGCCCGTATCCTGCCGTCGGTATTCCCATGAAGCTGGCGTAGGGGCTGAGTAGGACATCAACGCAGGTTATTCTGCTACCCACCTCGCAGAACCCGCTACTAACGACCTGCTCAGAGTCCATGAGGTATGCCGACACCACTACTCCAGCAGCGGCCATCGCGGCGGAGAGGATGTAGAGCCTCTTCCAGCTTTCCCTAGGAGGCGAGAGCCTGCTCAATAAGGCTCGCCAGCTTATCATAGCTCTGCTCTCCTACAAGCCTTCCCACAATCCTCCCATCCTTACCTATAACAACATACGTCGGCGTCCCAGTTACGGAGTAGAGGTTGAATACGTCCAGGTTCTCGTCAAACACGGCTGTCCAGCTTACATCGTGCTTACGTAGGAACTCGGCTGACTTCTGCTCATCCGTCCGCGCGTCGTTTCCCATGACCGTTACGAACTTCACGCCCCGCTCCGCGTAGGTGTCGTGGAGCTTCTTTATGGTTGGGGCCATCCTGTTGCAGTGGGGGCACCATGAGAAGGCGAAGTCCATGAAGACCACGCTTCCCCGCGCTGTTGAGAGGCTGAACTCCTCGCCACTCAAGCCATTCTGCGTCAAGACCTTGAGCGTGAAGTCAGGAGCCTCCTCCCCCTGGTGGGTGTTCCCACCCTGCTGGACAGGCTGGGGAGGGATGGATATGATATACGCCAAAGCACCAACCAAGAGCAGAGCGGGGATAAGCGCAATTATGAGCGTCCTCCTCCCAGTATCGCGCTTCTTCCTCCGCTCACGCGCGGCCTTACGCTTGGATTTCCTAGACATGCCAGAAGCCTCCCCCTAGGACTGTGAGGCTACGTTATATAATCATTCACCACGAAGAACTCTAGGATGTTTGAGGTTCTGGCGAGCATTGACTTGGTTGGGGGCAGGGTTGCGCGCCTAACGCGCGGCGACCCGCGCGCGGCGAGGTTCTACGAGAAGAGCCCAGAGGAGTATGCTAGGCTGTGGAGCAGGGCTGGGTTCGGCATGTTGCATATTGTAGATATTGACGCAGCGCTGGGTGGTGGGGATAATCTTAGCGTGATAGGACGTGTGATTAACTCTTCAGAGATACCAGCGCAGGTCGGCGGTGGTGTGAGAAGCCTTGAGCGCGCCGAGAGGCTAATACAACTAGGAGCTGCGCGCGTGATAATCTCAAGCATAATCTTCAAGCAGCGTGATACTGCCCTAGCGATATTGAGGGAGCTTGGGGGAGATAGGGTTGTCGCCGCCCTAGACTTTGACGAGAATGGCGAGGTGCTTATCTATGGCTGGAGGAGCGGAGCTGGGTATAAGCTAGTAGATGCTCTGCGCGAGATTTCGGCGCTGGGGTTTGAGCTATTCATGACCACGAGCACATCTCGCGATGGAACGCTGCGCGGAATAGACGAGGCAACACTGCGCACAATACCAGACGAGCTGCGCGGCCGAATCCTCGTGGCTGGGGGGATAGCGAGCGTTGAAGACGTGCTGAAGCTCCGCGACATGGGTTTCGGAGGAGCGATACTCGGAAAAGCAATATACGAGGGCGCGGTAAGCATCGCAGACCTTAAGCGGCTTGGGCTGTTGGGCAGGAGTAAAGGATATTAATCATCGTTCAGCGTCATACTGCCGATAAAAATCGTCAATTTTATGGTGTTTTGCTGGTTTTTGTTATAGATTTTTGGCATGTATGATTAAGGTTTAAATAGCGTTGAGTATGGTGCTTGAAACCCCAACGGCGGCAGCCATGTCAAGAACAACGCTAGAGCCGAAGATGGTACAGGACTACCTGCGCATCCCGCCGCAGGAGGATAAAGAGTTCTGGGATGCGCGTAAGATAGAGCATATCAGGCAGCTGGCGCGCTTCGGCAGGCCAGCATGGGTATGGGACCCGTATAAGCATGAGTCTAACAGGATTCTTGATAGGATTTCATTTCTTGCTGAGCGTGGTGATGGCGGGGAGCTGGGCGATGTTGATGGAGTAAGCACTAGGACGCTCCTCGCCTATGGTGGGATTGAGCTAACCACCCCAATCTATCTTGGTGATATGTCATTCGGGGCGCTGAGCGGCGTTCCGAACATAGCGCTTGCGCGCGCAGCAGACATAACGGGCGCGCTCACTGGCACAGGCGAGGGCGGCCTCCACCCAGAGGTGAGGAAATGTAAGAGGATAACAGTCCAGTGGGCATCAGCGAGGTTCGGCGTTGATATTGACGTGCTCAACACGGGTTTGGGGATTGTGATTAAGATAGGCCAGGGAGCCAAGCCAGGGATAGGGGGCCACCTGCCAGGCGTGAAGGTTACGGAGCCGATAAGCATGACGCGGCGAATACCAGTCGGCACTGACGCAATCTCACCAGCGCCCCACCATGATATTTACTCAATAGAAGACCTAGGCCAGCGCATCTGGGCGTTGAAGGAGGCGACTGGCAAGCCTGTCTTCGTCAAGGTCGCTGTTACCAACTACATCACATACATAGCCTCTGGCGTGGCGCGTATGGGTGCTGATGGTATTATCATGGACGGCCAGGGGGCTGGGACTGGGGCTACGCCTGAGGTTATCCGCGATAACGTGGGGTTGCCGATAGAGATTGCGGTGCCAGCGGTTGATAGGCTACTGCGCCGCGAGGGGCTGCGTGATGGTTTCTCAATAATAGCGGCGGGCCGCGTGAGCAGCGCTGAGGACACTGCGAAGCTCATAGCGCTTGGGGCTGACTGCGTCTCCATAGGCACGGCAGCCCTAATCGGGATGGGCTGTATAATGGTTCACCGCTGCCACCTGGGGTTCTGCCCAGCCGTGATAACCAACAAGATAACAGAGAACCCGACGAAGGTTCTCTCGCTTGACATGGCTACGCAGTGGACGGTCAACCTAATCCGCGGATGGACCGCCGAGCTTAGGCTGATTATGGATAGGGTTGGCGTTGGTAGTATTGAGGAGCTTCGCGGGCGGCGTGAGCTTCTAACTGCTCGCGGCGTTGATGAGGAGACAGCGGCGATACTTGGTGTAGAGCCCTCTTAGCTGTGGGGTGTTTTACGGAGCCTTGGAGACAGCAGTCTGGAGTAGGCGGAGGGTTAAACACCTCCAAGAGATGTCGGGAGCAGCAGGCAAGACGCCAGGCGAGGCAGTGATAACCAGCATGGGAAGCACAGGCCCACCTCTGGTGGAGAACCCAGTCTTCATCACAGACCACTTGGTCAGCGACGGCGCCCAAGTCACGCGGCCCAGCATAGACCCCTACCGCGAGCCTATTGAGACATACGCCTTCCTCGCTGGTGGTTTGATTAGGCTCTCCCTGCCCTTGGTTGTTGAGGAGAGGCCAGGGGTTTCTGACGCTGTTGTGGAGGCTCTGGTTAGGGCTTCGTATAACATGGGTGTCTTGGCTTATCTGCGTAGAGCGCTGCCAGCGGGGCTTGAGCGATATGCCGAGCGCGTAGTTGTTGACGCTCCTCATTATGAGGATGGCCTGGGCTATGCTGGCGTGGTGGTTGATTATGATAGCCTATGGGAGCATAGCGCTCTGCGCAGACTTGAGTGCGTTAAGCTCCTGCGAATACCAACGGCGGTGAGCCATGCTCTTCTTGAGAGATGTATAGCCGCTGGCTTTGGTGGTGTGGTCATAGATGAGACACTACCCGCGAGCAGGGAGAGCCCCCTGGAGCTGGCCGTCTCGGACGTTGATAGGGCTTTCAAGAGCATCAAGGAAGATGGCGAGCCTGTGAGGAATAGGGTGAGCGTTGTTGCGTGTAGCCCGCGTATTAGGGGGTCTGATGACGTGTTCAAGCTTCTTGGCCTAGGCGCTGACTGCGCAACCCTAGGCGAGGCCATGCTCGTGGCTACTGGCTTCAGGGAGGGGCGCTCACCTGAGAACATGCAAGAGCTGATGGAGAACTTCATCCTAGCCGTGCAGAAGGAGATTAAGCTCTTGGCAGGAGCCGCTGGGGTGAGCTGCGTCTATACGTCAATCATAGGGAACCGCGAGCTTTTCAGGGCTATACGGCTTGAGCCTTCTCTGCGCAGACGGCTTGGGGTTAAGCCCGCTGGCGTAGGGTGAGAGAGTTATGAGCTTCCTAGACGAGCTTCCTACGGTTAAGTCTGGCTGCGGCATCCTAGGAATACTGAGGAAGAGAGACGCCGCTAAAATCCGCGCGCAGGAGGCTCTAGGCTCTATTGAGTGCGTCAGGTTTAGAGGCAGTAAGCTGGGCGCTGGGTTTGCCGCATACAACATAGACGGAGACAACAGCCATTACCGTATCAAGGTGTTTGTAGATGGTGTGGAGACTTTGGAGACTGTTAAGCAGATGCTGGCCGAGTATGGTGTTGTGCTTCGCAGGGAGCTTGGATACGACGACTCTGGAGCTTCCAAGCTACGCTCATGGGCTGCTCTGGCCGACGCTCCCTCACGCGAAGCTCTCACCAACGCCGTTGCTAGGGTGAATGAAGCCCTCATGCAGGGCGAGATAAGGGGGAGGATATACTCGTGGGGCAGGTATGTGGATGTCTGTAAAGGCGTCGGATACCCTGAAGATGTGTGCGTGGATTTCAGGCTTGTGGAGCGCGGCGTGGAGGCTGACCTATGGATAGCGCACACCCGCCAGCCCACGAACTCGCCTGGAATCTACCCAATCTGGTCGCACCCCTTCGCAGCCAACGAATGGGCAATAGCGCATAATGGTGATGTAAGCTCATACGGCGCCAACATGGAGTATCTCCGCTACCGCGGCTACACGAGCTTCGTCGGAACGGATAGCGAGGTCATGGCATATCTCCTAGACCACCTAACCCGCGTCAAGGGGCTCGCGATAGAGGAGGCCGCCGAGATACTCTGCAACCCATACGAGGCTGAGGACAGCGGTATGGGGAGGATAATAGCGCATCGCGGCGCTCCCTTGGATGGGCCGTTCAGCGTAGTAGCAGGCTACTGCGATGGCGACGACATCTACATGCTCGCCCTCGCTGATAGGTCTAAGTTTAGGCCACTCGTCGTGGGCGAGGACGGTGAGCGCATATACGTCGCGAGCGAGGAGGCTGAGATAAGAACACTATCCAGCGAAGCGCGGGTATGGACTGTAAAGCCAGGCGGCTACCTCCTAGCATCGCTTAAGCGCGGGATAATACACAGCGGCCGCGAGGATTATGAGCTATTCTTCCGAAGCTACTGCACGCACCAAGCGCCTACGCATGCGATAGACGCTGAGGGCATGGGATACGCGGAGCTGAACAGGAGGATAAGAGAGGCGCTCAACAACGGTGCGCGCGAGGTTCATGTCAAGAACGTGAGAGGCCAGCGCTACCTCGGAGTGAATATACCAGCAGGCTCAAGGCTACACATCTACGGAACCCCTGGGAACTGTCTAGCCAACTTCAACAAGGGTGCTGAGATATACGTCTATGGTAATGCCGAGGATGATGTCGCCGACGCCATGTATGGCGGCCGCGTAGTAATTCACGGCGACGCGCGCGACGTGATTGCGCAAGCATTCCAGGATGGCGAGATATTCGTGCGGGGGAATGTCGGGAATAGGGCTGCGATACAGATGCGCGAGTTCCAGGACAGGAAGCCGTTCCTCATAGTGGGCGGCAGGGCTGACGACTACTTAGGCGAGTACATGGCTGGCGGCGTGGTGATGATACTCGGCCTAGACGCCATGGAGCATGAGGACAAGCCGCTGGTGGGCAAGTATGTCGCCACTGGGATGGTAGGCGGGAGAATCTACATACGCGGCAGGGTTGAGCAGTGGAGAATCGGCCTCCACCCACCAAAGACAGACACACTCCAATATCTTCGCGGCCTAGTCATGGAAGGGCTGGTGGACGCCGAGACGTATGAGGAGCTATCCAGGGAGAAAGCAATAACATACTCCATGCTAGAGCAGCGTCTCCAGCCCAAAGCCCTGAGCAGGATAAGCAAGCTCTTCATAAACAAGTACTTCTCACCGCCCCGCGTTGAGTATCGCAGGCTGGGGGACGAGGACCTAGCACTACTGGGCGGGAGGCTACGCAGATTCTTCGCCGAGTTCCACCTAGGGGAGCAGCTACTGCAGCGCTTGTTGGAGTCGGAGTTCACGGTCATAACTCCCCAGAGGAAGCATTAGCGTTTATGAGCAGGCTCTAACAACTATCCATGATGCCTCTAAGCAAGCGCATAATCCCCTGCCTTGACGTTGACCAGGGGCGCGTGGTTAAGGGACGCATGTTCAGGGAGCTACGCGACGCTGGCAGGCCAGATGAGCTGGCGAGCCGCTACTCCGAGGAAGGCGCCGACGAGCTGGTCTTCCTAGACATAACAGCATCCGTGGAGAAGCGCGACATACTCGTCAACGTGGTGCGCAGCGTTGCTTCGGTGATTAACATCCCCTTCACGGTGGGCGGCGGGATAAGGTCTCCCGAAGACGCCGACATGGTCCTAC
The DNA here is from genome assembly GCA_015520425.1 of Candidatus Pelearchaeum sp. GTDB lineage: Archaea > Thermoproteota > Nitrososphaeria_A > Caldarchaeales > Caldarchaeaceae > Pelearchaeum. Next base: position 1,086 of record WAQC01000045.1, on the reverse strand, counting down.
ACAACGGCGCTGATAAGGTCTCAATAAACACCGCCGCAGTCCGCGAGCCCAAACTGGTTAAGAAGCTCTCAGAAACCTATGGGGCGCAGTGTATTGTAGTAGCAATAGACGCGAAGTCCAGCCCAGGCTTCCCGTCGGGCTATGAGGTCTATACACACGGGGGCAGAAATCCTGCTGGGCTTGACGCCGTTGAGTGGGCTAGGCGCGTGGAGGAGCTGGGGGCTGGGGAGATACTGCTCACCTCAATAGACAAAGACGGGACACGCGAGGGCTATGACATCAAGCTAACACGCATGGTGGCGGAGGCGGTGAGCATACCAGTAATAGCCAGCGGCGGCGCGGGAGAGCCAGCACACATGTACGAGGTCCTAACAGAGGGGAAGGCAGACGCGGCACTGGCAGCGTCGGTCTTCCACTACAACCAACACCCAATAACAGAGGTCAAAAAATACCTAGCCAAACGCGGCGTACAAGTACGCATGTGAAAGTTTAACAGTAAATTTTGTTAGGCCCCTCATATCAGCAGCAAAATTTAATTAGGCTTAAACCCATTTAACATAGATTAGGGCTTGAAGGAAGAACTGAGGCTTAAAATTGACTCTAAGGGACGGCTAAGCATACCGTCAGACATAAGGGATGAGGTAGGCGATGAAGTAATACTTAAGAGAACACCTGAAGGCTTCCTACTCATACCAGCCAAACAGCATAACTTCTTGGAGGAATTTCGCCGCATTATCTCATCCGAACCACAGAGAACAGGAAAACCTGAAAACTGGGAACCAAAGAAAATGAAATCGGTATGGTTAGGGGATTAAGGATATATGGTTGCTGGACTTGACACGAACATATTATGCTATGCGCTTGACCCCGCATATCCAGAGCACAGCAAGCTTAAGGGACTGCTTCTAGAACTATCCCCCGATAACAGGCTTGCACTAAACCCAACAATCATACATGCATATTCATGACCAAGAGCTACTAAAGTTGAAGAAACTTTCGTGGAAAAATTTTGAAATATCATTAGGACCCATTAGTAGAAATGACTCATAATAGATAGTTCCCCAAGGAAATTAAGATTAAGGCTTG
>WAQC01000044.1 GCA_015520425.1 Candidatus Pelearchaeum sp. | reverse complement strand
GCGGCGCAACATGGACTGAAGTGCTTGACCAGCCCTACATATTCTCAATAGAAATAAACCAAAACCAGATACTCGCAGCAGCCTCCGTCTGGTGGGCCGCACTAGACAACCAACAACCAGCAATATACATCAGCAAAGATGGCGGCGAGAACTGGAGCCCAATAAAAACACAACCACCACACAAATACATAATCTTCATAAAAATGGACCCACGCAACAACTCAATACTCTACGTAGGAACGCAAGGCGGCGGCGTTTACAAAATAGAAGAATGGTAAACCACCAAACACGCATCTCCTCTCCATTTTCTCACATACTCAGAAGAAACCTATTCCTACTAGTGGAAACTCATCACAGAAACACTTCATATAGCCAGATTGGGCTATGGTTTTTGGAGGTGCCCCGGGCAGGACTTGAACCTGCGGCATCCCGGTCTTCAGCCGGGCGCTCTCCCAGTCTGAGCTACCGGGGCTGCCGTGTTTTTGGGCTGTTTGTTTGTTATTTAAGGGTTGAGTCATTTTGTTTGGGGTTTTAATTGTTCAGGGTAATTCATTTAGGGTTTTTGTTTGTTGTTTTTGTTATGAGTGTTTTGGAGGAGGTTCGCTCTGTTTTTGGTGGGCTTCCTCAGCCGTTTAGGGCGCTGTCTAGAGACCCTGAGCTACTTCGTAGGAAGTGGGAGAACTTCAGGCTTCTTCTTGAGGATAGGGCTTTGAGCAGAGAGGTTAAGCAGCTCATCGCGTATGAGGTTGTTTTGGCTCATGGATGCCCAGCATGTAGCGATGCTTGGCGTAGATTTCTATCTCTGGTCGGTATCCCTGAGGAGAGGATTGTGGAGGTGGAGACTAGCTTAAGACGCTCCAGCTTTGATGAAAAGACTAAGAATCTTCTAATCTTCACGCGGCATGCGGCAGAGCAGGCGCGGAGCGGGGCTGTCAGCGAGACGCTCATAAGAGCAACGCTCCAGTTAGGCGTAAGCCAAGAGGAGCTTATTGAGGCAGCCGTCTCAATATCAGCCGCAAACGAGCTCGTTGGCTTAATACACCTACTAAACCTCCATGTCTTAGACCTCTAACAACCATGCTGGGGTATTATAGGTAAAGCTTAAAGACTCTCGTGTATCTCTGTTTATGGCTTGAGACAGCCCTACGAACCGTTGCGGAAGCTGTTTTGGTGGCTGCTTGTCGGGTCTAAGGGCGGCCATAAGCGGCTCATGATAATCATGGCCCTTAGACAAGCGCCCGCCAACGCCAACCAGCTCGCCACCAAGCTGGGCCTGAACTACAAGACGATACAGCACCACCTTAACGTCTTGATGGAGAATAGGATGATAGTTGCGCATGGCGAGAAGTATAACATCACATACCATCTTTCACCAGAGTTGCTAGATAATATGGATTTGATTGACTCAATAATTCGCGAGGCTGGGATTAAGATGGGTGAGGTGAGGGAGAAGGCATGGGACCGCTCTGGATAATGAACATAGTCATCTCCCTTCTGATAGCCTTTGCCCTCCTATACGTCTTCAAGACATACATGCTGACTAGACGTATAGTTAGGTCTAAGTTTGTAAATTCCCTCTTAGCCCTTACTGGGATATTCTTGGTACAGAATGTCTATGCGGCGTATATTTTCTACTCTATGGCGTGGGACTATTCAGCCGACTTGGCGTATCCCTTGCTGATACTTAACCTACTCGGCCTAGCAGGCTTCTCAATATTCGCCTATGTTGTGCGTCAGTAAGGTTTGTGTCATCGTTTGTCGTATTTGTAGAAGCCGCGGCCGGATTTCCTCCCGTATAGCCCAGCTCTCACCATCTCAAGCATCAGCGGCGAGGGCCTATATCTGGGGTCTCCGAAATCATGTTGGAAAACCTCTAAGACGTGTAGTGTGGTGTCTATTCCCACGTAGTCTATCAGCTCTATAGGCCCCATGGGCCAGTTAAGGCCGAGCTTTATCGCTTTGTCTATATCTTCGGGTGATGCTACACCCTCGTAAACCAGTTGCACGGCCTCGTTGAGGGCTGGGACTAGGATTCGGTTGACTATGAAGCCAGCCACATCCTTATTCACCGTAACGTATTCCTTGCCCATCTCGCTGGCTATCTTCTTGGCGTATTCCAGCGTCTCGTCAGACGTTAGCCTGCCGCGTATTATTTCAACTAGCCTCATAAGTTGTGGCGGATTAAAGAAATGCATCCCGCAGAATTTCTCAGGCCTTGAGGTGAATGACGCGAGTAGGGTTATGCTTATGGATGATGTATTGCTGGCGAATATAGTATCTTTTCCCGCAAGCTCATCCACCTTCTTCCAAACACTTTTCTTAATCTCCACATCCTCTGGAACAGCCTCTATTACAAGCTCCACATCAGAGCAAGCATCTTCATAGCTCGTCGTTGGGTGTATCCGTTTCAAAACATTCTCCGCATCTTCCCTGCTTATTTGTCCTTTACTCACGAACCTGTCCAAACTCCATTTTATGGCCTGCATGCCCTTCTCTAGGTATTTCTGCTCCACATCAACTAGGTTGACCTCGTATCCAGCTACCTGCGCCGCGACCTGCGCTATGCCATGCCCCATCAGCCCTGCTCCCAGAACAGCTATCTTCCTACTCATGACCGCTGCGAGTATTCTCTTACGCCTACAAATAGACCTTTTGGGCTAATCGCGTTTCGTCAAAGGTTGTATGCCGTGATTATCTTAAATCCTGCAAATCACAGGTAGATTATTGAGGCGTTGAGCCGCGCATTACGCGAGGTATGGATTGTAGGATATGCGCGCACCCCTATTGGTAAGTTTCTGAAGAGCCTCGCAGATGTTGAGGCACCTAAGCTGGGCGCTGTAGCTATTAGGGCTGCGCTTGAGCGCTCTGGCGTTGAGCCTGGGCAGGTTGATGAAGTCATTATGGGCAACGTGATTCAGGCTGGGGTGGGGCAGAACCCAGCTAGGCAGGCAGCATACTACGCTGGAATACCGCCCCACATAGATGGCTATACAGTCAATAAGGTATGCGCATCTGGTATGAAGGCGATAGCTAACGCCGCATCAGCAATCGTGTCGGGAGATGCGGAGATAGTCGTCGCAGGCGGTATGGAGAGTATGAGTAGAGCGCCGTTCCTACTCACGCCAGACATAAGGAGCGGTGTGAAGCTCCTCTACGAAGCTGGGCCACCGCTCATAGATAGCATGACACGCGACGGCTTGGTGAATTTCCATGATGGGAAGAGCATGATTGAGATTGCTGAGCGCATAGCTAGGGCGAAAGGCGTTACACGCCGCGAGGCTGACGAATTCTCCCTAAACAGCCACCTAAAGGCGCATAAGGCAACCACCAGCGGATACTTCAACGAGGAGATAACGCCTGTTGATATTCTCGTGGGTTCGCGGCGCGTGAGGCTTGAGCATGATGAGGGGGTAAGGCCTGACACCACGCTTGAGAAGCTGAGCCAGCTTCCCCCAGCTATTAGGGGAGCTGAGATAATAACCGCTGGCAACTCACCACAGCTTTCAGATGGTGCCGTCGCACTTGTTCTGGCAAGCGACAAAGCAGTAAGAGAGTATGGTCTAAAACCCCTAGCTAGGATACTCGGCTACACATGGGCAGGCCTAGACATAGAGAACTTCCCCGAAGCACCCATACCAGCCACGCGCAAACTATTGAAGAAGCTGGATATGAGAATAAGCGACTTTGACCTCTTTGAGCATAATGAGGCATTCGCGGTATCTAGCATAATAGTGGCACGCACACTTGGGATTCCGTTTGAAAAACTAAACATCTACGGCGGGGCGATAGCTCTAGGTCATCCACTAGGTGCTTCGGGGGCGCGGATAGTTATGACGCTTGTGAATGCTTTAAGGAGGAATAAGCTGAGTAAGGGCCTGGCAACAATATGCCATGGCGGTGGCGGCGCTATGTCTCTAGCCCTAGAGGTATAGCAGACCAGCCTTAGCATGTTTCTTGCTTCCACTTCCAAGCTCTACCATCGCGCTTAATCTCATACCTTTTCTGAAGGTCTCTAAAAAGCTGCTGTGCATCGTGGAAAAATCCATCATCAAATAGGGGTAATCCCTCATACACAATATCCATTACTATTGGGTTTAGATTTTTGAGCATAGCCAAGAACTCGTCTGGCGTGTATGCTATTACACTTAGCTTGGGGATTGAGTAGAATCTTCTCATACTTCTTCTCTCAAGCTCGTTGCTCGGTAGATTCTCACCAATCAAGCATATGTCTATATCGCTATTTTCGGTAAAATCCCCTCTGACGTAGGAACCAAAGAGTATGATTGACCTCACCTTAATCCCCTGCTGAGATATTTTCTCCATGAAGTCCCGCGCAAGCTCCACTGCTTTTATTCTAAGCTTATCCTTGAAGGACAATCTTCCTCGCCCAACCTAAAATTTCCGAAGACATACGAAGAGCCTCTTCTGCCTGAGCTTTCGTATACTTATCCTTGGCAGGCCCTGCTGCGAATGCGTTGGCGTATCGTGTTGGTATGTAGTATTGGTCTAGTATCCTTGCATGGTCTTTGAAGCGTTCTGCCTCGCTTAGGTGTTTGGATATTTCCTCAAGTAGCGTGGTTAGAGCATGGCCGCGCATCTCCATACCCAGTCTGTGAAGAACAGCCTTGAGCGCTAGCTCCGCTGCTTGCTGCGCATTGAAACAGACCTTACTCCATCTCCCAGTTGCTAGCAAGTCCTGCGCGGCTCCCAAGAAGTCTTCCGCATCAGCCAGCAGGTCGGCGGCTCTCTCCATCAGGTTTAGGGTTGCGTAAGAGGGGGATAAAAACCCTATTGGCCTTGGCTTGGGCTACATCATCATACTTCTCCTATTCCTAGCCTGCGTTGTCATTGCTACGCCGTTTGTAAGCATAGCCGCACCGATGACTAGCATTGCCACGCCAGATGCTAGTGAGCCAGCCATCATGGGGGCTGCGCCGTTAAGCATTAGCCATCCTATGACTAGCATTATTATTCCATAAATAGCCATGAGAACGCCGAATATGCTCATCTTGCCCATTCCGAGGCTTGAGAAGCCTAGAACTCCCGTGATTATCAGTAGTATGCCTAGTGCGAATAGTGTGTATGCCCATGCCAGCGCAGGTGATGTCATGCCCATCATCCCCATCATAGGAGTTTGTAGAATTAAGAATCCTGAGACGAAGTCCAGCAATCCCCCTATGACCGCCAGAATCAAGCCAATTATAGATAAAGTTCCACGCATAGATGGCTATACGTCGCGGGAATCATAAATCTTTTGGCATAAATCTTCAACAAAATAATGGGAGCCTTAGCCGACGCTGCCGCTCATTTCCAGCTCTATCAGGCGGTTGAATTCAAGGGCATACTCCATCGGCAGGGTCTTCGTGAATGTCTCTAGGAACCCCAGCACGACCATGTTTAGGGCTTCCTGCTCTGAGAGGCCGCGGCTCATCAGGTAGAAGAGCTGGTCCTCACCTATCTTGCCCACGGTAGCTTCATGCGTTATCGTCGCATCGTCCTCATGTATCTCGTTATACGGATAGGTGTCTGTTCTGGATATATCATCAAGTATTAGCGCGTCGCATCTGACACTTGACTTTACATTCTTAGCTCCCTTAGCTACGTGCAACAGGCCGCGGTAGCTTGTTCTACCACCGTCCTTACATACGGACTTGGAGGTTATGCGTGATGTCGTGTCAGGGGCTAGGTGGACGGCCTTAGCTCCTGTATCTTGGTGCTGGCCTCGGCCAGCGAAGGCTACCGAGAGTATCTCCGCCTTAGCGCCCCTGCCCAAGAGATAGATGCTAGGATACTTCATCGTAAGCCTGCTCCCAACGTTGGCGTCAACCCACTCTACTGTAGCATTCTCGTAAGCATGGGCGCGCTTCGTAACCAAGTTATACACATCACTACTCCAGTTCTGCAACGTAGTGTATCTCACATACGCGCCTTTCATTGCTATTATCTCAACAACCGCGGAGTGTAGGGACTGTGTAGAGTATATCGGGGCTGTGCATCCCTCTATGTAATGCACCCTACTGTAGGGCTCCGCTATTATTAGTGTGCGCTCAAACTGCCCCACGTTGGCTGCGTTTATCCTGAAGTAAGCCTGGAGCGGGTACTCAACCTCAACGCCTTCGGGTATATAGATGAAGCTTCCTCCGCTGAATACTGCGCTGTTGAGAGCCGCGAACTTGTTATCGTCAGGCGGGACTACCTTCCCAAAATACTTCTTGAATATGTCTGGATACTCCCTGAATGCGGTGTCTGGGTCTACGAAGATTACGCCCTTCTTTTCTAGGTCTTTACGTAGGTTGTGGTAGACGACCTCGCTCTCGTATTGAGCGCCTACTCCTGCTAGGAATTTCCTCTCAGCTTCTGGTATTCCGAGCCTGTCAAACGTCTTCTTGATGTATTCTGGTACCTCGTCCCAGCTTCGCGCCATCTTCTTGTCAGACGGCTTAACGTAGTAGTGTATGTTGTCAAAGTTGACCTGTGTGAGGTCTCCTCCCCAGAGGGGCATGGGCTTCTTCAGGAAGATTTCATACGCCTTCAGCCTGAAGCGTCTAAGCCACTCTGGCTCGCCTTTCAGCTCTGATATCTGCTCCACAACCTCGCGCGAGAGCCCTGGCCTTGCCTTGTATTGGTATAGCTCTGGGTCTCTGAAGTTGTATTTACTGTAGTCAAATTCTATGATTGGTGTTTCTGTCAAGGCTATCTGCTATAACAGCGTTATAGGTGTTAATATAGTTTAACGCATATACTAAACCTTTGTTAAAAATACTGGGAAACTTTCCATCTTTATCGCATTAGACATGGACTATATTCAAACAACGCTGACCTCTCGTTAGGCGTTATTATCAGGGGCCGTAAAGGGGGAAAGAAATAAAGATACGTTACGACGAGTCGCGACATGTCTATTCTCATCCGTGGAGCTAGGTTAAGGAGACTTGACGGGCTTTACGATGTCCTGATAGAGGATGGGAAGATAGCCGAGGTATCAACATCCATTAAGAGAGGCGCTGACGAGACGATAGACGCTGGCGGCCGACTGCTAACACCAAGTTTCTCCGATATGCACTTTCACCTGGACTCGGCTCTCACTCTGGGCGACCCTAGGTATAACGAGTCTGGAACGTTGATTGAGGGTATTGAGATATGGGCTGAGAAGAAGCGCGGCATAACAGTTGAGGATGTGAAGAACCGCGCGATTAGGGCTGTGAAGATGATGGTATCCTACGGCACAACACGCCTGAGAACTCATGCGGACATAACAGAGCCCAGACTCGCCACGCTCAAGGGCTTGTTGGAGGTCAAGAAGGAGATGAAGCCCCTGATTGATATACAGGTAACCGCATTTCCACAGGATGGGATATTAACAGAGCCAGGAAACGCGGAGCTTTTGGAGAAGGCCGTAGAGATGGGAGCTGATAACGTCGGGATTATACCGCACTACGAGCTAACCAGAGAGGATGGTGTAAAATCTATTAGCGTGGCGTTTGACATAGCTCAGAAATACGGCAGGGACGTTGATGGTCATGTTGATGAGACTGATGATGAGCAGTCTAGGTTTTTGGAGGTTGTGGCAGCCGAGGCCATAAGGCGAGGCTACGAGGGGCGCGTGACCGCTGGCCACGCTACGGCGATGCACTCATACAACGATGCCTATGCCTACAAGCTCTACCGAATACTTAGGCGCGCTGGAGTAACTGTGATAGCAAACCCGCTCATCAACATACACCTCCAAGGAAGGTTTGACACCTATCCGAAGAGAAGGGGGATGACGCGAATAAAGGAGCTCCTTAAGCATGGTGTCAATGTAGCGCTGGGGCATGACTGTATCAGAGACCCCTGGTATCCTCTCGGTAGGGGAGACATGGTGCAGGCGCTCTTTATGGCGGTTCATGTGGGGCATCTAATGGGCTATCAAGAGCTTAGGGACTCGTTTGACCTGATAACTGTTAATGCTGCAAGGGCTTTGAGGATTGAGAGCGAGTATGGCGTGGAGCGGGGTAAGCGCGCTGACTTGGTTCTCTTGGATGCTCGCGACGAGCTTGAGGCTCTGGCTCTACAGAGGCCGCCGCTACTCGTGATTAAGGAGGGGCGTATAATCGTTAGACGCAGTAATGCCGAGGCTGAGATAGTGGTGGATGGAAAGAAAGAGAGGCTTGAGTTCGTCTAAGCATGCTATTCACGTCGGTATGGGTATAGTAACGCTTTGGGCGGCCTAACACGCTTCCCAAGCGCTGCCGCTATCCCGATGGTGAGCACGTAGGGTATCGCTTGGAAGAACTGGAATGGTATCTGTATGACTGTAGCCACTAGCCATGCTTGAACCGCGTTGAGCAGCCCGAAGAAGAAGGTTACAACCCAGACCCACAGTGGGTTCCAGTTGCCCAGCACTACTAGGGCTAGGGCTATCCAGCTCCATTCACCGCCCACGTTGAGGTTGAAGGCCCTTATGTCTATCAGCGAGTAGAACGCCCCACCAGCAGCCATTAATGCTCCGCCTATCATAGCAGCAACGTATCTTGTTAGATGCACGCGCACCCGCGCAGAGTCTGCTGCGCGCGGGTTCTCGCCCACGGCCTTAATCACCAACCCCCACCGCGTCTTGACGAATATGAGCAGAGCCAACGGCGGTAGGAGGTACATGCCGATATACACGTAGGGGTTTTGTTGGAATAGCACTCCTATGAATGGGAGGTCTGATAGTAGTGGGACGCCTATGCTGGGCGAGAGGGGTACTTTAGGCTCTACCAGCGGCGCGCCTATCAGTACCCTGTGGAAGAAGTATGAGAGGTTCATAGCGTAGAATGTTACCGCTATCCCAGCTATGTGCTGCTGTGCTCCGAGGGTTACTACTAGGAATGCTAGGAGTAGGCCGAAGACCGCTCCTACCAGTAGCGCTAGGATAACGCCTACCATGAGGTTGTTGAAGAAATAAGCCCCCATGAAGCCCCATGCTGCGCCCGATATCATGATACCGAGTATGCCTAGGTTGAGTATTCCAGCCCTCTCGGTGAAGGTCTCGCCGATGGCGGCGAAGGCTATTGGAGTAGCTATTATGAGTGAGAGTCCAAGTATGCTGGATATGACGGAGTCTGCGAAGCTTCCCTTCAGCCCTGGGAAAGCCACCTGCAACAGCCCCATGAAGACTATAATACCTATAACCACCGCGAGAGCCCTGGTAGCGCCAGCTCCTAATCCTAGTCTAGCTAGCGACGTAATGTTGAGAGTTCCCATGACTGGTTTTCCTGTTGTTTTGGGCTGGGGTGGAGAAACATGGCGCGGCGTTATGGCTGGCTGTCGTACTATCTTAATCTTGTAGAGTAGAAGGGCGTTGAAGACTAGGAGGAAGATGAGCGTCTGGGCTTGTATTATGTCTGATAGGAATGATGGTACTCCAGTATTCCAGCTCATCGCGTTTGCGCCGTTTATCAAGATGCTGAAGAAGAGCGCTGCTATCATTACTCCCAGCGGGTCTAGGTTTCCCAGCATGGCTATGGCTAGGGCGACGAGCCCGTAGTTGGGGCCGACGAAGGGTGTCATGTAGAGTAGGACTCCCATCAGCTCGCTTGAGCCTGCCAGTCCAGCTATACCGCCGCTCAGGAAAGCAACCCAGAAATATGTTCTGGCCACGCTTATACCCTCAAGCTCCGAAACGCGCGGATTTGTGGCGGCTATGATACGATTTCTGAAGCTGGACCTCTTCAATAGAATCCAAAGCCCCGCTACTATGATGAATGGGATAACAACACCAGCGTGAAGCCGCGTGTCTGGAATTAGTATTGGTAGCCTAGCGTTCTCGCTTATCTCCTGAGACTGTGGATACGTGGTGTATGGTGAGCGCATAGGGCCTGTGAGGAGGCCAGCAGCTATCAGGAGTATGGCTGACCATATCAGTATGGTTGTTAGAACCTCATCCTGATTGCGCTTCACCTTAAGCCACCATGAGATTAGCGCGACGCCAGCTCCACCGAGCCACGCAGCTACCATTATCAGGGGTATGAGAATCTGAGAAGGCAGGCCGCCCAGCTCAACACCAAGCCACGCGGCGATTAAACCACCAACGATAAACTGCCCATGAGTCCCTATGTTCCAGAAACGCGCCTTAAACGCTATAGCAACGGCAAGCGCAAGCAATAGCAGGGGAGTCGCGGTTACTAGGATTTCCGACGGGTTCTCTAGGGGCCATGTGATTAGGTAGTAGTAGACCTGCGCTACGTCTCCGCCTGCTATTATGACGTAGACCGCGCTTATGGCTAGAGCTAGGGCTGTTGATGCTATTGGTATGAGGGCCGCATACCTGAGCGGCGGCTGCTCGCGTTTGACTAGGGTAATTCTGAGGGGCATCACGTAACACCGCTGAGTAGCATGCCCAGCTCCTCCACACCAGCCTCTCCAGGCATGAAAGTCCCGACAATCCTCCCGTCGCGCATGACCGAAATCCTATCACAGAACATCAGAAGCTCCTTTATGTCAGGCGAGAATATGAGCGACGTTAGCCCACGTTTCCGCCGTTCATCCACTTTCTTAAAGAAGAGCTTAGCACCCATCGGGTCCAAGCCAACAGTCGGATGCAACGCTATTAGTAGCCGCGTATTTCTCCCCAAGACACGCGCGAGATATACCCTCTGCATATTCCCTCCAGAGAGCATAGATATTGGAGACTTCAGGCTCCTCGCAGTTATTGAGAACTCCTCTATCAGTTTTCTGGCCAGCTCCTCGCGGCGTCGCGGGTCTATTATCTTGCCACCCATCGCGGAGTATTCCATCTCCCTGCCTAGGGTTAGGTTATCCTCCACGCTTGCGTCGTAGATGAGGCCGTCTCTAATTCTGTCATCCGAGAGTAGGGCTACACCCATGTTCCTAATTTCATAAACGCTCATCCTACTCACTTCCTTTCCAAATATCTTTACCTTCCCAGACTCTATGCGGCGCAGCCCGTATATGGCTTCGGCGAGCTCCTTCTCGCCTGTTCCAGGGATTACAGCTACGCCGTGAGCCTCTCCATTTAGAACCTCTAGACTCAATCCATTAACGACAAGATTTCCACGGTCATCTCTGATGGAGACATCCTCCAGAACAAGCTCTGGCGAGCCGCTTCCTACACTTCCACCAGACCTAACAGACTCCAAAACCTGCTCAGTCTCAAACATAGACCTAACAAGCTCCGATAAATCAAGCCCCGAAGACGAGAAACGAGCAACTATCTTCCCACCAGTCATGACGAGTATCTCGTCTGATATGTCTATAACCTCAGGCAGGTCGTGTGATATTGTGATTATAGTGTAGCCTTCCGATACCAGATTCCTCAGCTTATTCTTAAGAGCCATCTTCAGGTGTATGGGCAGGAACGCAGTAGCCTCGTCCAAGATGAGTATAGGCTTAAGGCCTCGGCGGCTTATCAGCTCGCACTGTATGAAGGCTTTTACTATCTCAAAGACTCTCTGCTGGCCTATTGGTATGGACTCAACGGGAGCGTCTAGGTTTATGGGGACCTCAAGCTCGCGTAGTAGCTCTTCCGCCCTGGGCTTAAGCCTGCCGCCAGCTATTAGGTCTGGCAGTAGCAGGTCTAGGTGCTCCGCTGGTGAGAGTAAAGGCGCTAGGTTGGGATGCTGCTCAACCTTAACAACACCACACTGAACCATAGCCTGGTGGTATCCTATCACGGGGAAACCGTTGGCGTAGATTTCACCCTTATCAGGGACAAGATAGCCAGCAACCAGGTTGGTCATGGTAGATTTTCCAGCACCATTCGGCCCTACTAACCCATACAGCTTCCCAGCCTCAAGCTCAACGGATACGTTATCCACCGCGCGTATCCCACCTATGAAAGTCTTTGAGACACCAACCAGCCTGATAGCTGCAACCATACTCTCCAAGCCACCCTTGGTGTATAGATTAAATACCTTATCCTTTAGCGCGGATGGATATTTTTATGAAATAGAAAAATGCGGCGTTAAATAAAATAATTTTTTGGGTTTTGGCTAAAAATCTGACACTGGCGGCGATTCTATTATGGGCACCCAGGTCAGGCCTTCCTTTATCTTGGTCTCCCACTCCTTCACCAGGTTTAGTATCTCCTGCGTTAGTGGTGGCGATGGCTCGCCGAAGTGGTGGAAGGGGGCCAGGTATGAGCCGTCAAAGCTCATCCAAGAGTATGTCCCTAGGTTATCGGCCGTGAACGTCCCTGCTAGGACGCGCTCAAACACAACACGCACCGTTGGCCTCATGTCCCACACTAGGCTGGTTATAGTTACGTCAGGCGCCCTATCATACTGGTCAGCCATGTTTCCGATTATCCATACATTCTTACCCTCTGCCATGGCTTCCAGCGCCGCTTCCTCAGCACCGACGCGCTCCGCAAATATCACATCAGCGCCCAAGTCTATCAACGTTTTTGCAAGCCTCTTGGCTGTTGCAGGATGATACCAGGGAGACTCGCCTGGGGGTATGTTGCCCAGCAGATACACAACCTTAGCCTGAACCTCTGGGTTAACGGTCTTAGCGCCTGCTATGAATGCGTTGACTATCCTATTGACCTCGTTTATCTCCATAGCGGCTACTATGCCTATCTTGTTGGTCTGGGTTATCTTGCCAGCGATTATACCAGCTAGGAAGGCTGGCTGGTGTAGCCAGTTGTCAAAGACGGCGAAGTTAGGCGGCGTGGGCAGGAACTCACTCCCAGCCGCGAAGGCCACGTCTGGGAAGTCTTTCGCCACACGCCTAGCTATGTCCTCCTTCAAGAAAGCATCTAGGAATACCACGTCAGCAACCTTGGCAGCGTCGCGGAGGGCAAGCTCATACTCCTTCGGGTCAACCTTCCTATCAACGAACTGGTAGTCAATCTCTATTCCCTTAGCCCTATACTCCTCCGCGACCGCTAGGATTGCAGCGTGTATCGCCCCGTCCCAAGGCTCGCTCACAGGCGTCTGGAAGACAGCCCTTACGACGAGCTTCTTCTTGGGAGCCTCTCCTATTGTTTGCGTTACGGTTTGGGTTACTGTGACCGTTTGGGCTTCTCCTCCGCCTACCGTGACGGTCTTGGTCTCTGTGAGCCGTTCTGTCACCGTTTGTACCTCTGGTGGTCTAGTCCACCCCACTACAGCAACAGCGGCGAACAACACCAGCAGAACCACCAATACGGCAGAGGCCTTTGATACTGCACTAGTATTGCGTCTCATATCCTGCTCCTCATGCCGCATTAGAACGCGCTAAAAACCTTTTTCAACAATTCCCGTGCTTAAGAAAATTAAATGGAAATCATAGCTTAATTATTTCATGATGTTTTAAGCTATTGCTTACGGCCAGCTCAGTGCTGTAGCCCTTTATGGTTATAGCTTTTGTATGACTTTGTCGGCCTCGTTTTCTGGAAAGGCTTTCAGCGTTGTTGTGCGCACATTCCCCTGGCTCCCGATTTTTAGTAGAATCTCCAGCGCCACCTCGTCGTTTGGTAGCTCAAGTATGGATACAAAGTCATGCTGGCCAAAGGTGTAGTAGAACGCCAGCCACTTGCCACCTGCTTCTTCAACCATCTTCTTAACAGCCTCACGCCTCTTGGGTGAGTCCTTAATGTTTGCTATGCCCTGCTGTGTATAGTTTCCCAAGATTATGTAGATTGGCATGTTTGTTGATGTTCCTTACTGATATAAAGCAGTTTCACCACCAGCGGTCTTTTATTTTTAGGAGATAAGCAAAGATGTTGGTGGCGACGTGCATTATGAGCGTGAAGAGAGCGAGCTGTGCTATCGTAACTATGTCAAGCCATTTTGGAAGCCCTAGCGTGGCGGCAACCACTGCGAGACTCCCTGCTAGGAAGCCGAGCTGGTCTAGTATGGGCGCTGGGCCTCCATGAGGAATCCCTAGCCTACGTTTGATGAACGCCCCCGCTATGTCGCCTAGCATCGCTCCCAGGGTTATGAGAAGTATCTCCAGGGGCCAGCGGAAGAGGCCTGGTATTAGAAGCATCATCACAAAGCCTATGAGCGTTCCAAACCCTAGGCCTGAGATGAATCCTTCTATGGTTTTTCCATCGCCGAGTAGGCGGCGCCCATCTATGAAGGTGGCGTGCATGTCTATTGGGTGTCGTCGCTTGAGTAGCTTAACCGCAACTACTGGTGTTGCGTTGGTTACGTATGCTGGCCAGACGTAGGCCAGCGCCCATAGGAAGCCGTCCATCTTCGCACACAGCACTCTAATAGCCTGTATATGAGCTTCCCCGACACGCCTGGCCATAACATTTTATTAGGCTAGAATCCCATCATACAACTGGCGATGATGAATGAACGTCGCTCCAACAGCGGGATGACGAGAACACTCCTAGGAGCGGGGACTGAGCCAGCTGCACACTCATAAAGCAGGCGTGATGCGTGTATTTGGTTTGGTATGGTAAGGGCTTTGGTATGCGACCCTGTGGATGAAGCTGCCCTAACCCTACTTAGGGATGCTGGGATAGAGGTGGTGTATAGGCCAGGGATTTCGTCGGAGGAGCTTATCGGTGAGATAGGGGGCTTTGATGTTGTGGTCGTTAGGGGACGGACCAAGATAACGTCAAGCGTGATAGACGCGGGTAGGGCTCTTAAGATAATAGGTAGGGCTGGAACTGGTCTTGACAATATAGACCTGGCAGCGGCGGAGCGGCGCGGCATAGTGGTTCTCAATACCCCCGAAGCCCCCGTGAATGCTGTAGCGGAGCTTGTGGTGGGTTTGATGATAGCGGTTGCTAGGAAGATTGCGCTTGCAGATAGATTGATGAAGGAGGGGAAATGGCCCAAACACGAGCTCCTCGGAACAGAGCTGTCTGGCAAGGTTCTTGGGGTTATCGGATTTGGAAGAATTGGGAGGCGCGTGGCTGAAATAGCGCGCGCAATAGGCATGAGAATCTTAGCCTACGACATCATTGACATCCCTAGAGAGGTTTTGCAACAGACAGACGCTACGCTTGTTGATTTGGATAGGCTGCTCAGCGAGTCTGATTTTATAACTCTCCACGTTCCCTTGACAGATGATACGCGGCACATGATTAATGAGGAGAGGCTTAGACGCATGAAACGCGGTGCGGTAATTGTTAATGCTTCGCGCGGTGCTGTGATTGATGAAGAAGCTCTTTACCGTGCCTTACGTGAGGGCTGGATAGCTGGCGCTGCCCTTGATGTTTTTGAGCGCGAGCCTCCCGTTGGGAGTAAGCTACTTGAGCTGGATAACGTTGTCCTAACCCCACATATAGGCGCGGAGACACGCGAAGCACAACGACTAGCTGCGACGCTCCTAGCTGAGAGAATAGTCTCTAAACTTAGAGAGATGAGGTTAATCGGCTGACAAGCTCCAGGATTTGCGGCGGATATAGCTTCAGAACATCGTCGCGCGCATGTAGGTATACTACTATCGCCTCCTCGTATTCCCTGTCTATGACCTGCCTCGGCGGGAGCTTTACAGCCCTGCTCTCCCCCAGCCACTCATCTAGCTTACGCTCAGCGTCGCGTTTCTCCAGCTTTAGAAGCTCCAGAGGAGCGAATACGAACATGGGACGATTATCAACTATGTGGCGTGTGCTTTTGGGCGGTAGCCGCCTACCGCTCATAGCTATTTCCAGCACCTCCTCCTTCTTCAGGCGCGGGACTAAGTATATGCACCCAGCGCTTCCCGATGAGAATCTTCTTATCGCTTCCTCCTCAGATGAGTAGGATAATCCATAGCCGCGTACGAGCTCATCAAGCTTGGAGATTATTTGATATGTTTCCCACGCGCCTAGGTCTTCTCCCTCTAGCGCCAGCGTTCCATCGTTGTGCGTCATTATGCATACCACGTATCTACGTCTCTCCAGTCCTTCACGCGCTTCATTCGGGCTTACTCTTCTGACATATAGCCCCAGCTCCCTAGCCATCTCCCTGAAATACTCTCCCCCAACCCTATGCGCGACGACGCGACACCAACTATACAGCTTCACATTGTGGCTGCCTAGATAATCAACGCGATAGACTGGTGTAAGCGGTATTTCCAAGCTCTGTAAAGCCGCTACGCGGTGCATCCCATCAATAACCATTAGGCTTTTACCATCTATTATTACTGGGTGAATGACATACTGTTGTGCTTGTATGTTTTTTGAGAGGGAGCTAATGATTGAGGGGATTACCTCCTCATGTAGTATGAGTGAGTTAGAGGGTTCAACACCAAGGCTGTCGGAATCGCTCATCTATCGTATGATAAGATAAAAAGGGTGATTATTATCTCTTAGTATCGTATGCTTTGATGGCTAAGATTTTTGACGCATGATTATGAAGGTCATCTCACACTGCAAGCAGGTGGTGTTCTTCGTCTTGTTCCTGCAGCTCATCGCGAAACTTACTACTCCCATTCCAGGCTTCTGCGTCTCCCTCTTGCTGGAAACGGTGGCCTCTGCTTCTATCTCATCTCCAACCATCACTGGAGACTTGAAGGACAGGTTATTTATGGCCGTGAGCGCTAGTATGTGGTCAAAGATGCCCTGCTGGTAGAGTAGCCCTATGGCGTATGAGAGCGTGAGAGCGCCTGGCACAACGCGGCCAGGGAGGCCGCGGGACTTGGCGACGTTATCATCTAGGAATATTGGGTTTGTAGCCCATGTGAGCGCTGTGAAGGCCTCTAGGTCTGTTGAGGTTATGATTCTTCCACGGCTCTTGAAGACCTGGCCTTCGCTAAACTCTTCAAAGAACAGCCATACCTCACCCCGGCCAGCGTTTATCCAGCTCCCTTTTAGCTGCTTCTAAAGCTTCTTCGCGCCTGCTGTTGCCAGTTAGTTGCTGGAGTGTCTGGGCAAGGGCGTCTATCGTTTTTAGTATTCTATCACCAGCCACGTTTCCTATATTGGCTATGCGGAACATCTTGCCGCGGAACTGCGCCAAGCCGCCTGCGATTCGTACCCTAAACTTCTCCAGCATCACCTGTCTTATCTGGGCGTCGGTAATATTCTTGGGCGGCTTGAATGCCAGAACAGTAGGTGAGCGAAAGTCTTCCTTGGCGAATAGCTCTACACCAAGCTCCGAGGCTGCCGCATAGAGAGCAGCCGCGCCCGCCTGGTGTCTCTCAATCCACCTATCAAGCCCTACCTCATCAACGATAATCTTCAGAGCCTCGTCCAGGGCGAAGAATAGGGAGACAGCAGGCGTGAAGGGAGTCTCCTGACGCTCCTCCAAGAACTTCCGATACTTGACCACATCAAAATAATGTGGCCGTTTTTTCTTTTTCTCAGCCTTCTCAAGCGCCTTCTCTGAGAACGATATGAGCGCAAGCCCAGGCGGCGCCGCGAGGCACTTCTGGCTACCCGTTATGCAGACATCTATACCCAGCTCATCAACAGGGAGCTTAGCGCCGCCGAGTATTGATACTGCATCCACAACGGTTAGAACGCCATGCTCCTTGCAGGCCCTGATTATTCCTGGAAGGTCTCTCGCTATTGTGCCTGTGGAGGTATCGTTGTATGGGAAGCCTACGATGCTTACATCAGGGTTTTCTTCTAGGCTTTTCTTTATTATCTGTGGAGTTGGTGCTTCGCCTATCGGTAGTTCTATCCTAACGACCTCACCGCCATACGCCTCTATGGCGTCTGCCATCCTCTCCCCGAAGACGCCAGCTATGGGTACGAGCACTTTATCCCCCAGCTCAACTAGGTTGGAGGCAGCGCACTCAACGCCTCCAGTCCCAGAGGCTGTGAGGACATAAACATCATTACGCGTCTCAAAAACCTTCTTACAACGCTCCTCCAGTGAGCGCATAAGCTCGCGAAACTCCTCGCTACGGTGGTCTATCATCTGCCTCCGCATAGCATCAATAACGCGGGGATGCAGGTCTGTTGGTCCTGGAATCATCAACAATACCTGAGAACCATTCACCTCTCTTTCACCCTCACAACAACCAGAAAAGACGCATATCTTCTTCCTTTCATTATGGTCTTCGTTCTATTGAGTAATTAAAAAATGTGCGTTAGAGAGGTAGGGGAACACCCTCACTACGCGGGTCTGCCACCGCCTTCATGTATGAGCCGCGTATGTCAAGCGCATTCACTATCCCCACTTCTGTTGATGGATATTCTATGCTCTCTATCCTTATTCCATCTATTACTGTCTGCTGTCTTTTCTGTTCTTCTTTTATCAGGTAGATTCCCGATTTGTCTGATACTGCGAGGGTTCGCGGTCTTGATACCGCTGTCTCTAGTGGCAGGTCTTCTCTGAGTGTTGCGATTAGTGTGTATGCGTGGAGCTGTGGTCTCAGGTCTGCTCCTGCGCATCCTATGCAGAGCCGTCTATCGTCTTTCTCGGCCAGCATTACCGAGAGCGTGTGGCGCGGCCTCTTGCCTGGCTCAAGCCTGTTGGGGCTGTCTTGACGTGTGTCAAAGCCAAATCCCCTGTTCTGGAAGGGGATGCCGAGGGCAACCACCCCAGAGCCGAATGGGTAGTATAGGCTCTGGATGAAGCCCACCGTGTTTCCATCCTCATCGGCCGCGGCGAGGAATGTGGTGTCTCCATGAATTATCTCAGGCGACTGTAAAGGAAGCGGCATACTCATACACCGCTCCAAATACTCTTCAGACAACAACATATCCAACGGCGCATCAAACTTATCTGGGTCTGCCACATACCTATTCCTATCATGATAAGCTAGGGTAGCTATCTTAGCAACATTCGCGGGTGATTGTAAATCTTCTCCCTTCTTTTCCGCAATTTCATACAGTTTCACGAGTTGGAGGGCAGTTATGCCTTGTGTGTTTGGAGGAAGCTCATGAACCGAATAACCAGCGTAGCGTATTGTTAGTGGGCTTACCCATACTGCCCTATGGTTTTCAAAGTCGCTGGCCGTGAGTGGGCAGTTTTGCTGCTTAAGCTCTTTTACTATCTGTGAGGCTGTCTCGCCTAGGTAGAAGTCGTCAAAGCCCTTGTTCGCTATGGCTTCT
Organism: Candidatus Pelearchaeum sp.; assembly: GCA_015520425.1. Classification (GTDB taxonomy): domain Archaea; phylum Thermoproteota; class Nitrososphaeria_A; order Caldarchaeales; family Caldarchaeaceae; genus Pelearchaeum. Next base: position 11,723 of record WAQC01000044.1, on the reverse strand, counting down.
AGGACGCGCGCCATGCCGCGCTGGATTAGCGTCTCGCCTTCCCTCGCATCGCCGTAAAGCTCCCGCCACCCGACGCTCCAGCCCAGGCTCCCGCGGCAATATTCCACAGCCTTATAGAGAGACCTGCTCACAGGAAAACCACCAGAGGCATACTTTATCGCCTCACCAAGTAGCTCCCTCACACCCATGTTGCAGTATCTCTCTACCACAGCCTGCCACGCCGCTACCAGGCCTGGGACGGTTATCGTGTAAGGGCCTCTCTCAGGCATTCCCTCGTTGAGAAGCTTCTTGTAGAGCGTCTCGTCTAGGTTTTCGGCGTATTTTCCAGAGGAGTTAAGCGCCTCTACCCCGCGTTTGGTTTTGGCTAGGATGAAGGCGTCTCCACCTATGCCGCTGGTGTATGGGAGTACAACTCCAAGGACTGCGCTCATCGCTATACACGCGTCAAAAGCGTTGCCTCCTGCTTCAAGCATCCTCAAGCCAGCCAGCGTAGCGTATGGATGGTCTGACACAACTACGCCTCTCTTACTATAAGCCAGCTTGGGCATAGTTCTCACCTACAACGCTAGTTCAGGCCTTGCCACTCTTAGGAGGGGCTTAAGTCTTTCATAGACCGCTTGGAGGGTCTTTAGGTCGTCATGGCAGTGGCGGCGTATGCTGCTCCATGCGCCTCCCTTACCAGTTAGGGATTGGAGATATTTCTGCGGCATGTCAGAGCCCTCAAGCGTCGTGTCCTTCCTCACTCCCAGGAAGCGCGATGTCGTGTATAGGTTGTTCTTGCTGAGCTTAAGCACGTTTCGCGCGAACTCTGCTAGGTCTACGTGCATTATGCGCATTAGCGGTGTGGGGTCTATACGATGTTTTAGAGCGCGTGATATTAGGAAGGGTATGTCAAAGTCCTTACCTCTCCACGTGAAGACAATATCATACCTCTCCAACAGTTTTATCGTCTCCCTAATCACATGCCGCTCCTCCTCAGGCTTCTTCACAGGCAGGAATATGAAGCGGCCACCCTCCTCAACTAGCCCAACCGCCGTGAGCATGGCTACGTCAGCCTCTATACCAGTGGATTCTAGGTCTAGGAAGCATATCCTAGGGCCTACTATTCTACCGCGTCTCCCCTTCTTCCGCATTATACCCTGGTTGTATGTTGTTGGTAAGATTTATAATAAGCCTCTATCGCCTACTCAAACCGAGGTGCTGCGTGGTGCGAGGTGACCGTCTTCCAGTTAGGTGGTCGCCTTCCATAAGGGGAAGGCTACTAAGCCATCATCTCTAAAGGACGCGCATGACCTTCTACGAATACATAGGCTTCTCGCCTCGTATGGCTTCTCTATCCACGTCATAGATTCTGAGAGGATAGAAGATGATATACCGTTGCGAGTCTTTGATTCTCTGCTCAGCTTTGATGAGGAGGCCAGTTCGGGGCTTATCTCGGTTCTGACGCTTCCCGTTAGGCGTTGTGATTTTGAGGAGCGTTTTCAGGATGTTCTTGAGATTCTCCAAAGCCATGAAGCTGGCGGTCTTTGCCTAGTTGCTGGTAATCCAGCGTACCTATCTGCCGATGAGGCGCAGCGGCCATCTAAGCGGCTCTTGATAGACGCGGTGAGACGTGCTAGGGAAGCCTTGGGTTATAGGCTCATTATGGTCGGGTCGGAGAATATGGTAGCGCCAGCTATAGAGGCTGCCCGAAGGTTTAGGGCTATTCCCTTCGCCCTGCTCAACGGCGCCGATGACCATGAGATTAGGCTATTATCCAAGGAGGCGGAGATACCCGTTGCGGTATATGCTCCTTTCTATATCGGTGGAAGGCTTGACGGGGATGCTGGAACTAGGCTTACCGCATACGCCCTGAGGCGGCGTAGGCTATGGAGCAACACTGCCTCTAGCTCTGGTCTAGGTGGCTCTACGCCTATTGAGCTGGTGGAGCAGGTGGCTCTGGTAGGTGATAAGCGAAAAGTCATCGCTAGGGTTAGGAGACTAGCAGAATCAGGCGCGCGTGTTGTTGTGGGATTCCCAGCTAGTAGCGAGGAGGAGCAGCTACGCCTCTTCTCCGAGGCAATACCTTAGCGCGGAATCCTATACTCAACGAATGGCTTGAGGCTAACTTCAGCCTGTCTAGGCTTCCCCTTTATATCCACCAACACCACAGCCCCGTCATCCGCGTATTCTGGCGCTATTCTGGCTAGGGCTATCCCCCTGTTGAGGGAATATGACATGCCGCCGCTGGTTATTCTTCCTATCTCCCGCTCCTCGCGCGACATCACCACATACCCCTCACGCGGTATGCCCTGCTCAACCATCTTGAGGCCGACTAGAAGCGATGAAGGCTTCTCACCAGTCTTTGAGATTAGCACATCCTTACCCACGAAGTCCTGCTTCTCCATCTTGACAGCCCACATGAGACGAGCCTCAACAGGCGTGGTTGACTCGTCCATCTCATGGCCGTATAGCGGGTATGCGCATTCTAGGCGCAGCATGTCGCGCACAGCTAGGCCGCATGGCTTAACGCCCATGGCCATGAACTCCATCCAGACCCTTCCAAACTCCTCGGCAGAGCCGTCGCGTATGTTTAGCTCAAAGCCATCCTCGCCAGTATAGCCGCTTCTCGTTAGAAGTATTCGGAGCCCGCGATGCTCCAGCCAGCGGCCGCTAAACCACTTCATATCCCGCAGGTCGGTATTCAGCCATTTTCCCAAGTAAGCGGCGGAGCTCGGCCCCTGCACTGCTAGTAGAGCAGAGCTGTCGGTGAAGTCATGCACATCAACGTCAAACCCTTCAGAGTGCTTCCTAAGCCAACCGACTACACGCTCGCGGGTGATGGCATTGCTAACAATTATTATTGATTTTTCGCTATCCTTGTAGAAGGTTAGGTCGTCTATTATTCCAGCCTTCTCGTTGAGCATTAGGCAGTATTTCATCCTCCCCGGCTTGGTCTTCCTAACGTCTTGGGTCAGCAACTTGTCTAGGAATGTCTCTGCATCGTTTCCAGTTATTTCTATGCGTGTCATGTGGCTTATGTCAAATATTCCAGCCTCGTTTCTCACTGCTTGGTGCTCCTCCCGTACTGTGGTGAACCATAGGGGGCTTTGCCACCCTGCGAACTCCCCTATCTCAGCGCCAGCCTCGCGGTGGAGGTTTATGAGCGGAGATGCCCTCATTTCTCAACACCCAGCTCTATGGCCCGTTTTCTATACACCCTCCACGTGGGTGTCATGGTCTTTGGATGCGAAGCCCTAGCCTCGTTCACCCTGCCCACAGACGTTGAGTAGGGAGCTCCCCTAACCATCTCAGGGTTCTCGTATGACTCGGCGATAATCCTCTCAAAAGCTTCCGCGAATCTGTCAAGCTCGTTCTTAGACTCGCTCTCTGTAGGCTCAACCATGAACGCCTCATCTACTATGAGCGGGAAGTATATTGTTGGTGCGTGGAAGCCATAGTCCAACAGGCGTTTGGCAACGTCTAGGGCGCGTACTCCTGTCTCGCGTCTTAGGCGTGAGAGGCTGAGGACAAACTCATGCTTTCGCGGCCGCGCCGCACCGTAGGGCAGCGACACGCCCCTAGCCCTGCGCATCTTCGCCAAGAGATAGTTAGAAGCAACGACCGCGTTGAGGGCTGCTCTTCTAAGCCCCTCACCACCCATGCTGAGGATATACGCATAAGCCCTCACCAAGACGGCGAAGTTCCCATGATACATCTTAATCCTTCCTATGGAGCTCGGCCTATCATAGTCCAGCCTGTATCTACCCGTCTTCTCGTCATAAACCACAAGCGGGGGTGGGAGGTATTTCTCCAGCCTGGAGACCACGCCCACAGGCCCCGCCCCTGGCCCACCTCCGCCGTGTGGTGTTGAGAATGTTTTGTGCAGGTTTAGATGGACTATGTCAAACCCCATGTCGCCTGGCCTTACAACTCCCGCTATTGCGTTTAGGTTGGCGCCGTCGTAGTATAGCAGCGCCCCAGCGTCGTGCATTATCTCAACTATCCGCTCAATATCCTTCTCAAACAGCCCCAGCGTGTTGGGGTTGGTGAGCATCAGGCCTGCTGTCTTCTCATCTACTAGCTTCTCCAGCTCTTTTACATCCACTCCCCCCTCGCTGTCTGTTCCCACGACCACTACCTCGTAGCCGCTCATAGCCGCTGTGGCTGGGTTCGTCCCATGCGCTGAGTCTGGGACGATTATCTTGCTCCTCTCCTCTCCCCTCTCTGCGTGGTATGCGCGCATGATTAGGCAGCCCGCAAGCTCTCCATGAGCGCCCGCGGCAGGCGCGAAGGAGAACCTATCCATTCCAGTTATCTCGCAGAGGGCTTTCTCCAGCCTGTAGAGAAGCTCCAGAGCACCCTGCACAGTCTCTTCTGGCTGCGCTGGGTGGAGGAGAGCAATCTCGTCCAGCGCGGCAAGCTCATTATTCACCACTGGGTTGTATTTCATGGTGCAGCTTCCGAGGGGGTAGAAGCCTGTTGAGATGCTGTAGTTCATCTGGCTTAGCCGCGTGTAGTGGCGGATGACCTCAAGCTCTGACAGCTCTGGCAGGGGAAGCTCCTCACGTAGCATGCCACGCGGTATTCGGCTCAGCGCGCGTGCGCCAGCCTGCTTAATCTCCTCCTCAAGACTAGGAGGCAGATACCCGACAGCACCCTTACGCGAGGCCTCAAAGACCAGCGGCTCGTCCCATAAAGCCTGCCTATACATTATCATCACCCTACGCCAAGAGACTCTACAGCCCTAGCATACGCCTCCAAATCCTCCCTACTATGAACCTCAGTAACACAGGTTAAGACCGCTCCATTAAGCGAGTCATGCATGCTTGATACATCTATCCCGCCCACGATGCCGTGTTGTAGTAATTTATTCAATAGAGCCTTTGCTTTCACGCCCCTCATGCGGTAGGTGAACTCCATGTAGTGGGGCGCGTCAAACAGTGGGACTTGAATGTTGTTGATTTTTGATAGTCGTTCAATCATGTAGGCTGTCTTGGCTAGGATGTGCTCCGCGAGGCTTCTCAGCCCGCTCTTCCCCAGCAACGCTAGGTATGCGGCGACAGCGACAGCGCATAGGGCTTGGTTGGTGCAGATGTTGGAGGTAGCCTTCTCGCGGCGTATATGCTGCTCGCGCGCCTGCAAGACCATCGTGAAAGCGCGCCGCTCGCCGCGTATGTCTTCCGTCATGCCTATAAGCCTTCCAGGCATGGCATGAACCAAGCGCTGCTCATGCCTGCATCCTAGGATTCCCATCAGGGGGCCTCCGAAGTTCATCGGCAGGCCTAGAGGCTGTCCCTCGCCCACGATTATGTCAGCACCATAGCTTCCAGGTGGTTTTAGTATGCCAAGAGACGTTGGTTCTGCCCCCACTATGAAGAGGGAGCCCACATCATGCGCTATCTCGCCAGCTGCTGTTATGTTCTCCACTATAAAGCCCAGGTAAGCTGGGTTCTCTACGTATATTGCTGCTGTATCCCTATCAGCTAGATGTTTAAGCTCTTCCTCATCTATCCTTCCATGCTCATCCTGTCTTACGCTTACAATCTCAAGGCCCAGCGGCTTTACATAAGTCTCGGCAACCGCCAGCCTCTCAGGGGAGATGAAGCGGGGGACGATTATCTTTTTCCTCCCGTTATACCTATGCGCCATGCGGAAGGCCTCCCCCACGGCGGTAGCCCAATCATACATAGACGAGTTCACCACATCTACATCATATAGCTCCGCCACTAGGCTCTGATACTCAAAGAGGGCTGTGAGCATCCCCTGCGATGCTTCGGGCTGGTAGGGTGTGTATGATGTGAGGAACTCGCTCCGCGAGATTACCTCTCTAACGGCTGCGGGTATGTAGTGGGGCCATACCCCACCGCCTATGAAGAGCTTAAGCTGCCTGGCTGTCTTGTTCCTAGAGAGCATGCTCCTTACATGAGCCTGGACCTCCTGCTCGCTCAATGGGCCCTCTATCGCTGGCGGCTTCTCCAGAATGTATTTTCGCGGCACGTCGCTATATAGCTCCCACACATCGCCTACCCCTAGCTCCCGCAGCATCTCCTCCAACGTCTCCTGAGTAGAGTTGGCTATGTATGGATGTCTATAACCAGTCTGTCCCAACAGCATCACCGACAAGAGACTAGAAATTAGTCGCAGCTTATACGCCTTCCCACCCTACCCCAGCCCTTGGGTTCGGTTTATCTATAACCCAAGCATAGGGGTTGCTGTGAAGCGGCTTAAGTATCCGATTATAGTTCTTAATCTCAAGACATACAGTGAAGCCATAGGAGAAGGCGCTTTAAGGCTAGCGAGGATAGCTGAGAAGGTTAGCCGCGAGACTGGTGTTGAGATAGCGGTAGCGCCCCAACATACAGACCTAGCACGGGTTGCTGAGGCCGTCTCCATCCCAGTCTTCGCCCAGCACGTAGACCCGCATAAGCCAGGAAGCTGGACTGGCTCCGTGCTCGTTGAAGCAATAAAGGATGCTGGCGCTGTAGGCTCTCTCGTAAACCACTCCGAGAAGCAGCTGAAGCTCTCGGACATAGCTGCGAGCATATCACGCCTACGCGAGGCTGGCCTGATACCGCTCCTCTGCACCAACGACCCGACAGTAAGCGCGGCAGGCGCGGCGCTTGAGCCTGAGATGCTAGCTGTAGAGCCGCCTGAGCTCATAGGCACGGGCATACCAGTATCGCGCGCCAAGCCAGAGGTGGTTACGCAGAGCGTTGAGAGCGTTAGGCGCGTGTCGCGCGCTGTGCATATTCTTTGCGGGGCTGGAATATCAACAGCCGAGGATGTGGAGGCTGCGATTAAACTAGGCACAGAAGGAGTGCTCCTAGCGAGTGCTTACGTGAAGAGCAAGGAGCCTGAGAAGCTTCTCAAATCAATGGCAGAGGCCGCGCTTAAAGGCTAGTCGGTTATAACTACCTCCAGCCTCCTTCCCTCCGCGTCAAACGCGTGGATGTCCCGCTCATCAGCGTAAGGAGCTGTTACTATTATCATCACACGCCCCATCATATTGTTTAGGTCTTCATAAGATGGCATACCCACTCCCGACGGATGCGAGTGGGCTATTCCTAGGAATGACAGGTCTATGGGCATCTGGTGGAAGTTGAAGGCCGAGAACCCCTCGCCATAGATTGACTGGGGCGCCAGATACACCTCCCTCACCCTAGCCTCCCCCTTCCTGACCCTACCATGCAGCGTAGCTATCATCTCCCGCGGATGGAGCTCCCTAGCCATAGAGAGTAGAAGACCAGCAACATCCCTCGGAAGCACCACACGCATAGCCCAGGACACCCAACAGCCATAATAAATGCTAACGTTTAATATTGGTTATGGAGTTCATCAAAGGCAGTATGGCGACGGCTGTAACGGCGCTTAATAAGTTCAAAAACTTCAGCGACTGGTTTGATAAGCTCCTCTTTGAGGCGCGTATAGTTGATGATAGGTTCCCCGTTAAGGGCTTCTCGGTGTATATGGAGAATGGCATGTTCATACTCAGAACACTACGCCAGCTCTTGGAGGGGGAGCTGGCCAGGACTGGGCATAAGGAGATGATGTTCCCCCTCGTAACGACTGACGAGCTCTTCGCGAAGGAGGCTGAGCATATCAAGGGCTTCATGAAGGAGGTCTTCGTAATAGAAAGGGCTGGAGACCGCGAGCTGGATAAGAAGCTCGTAATTAGGCCGACATCGGAGACTATAATGTATCCTATGTTCAAGCTCTGGATTAGGAGCCACGCAGACCTCCCCCTGAAGGTGCATCAGAGCAATAACGTCTATCGCTATGAGACGAAAGCCACTAGACCGCTCTTCAGGGTTAGGGAGATTCCATGGAACGAGGCTCACACAGTACACGCCACAGCCTCAGAGGCCGAGCAACAGGTGCGCGAAGCCATTGAGATATATACCAACGTTCTGAACAAGGTATGTATAGGTTATCTACTTTTGAAGCGGCCTGATTTTGACAAGTTTGCTGGGGCTAGATATTCAATAGCCTTTGACGCCTGGAATCCTGATGGTAGGGTGAATCAGGTAGGCACGGTGCATAACCTGGGTAAGAACTTTTCGCGTGTTTTTGAGATTGAGTTTGAGACGCGCGACGGTAGGCGGGATAATCCGCACCAGCTCTGCTACGGCTTCGGCTACAGCAGGGTTATCGCGGCGATAATAGCGCAGCACGGCGACGACAGGGGCTGTGTATTCCCATCAACAGTAGCGCCGCTACAGGTAGTTATAGTCCCCATATACTTCAAGGGCCAGGAAGAGGCTATACTAAACTACGCCAAGCAGGTGTTTGACAGCATTAAAGACGGTGTAAGGAAGAAGCTGGACGACAGGCAAGACGTAACACCAGGTGAGAAGTTCTACTACTGGGAGATGATGGGCGTCCCAGTGAGGCTTGAGATAGGGCCTAAAGAGGTTGCCGAGAGCGGTGTTACCGTGTTTAGGAGAGATACGCTTGAGAGGAATGTTGTGCCGCTTAAGGATGTTGGCGAATATGTTGAGCAGCTGCTTGAGAAGATAGACGCGAACCTAGCTACTAAGAGTAGAAGGATGATGGAGGAGATGATAGGAGACGCCAAAACACTAAACGAGGCAAAGACGCTTATAGCTAACAGACGTATAGCCCGCGTGGAGTGGTGTGGAAAGCTGGAATGCGCCGAAGTAATTAAAGAGAATGTGGGCGGAGAGATAAGAGGCAGTAGATACGACATAGTAGAGATTCCCAAGAATGGATGCATAGCATGCCAGCAGCCCGCAAAAGAAGTGGTGTATGTGGCTAGGGCATACTAAAACGTAACATTCTCCTCCAGCACTGTGAATAGTCTGGTTTTTGAGGTTGATAGAAACGACGGCAGCAAGCTAGTCTCTCATGCATAGCCTATGAACTTGTCTAGGTGTCTCAGCCTCTTCGCTGGGTGTGGATGCGTGCTGAAGAGCTCCGACCATATGCTTGGCTTCTGGTTCTTCAACTCCTCAACTATGGTATCAACATCTCCTACTACTCTCAGCGGCTCCTCTGGGTCTGCTATGAAGAATGCCTTAAACTGGCTGTAGTGGCTTAGCTCTGCTCTCCTGAACCTGCCGCTTCCCTGCATTATCCTCACGAGCGCTCTCTGGAGCTTTCTGGCGCCGTCCTTCACCACCATCGCAGCGTGGGCGTCAGCGTAGTATTCGCGTAGCCTGCTCATGTAGAAGACGAAGAGGTTGAAGATGAAGCTGGCTATCATCAGCCCTATTCCCACTAGGAATAGCGAGCCTCCTCCACCTCTATCCCGATAGCCGCCAAACCAGCCTGAGATATAGAGCATCTGGCCTAGGTAGTAGATAAGCGCTGGGATTATGCTTATCATGAGCATCACAGCTATGTCGCGGTGTTTCAGGTGGCCAACCTCATGGCCTATCACCGCCTCAAGCTCGTCACGCGGCAAGCTCCTCACAAGACCGCGCGTAACAGCAACCATCGGGCCCGTCGTTGGGCTACCATAGGCGAAGGCGTTGGGAATATCTATGTTGGCAATCATAACCTTCGGCGTCTTCTTCAGGTTGCTAGCCTCCGCAAGCCTCCTAACCATCTGGTGCAGCCACGCAAACTCCCGCTCATCCGCTGGCTTCACGCGGTAGACAGCATTAACCAGGTGTGGGCCTGCTATCCACTGTATTAGGTGGAAGAAGACTACGAAGCCCAGTAGCCCGTAGAGGCCGTAGAAGGGTAGTTTTAGGTAGCTTAGGACGGCCATGAAGAGGAGCGACGCTAGCGCTGTTATTAGGGCCCAGGTTCCTATCATGGCTAGGCGGAGTTTTATGAGCGAGAATCTGGCTGAGCCGATGAAACCTCCACCTTCCCCAGCACCCACCGACATTCCTACATCCCCCCACCTAAACAACAAACATTAGGTGCTTGTATTAAGACCTTATTACTAATCACATAAATTGCTGCGGCTTCCTCTCGTCGCGCGCTCTAACCTTGAGGATGCCGTAGTGTATTGCGCAGCTTATGCAGAAGTTTTTCACAACCACGTTCTCCGCCAGGTATGCGCCCTTCTCTCTGAGCTCGCGGGCTAGGTCTCCGCTAACCAGCGAGACACGCCGCGTTACTCGCTGAATCTTGCTTCGCGGAACGTATGCGCCGCAGTTATCACACTGAACTGTAGGCTCTTTTCCCTTTGAGCCCTTAGCCCTCCCACGACTCTTCCGTTTAAACGGCATATCCTAACACTCTATGCTCTGAGAACCACCTACGCTATAATAAGGTTTTTGTGAGGTGGCCTACCGCCACATGACCACCTGCGGCCGCATGTCAAAGTTTATGTGCTTAGTCTCTAGGTATTCTTCCAGCCCCTCGCGGCCCAGCTCTCTACCTAGGCCGCTCTCCTTATAGCCGCCGAAAGGCATCTCTGGGTAGAGGTCGGCGTATGTATTAACCCAGACAGTCCCAGCCTTAAGCTGGCTGCTTACCCTCATGGCGCGCTGTAGGTTATTCGTCCAAAGAGCAGCGGCAAGACCATATACAGTGTCGTTGGCTATCTTGACAGCCTCCTCCTCGTCGCGGAACTTTATAACAGTAACAGTAGGCCCGAAAATCTCCTCCTGGGAAATCCTCATACTATTGTCCGCATCCACGAAGATTGTCGGCTCCATGAAATACCCGCTCTCCGACAGCCTCCTACCACCGTAGAGAACCCTAGCACCCTCTTGCTTTCCTATCTCCACGTATTGCAGAACCTTCTCAAGCTGGTCTTTGGATATCAACGGCCCTAAGACCACGTCTGGCTCTAGGCCGTTCCCCACCTTCATCTCCTTCGTCTTCTCCACGAATTTCTCCATGAACTCGTCGTATATGCTCTCCTGCACTAGCAGGCGCGAGCCTGCTGTGCATACCTGGCCGCTGTTCCTGAAAGCGCCCCACACAGCCCCTGGCAGGGCTTTGTTCATGTCAGCGTCCTCAAAGACTATGTTGGGGCATTTACCGCCGCACTCCAGCGATACCCTCTTGAGACTCGTAGCGGCGTTCTGCATTATCACCTTGCCAGTCCCAGTCTCGCCCGTGAATCCTATCTTATTGACATCCTTGTGCCTAACCAGCTCCATCCCCACCACCGAGCCTGGGCCAGAGACGCAATTTACGACGCCTTTTGGTATTTCTTGGACGCGTTCAAAGAGTTTCAGGAACTCAAAGGTTACTGCGGTTGTGTAGCTTGAGGGCTTTACTACCGCGGTGCATCCTACGGCTAGGGCTGGGGCGAGCTTCCACGCGAGGAGCGAGATTGGGAAGTTCCACGGCGTTATCATGCCGCATACGCCGACTGGCTCCTTGCTGGAGACCGAGTATATCTGTGAGGAGTTTTGGTAGCTTTCACCCATTACCTGCCTAGCCAAGCCAGCATAGAACTCAAATACATCTGCCGTGAAGATGAATTCTCCCTTAGCGAATTTGAGCGGCTTTCCATTTTCAAGGGTTAATATGCGCGCGAGCCTGTCTGACTCCTCGCGGATTATCTGCGCCAGTTTCAACAAAGCTCTAGCGCGTTCTGCCGGCCTGCGCGTAGCCCAGTCGCTCTTCTCAAAAGCCTCGCGCGCAGCTTCTACGGCGTGATTCACATCATCCCTTCCTGAGCTGGGGAGTTCAGCCAAAGGCTCAAGCGTAGCAGGGTTCTCGCGCGTGTAGTACTTCCCTGTAGATGGGCTTACCCACTCAGAAGCTATGAGATTCGCATACCGGCCAAGCTCCAGCTTCTGCTGAACCAT
>WAQC01000043.1 GCA_015520425.1 Candidatus Pelearchaeum sp. | reverse complement strand
CGGGAAATAATGTTTCTGGTTTATCAAAAGCCGCAGCAATCGCTGTGGTTGTTATCATCGTCGTGGCCGCTGTTGCAGCACTCTTCCTAACTGGCGGCCTAATGGGTGGCGAGGAGGAGCCTATACGTATAGGTGTTCTCGCTCCGCTCACTGGGGCTCCTGCAAGAGCTGGAAAGGCCATGGCCAACGCAGCCAAGATGGCCGAGGAAGACATAAACGCAGCAGGCGGGCTACTGGGAAGGAAAGTAGAGATTCTCGTCTATGACACCGAGGACAAACCAGAAGTCGGGAAAGTAGTCGCCGAGCGAGCAATACTCCAAGACAAGGTCGTAGCCCTCGCGGGAATCTTCAGAAGCGAAGTATCTATGGTCGTTGCAGAGGTAGCAGCAGAACAGAAAATACCACTAGTAGTAGGAACAGCGCAAACACCAAAGCTGACACAGCTCGTAATAGATAACTACGACAAATACAAATACGTATTTAGGTCAACCACCAACGCAACAGCGCTCGGAAACGTTCTCACCGACTTCATCATGGATTACTTGGCAAAGAAGTATAATGTGAAGAAGGTTGGCTTCTTGCAGGAGGATGTTCTATGGGCTAGAGCGTTGGTCGCGTTTGAGACGAAGCGTCTTGAGGCGAGGGGCTTTGAGGTAAAGACATGGGTAGTGCCCCTAGGTGTTACCGACATACCAGAGATACGCGAAATGGAAGCATGGGGCGCTGACGTAATCTTCCCAGTCTTCTCATCGGACAACGGCTACCTCGTAACACGGCTATACGTGGAGCAGAAGATAGACGCCATACTCCTAGGCGTTAATAACCCGATAGCCAGCCCAGAGGCTTGGGAGAAGACCGAGGGAAGAGCAGAATATGAAACCACAGCCTTCGCAGCGCCAGTCGTTAAGATACCAGTAACAGACCAGCTAGTGCCATGGGCTGAGCGGTACATAGAAAAATACGGCCCAGAGGCGATAAACCAAGCCGCAGACACGTATGAGGCGCTTCAAGTTATATTCCAAGCGATACAGAAGGCAGGGAGCACAGACCCAGACAAGCTCGTCAAAGCGCTGGAAGAGAACGAGTTTGACACGCTCCGCGGTAAGGTGAAATTCACAAAATATCATCAGCACATGTTCTGGCTGGGGCCGCCATACAAAATAGAATCCCCGCTAGGCGGGCCTGTAGGCCAGTGGCAGCTCGTTAATGGAGAACCAAAGGTGGTTGTTGTCTGGCCACCGCCTATAGGAAACCCAGACAACTGGAAACCAGCACCATGGGTGACCGTTCCACGCAGATAGCCAACTAGCGCTTAAATATCCAACAAATTTTTTAGAGAATCAAAATGGTGCTTCCAATAATAATTGACGGCATATTATTGGGAGCTTTGTTCGCAGCCTCAACTATCGGGCTCTCTATGTTCTACGCGGTTACTGGAATCTTTAACCTCGCTCATGGCGCATTACTTATTCTGGGAGGATATCTCGTATATACTGCCCTGTCTGTTCTTGGCATGCCGTTGCCAGCGGCTATAGTGTTCAGCATACTCGTACTAGGTTTAGGAACCATGCTTTTCTACAAATACATGCTACATCCCATAAGAACTCATCACGTAACCTGCATAATAATCACCTTAGCCCTCCTATTGGTGCTTGAACGGCTCACGATAGTTCTCTACGGCCCCTGGGGGCTGCCGTTCCCAACATTCATCCCAGAGACAGCGGTTATAGGCGGTGTTGAGGTGAGTCTCCAGAAGATAGCCGTTACGGCGCTTAGTCTTGCTGCTATAGCTGCCTTATGGCTGATTATGAATAAGACTTGGCTGGGCTTGGCTATGAGGGCAACGATAGACAACATGAACGCCGCAACAGCAGCGGGAATAAATACTGAGAAGATAATAATGCTGAGTGTTTTCATATCAGCTGCTATAACGGCGATAGGGGGTATAAGCATAGCCTCAACGCTCTTCCTCTCGCCAATACTGATGTCTCAGATGAATATGGTGGCTATAGCCGTAGCCATACTCGCTGGACTAGGAAGCCTCTGGGGAATAGTCCCAGCAGCGTTCATACTAGGCTTCTCAGACGTGGTTGGCGCCATATACCTTGGCGGCTGGTACAGGTTCGTCAACCTCGCAATAGTGATAATAATCGTTCTCCTAGTAAGGCCGCAGGGATTCTTCGGAGCTAAGGAGAGGATTGCATGAAAAGGTCTGACATATACCTAATCACCGCCGCTATACTCGCGATCTACTCAATATACCCCCTCCTAACAGGAGACACCTATTTACTACGCGTCCTGATACTCGTCCACATATTCGCAATACTCGCCGCGAGTCTTGACATAATCGTGGGATACACTGGCCAGCTAACCGCTGGGCATACGGCGGTATGGGGGTGGGG
>WAQC01000042.1 GCA_015520425.1 Candidatus Pelearchaeum sp. | reverse complement strand
AGATAATAGTATCGCGGTGGCAGTAGATTACCTAAGCCAGTCTTCTCCCTTCACTTCCTCTTTCTTTAGGCCGCCTATTCTTGGTAATGGCCTCCCTCCGCTGGTTAGCGCCGCTATTACCACTATCTCATCCCGCTTTGGGGCGTCGGGTATCCTTACCTCTATGGCGTCGTAATGTGTGCGAACAAACGCGGCGCGCTTATAGTGTAGTGGAACATCTATCGCAGTCCCCATCCCACCCATCTTGGCTGACGATGGGATTATCGCCTTACACACGTCTCTCCCCCCACATTCATCGCGGAGAGGGCCGCCGAACTTTGGGTGAAGTATGGCATGGCCATGCTCTAGCTCTCCGTCCTCGCCCACTATAGCAGCCTTACCGTAGTTCTCAACCTCCTCAGGGGCTATTCCCAGAGCGTTTCGCGCAGCCTTACCCAGGAGGCCGCCTAGATACTCGCCCGCATCAATCAACACCTGCAAGTTCTCCACATACCTGCCAGCGTAGGGGTTCTTGATTACAGCAGCGGCGGCAGCCCTCTTTACAGGCTTCTCCAACCTCTGGTCAAGCTCGCCATAAATCTCCTCAACAAAAACCACCAGCTTCCTAATCTCCACCAAACTCTGCGACATACCAGCGCAAGCCTAAACCAAACCCTTTATATCTTTGTCTAAGCGCCGAAAGCCCTGATGCGGAACTTCCTAAAGCTACATAAACATAACTTGATGTTTTGTGAGTATTCGTTGAAGAACAGGCTTTTATATAGCGTCTGCGTGTGCATTTGAAGAGGAGTAAAGATGGAGGTCAAGGTCTATCTTCCAACGCCTCTCCGTCAGTATGCCGATGGTCAGGAGGTTGTGGTGGTCTCAGCCTCTACTGTTGGTGAGGCGTTGCAGCAGCTGGTTGAGCGCTTTCAGGCTTTGAGGAGGCATCTCTATAACGAGTCTGGGAAGCTGCGGAGCTTCGTCAATGTCTTCGTGAATGAGGAGGATATTAGGCATTTGAAGGGTGAGGAGACGCCGTTGAAGGATGGTGATACGGTGTATATCATACCTTCTATAGCTGGGGGTGTTGGCGCATGATGGCTGCTGGCCAGAAGACGGAGGACAGCGTGGTGCGCCGTGTGGGGAGGACTCTAAAGACCTATGGCAGGCTCACCATACCCCAGAGGCTGCTGAAGCGCGCCCAGCGCCGCGAGGTTGTCCTCGTCATAGACGAGATGCGCTACGTCTTTGAGACCGATAGGTATGGCAGGATATACATACCCCCTGAGATTAGGGAGAGGCTCGCCAACATGACCAGCGTGGAGATAGGCTTATCCAACGGCGAGCTTATGCTCAGGTTCCGACGCTTCTAGGCTAGACGCTCAAGTATAGCCCTGAACTCCTCGCTGCTCAGCGGCTCAATACGCGCCAGCTCCAGATTCTCCTCCACGTGTTTTGGTGTTTTATGCCCTACTAGAGCAGCTATTGTGGGCGCTGAGCGCGCTAGCTGGAGGAGCTGCTGAGCCCTGCTTCTCAGGGGAATCCCAAGCTCTACCGCATAGCGCAGCAGTTCTCCCTCTAGGAGGGGCGCGCTGGTGAAAACACCTATTCCGAGTCTTTTTGCTGCTTCAAAGAACGTTAGGAGCTCCTCGCCTATCTTCTGGCTGGGCAGTACAGCAGCTTCTGGCATGGCAGGGTTGAAAGGCAGCTGGACGAACCTGAAGCCGTGATTCTCACCACCAACATCGCGGGCTATCTCCACCACCCTCTCAAGGCTGAGATAATCCCTAGCCCCTGGCACAGCTCTGAAGCAACTCCACGTAGCCAGGCCGTAGAAGCGTATCCTGCCGCGTTTCCTCATCTCCTCGTAGAGTGTGAAGACCTCGCGCAGCTCCTCGTAGAAGCGGCCATGACCTAGGTAGGGTAGCTGGGACTCGGCGGCGTTATGCAGGTAGAGCAGGTCTATGGTCTCCAGCCCTAGGTTTTGTAGGCTTCTATTGAGCTGGTCTTCCAGGAACGCTGGCTTCATGCAGTGTATTCCTCCCACGATGTCGCTTGGTGCGCAGACTCCGCTCATGATTAGGTGCTTCTCCACGTATTCTGGGAAGCTCATACCCAGCTCGGCGTCATGGGTTAGGTAGCCGTTCTTGGTTGAGATGAAGACCTGCTCGCGCCCAACCTCGTTTATATCCACGAGCAACCTTATCGCCCTGCCTACAGAGCGCTCAGCGCGCTGGAAGCGGTAGTTTATCGCCGTATCCACGACATTACAAGCCCCGCTCCTCACCGACTTGATTATAGCCTCCTCCACCAGCCTATCAGTAGCAGCGTCGGGCTCACCGAGGTATGTGCCCACACCAATAGAGGAGAAGGCGAGGCCAGAGAATTCTCTGAAGTGTAGCTTAGCAACTCCACGCTTATGAGCCTCGGCCGCGAATCTCTCCGTCCCCTCTGGTGTGGCGTAGCCAGTCAGCATGGAGGAGATACGTAAGGCGGGGCTCATAACGCTATTCCAGCTAACAACATCTGGCCAAACACTGGCCTATGAGCGCTCATCGCGGCGCTCCACGGCCTGCCAGCGGCTCGCGTGCTGGATGGAGCTATAAATGGCCATATGGCCGTAGTTATCCAAGAGGCTTGGAAGGGTGTCTGGCAGATTGGTGAGGTATAGCATAACGCTACGCGCTGGCGGTGCGGATGTTACGATGGAGTCTGAGTCGCGGGAGGAGCTTCTGAAGAGGCTTGATGACCTAGTTGCTTTGGCTAGGAGCGTGGCGGAGAGGGTTGGAGGCCAGCCAGCGGCGCCTGTGCCGCAGACAGCGGCTCCAGTTGTTAAGACGCGGCGCCGTAGGGGTAAGTCGGAGGCCGTAGAGGTGCTTCGGCACATAGAGGAGAAGCTTATACCCTCTGGCTTCTTCAGGGAGGCGCGCTCAACAGCAGATACGCGAGCCAAGCTGAAAGAGCTTGTGGGCGTGCTCTTCCAGAGCAGGAAGGTAAGCCAGGCGCTGGGCATACTGTATGATAAGGGAGTGCTGCGCAGAGCTGGGCCTAAGGGGAACTACCGCTACTACATGGCTTCATAGCAGGAGAGCATAGGCGTAGGCTAGTGCTAGGCCTGCCAGCGTGGTTAGCGTCCATGAGGCTATGAGCTTTCTGAGCGTGGCTGCCTTTACCAAGGCTATTCGTGTTGTGAGCGCCGCTCCTAGGAAGCCGCCCAGCATGTTCTGCGTCAGGGCTACTGGGATGCTGAGCTGTGTGAAGAGCCATAGCATCGTTGCTGCTGTGAAGAGACCTGTGAGCAGCTTCTGGGGGCTTAGGATGACTAGGCTCTCAGCCATCACACCCATTATGCCGCGTCCAACCAGCATAACACCCAGCGAGCAGGCCAGGGCAAGCGCTAGAGGTAGGAGGCCGGAGTAAGCGCCAGCCTCCCTGGCAAGTGCTAGGATGAAGCTCACGTTATTCGCCGCCAACGCGTATGAGACGTAGAAGACAACCGCATAGACCGAGAGGCGGTTGAACGCGTCCATCGTAGCGAGGCTCACGTTCCTAGCCAGCCTCCTCACAGCGCCGTATAGGAGAGATGTTGCAGCCAAAACTATGAGAGGCGCAGCAACCCACGCCACGATTACCCTTGTGAGGAAGTCTATGCTTATCTGCTGGCCTGCCGAGTATGCAGCTCCCACGTATGCGGCTGTCGCTATGTTGGAGAGGCTTACGGGTATTGCAGCTATGTTGGCGCCTAGCATGAGCGCAGTTGATACCGCGAGCGCAGTTGCAGCGGCCTCGCCGCTTGGTGCGCCGCTCAGCAGTAGCGAGGGCTTCATCTTCCAACCCTCGGCAACAACGCCCAGCAACATTGCTGAGGCAACAAGAAGAGATGCGCGCCTGTATGTGAGGAGCCTAACCCCAGTAAGGGCTCCTACGGCTATTGAGCTATTATTCCAGCCGAAGACCAGCGCGAGAGCTATAGATACGAGAACTACCTCAAGCAAGCCTAGCTATACCCTTTTGCGACTATCTGTAGGATAACATCAGAAGCATCCTCGGCCGCGTCGCATATGTTATCGGCCTGATTCACGAAGTCCTTGAGCTGTATTACGTCAAGTATTGGATGGCTCTCCGCGTCTTGTAGTATTTTTCTGAGTAATGCTTCTTTCATCGCGTCTGCTGCTTCTTCATACTCCTCTACCTTGTGAGCCAGCTTCACAGCACCTGAGCCGTGTCTAACAAGCTCCACCAGGGCGTCGCCTAGGGCTGATACTGAGTCAAGACAGAGCTGCGCGTAGCGCTCCATCTCCTGCTCGTTAAAGATTTTCTTGACTAGCGCGCTTTCGCGGGGTAGGTCGCGGAGAATCTTAGCAGCAACCTTCGCCGAGTCTGCTATGCTATCAAGCTTCTCCACCAGGTTGAGCAGGTCGTCGCGGAGGTAGGCGAAGAAGCTGCCAGCGCAGATGTCCTCAGCTATCCTGCGCCTAGCCTCATCCACCTCCGTCTCCAGCCTATCAACCTCGCCGCAGAGCTTATCAACCTCCTCATGGCTCCCGCCTCTAACAGCGCTGCAAAGCTCTTTGAAGCGCCTCACAGTCTCAGCGGACATCTCCCACTGCTTCAGCAGACGCTCCACGAGCTCCTCCTCACGCCTCTTTAAAAGCGAGAACGGCCAACGAACAGCCCACACCCCAAGACAAACAACAACCATCAACGATATAACGATTGATGATATTTCATGACAGGTTTTTATCCTGCATTTGGCGCGTGTAGCGCCTAGGTGTGCGCAGCCCCGTGCGGAGAGAGGCGCAGGCGCTTTCTGTGGTGGAGACGGTTAAGGTCTATTTTCGTCTGACGAAGCCGCGTGTATGGTGGCTTCTGGTATTCACTGGCGTTACGGGGCTTGTGGCAGCTTCTAACGGTGTTCCAGACCCCTACATCGCTGCAATGGCTACGCTGATGATAACCCTAGGCTCCGCTGGGGCTGAGACCGTATCCAACTATCTTGAGCGGGATATAGATGCGATAATGCAGAGGACGCGGAAACGGCCACTGCCAGCGGGGCAGATAAAGCCTGAGTGGAAGGCGCTGGTCTTCGGAATAGCCCTAATCGCCGCCTCACTAACCATAGCCGCTAGCATAAATTTCCTCACACTCCTCTTCATGGCTTTCGGGATATTTGACTACGTTGTTGTCTATGTGATGTATTCTAAGAGGAGGACGCCGCTTAACATAATCTTGGGGAGCTTCGCTGGCGGTGCTCCCACGATGGCTGGCTATGTAGCGGTATCCAACGCGGCCACGCTGGAGGCGTGGATAATGGCCGCCCTAGTGGTTCTCTGGATACCCAGCCACGTATGGAGCCTAGCCCTAAAATACCGCGACGACTATGCACGCGCAAACATACCCATGCTCCCAGTTGTGACCAGCGAGAGGACTGCGATAAGATGTATAGCTTCTACCGCTATCTTGATGGTTCTCTTCTCGGCCGCGCTCTATTTCCATAACCCAGCCAAGTACGGGGTAATCTACGTGGCTACGGCTGGGATAACGGGCGCGCTCCTGGCAGTTCTCAGCGTGGAGCTTATGAGGAAGCCAGACAAGGATAATGCCTGGCGGCTCTTCAAGTTCAGCAGCCCACACCTGGCGCTGCTCTTCCTAGCGATAATAATTGACACGATATTCTAAAAAGGAGAGAGGGAGAAAACCAAAAAGAGCTACTGCTGGTTGTTGTTTTGGTTCTCCTCCTGGCCTGCGGCGTGCATCATCAGGAGCGTTACCATGCCTGTTCCGACGGGTATCTCCTTTCCAATCAGTATGCGCTCCACGTTTCCTCTTAGGTTGTCCACCTCGCCGCGCGCAGCGGCATCCATCAATGTCTGGACGCTTATCTCAAACGCCGCCCTAGCTAGGACGCTGCTCTTCAGCTTCACCACGCCGTGCCTGCCTATCTGCCTAACAGCGCCGCTCACTGTCATCATATCAGCCAGGAGCAGTAGATGCCGTATATCCACGTCAAGCCCCTGCTCGCGCATTACGTTCTTAGCTTCCTTGATTATCGCGTTCCTGGCAGCCTCAATACCCAGAACCTCGGCAATCTCGTAGATGTCGTTTGTCTCCACGCGGGCGTGGTCTATCCCAGGAATCTCCAGAATCTCCTTCAGGTTTGAGCCCTCGGTCTCTATCACGTAGCCGTCCTTCTCCTGCTTCACTATCGCCCTCTTAATCTTCCTAACACCCTTAACCTTGATTACGTCAAGCCTCTCCTTCAGCTTGTTAATATTCAGCAGCATATCCTCCTTCAGCTTTATCGTAACCGTCTCACCATCCTCATCCACCTTCCCCTCAAAGAGCTTGAGCGCCTTCTCAATATCCCTCTTGGTTATCCCCCTATCCTCCATTATCTCCCTGTTTAGCTTTATGATGAGCGTGCCCCGCTTGTAGTTGACCGACATCTCCTCAATTAGGTCGCCGAACTTGGTGAACTGGAGCTGCTTCGCCAGCTTCTTCGCCTTGGCTAGGTTGTGGGCATACTCGCCAGCTAGGGGCAGGCGCATGAACGGCGTTGAGGGTGTTCTCCGCGCATCCACTATCTCTATCAGCCTTGGAAGCCCTAGGAGGATGCTCTGCTCGCGCACTCCAGCGAAGTGGAATGTCCTGAGCGTGAGCTGGGTTCCAGGCTCGCCTATGGATTGGGCAGTTATAACGCCCACAGCGTCCCCAGGCTCAACACGCGACTCGTTATAGCGCCGCTCAAGCTCCTCAAACGCCTTATCCACAAGCTCGCGCGTGGCCTTGCTATTCTTCAGAGCCGCCGAGAGCTCGCGCACAATCTTCGGCGGGAGACGCTGGCCATACTCGCGGGCCTTCTCCTCAATATACTCCTCCTTGGCCGCCGCGCCGCCCTTGATTGTTGGGGCCAGCTTGTTTATCAGAGCGTCAGGCGAGACAACAATACCATGGTCGCTCTTCGCTGGGTCTACGCCATCCTCGCCGTAGAGGAACTGGATTATCCTCTTCTCGTCTGCTGTCCTCACCGTGCCGTCATAGTCTATGTAGAGCGACTCTAGGGCGTTGATTAGCCTGCGCTGCATGTAGCCGCTCTGCTGGGTTCTAACCGCTGTATCCACCAGCCCGTCCCTGCCTCCTACGGCGTGGAAGAAGAACTCTATCGGGTCTAGGCCTGAGACGAATGAGTTATAGACGAAGCCGCGCGCCCTTGGTGAGAGGTCTCCCTTCTTGAAGAAGGTGAGAACCCTGCCGTTGAAGCCCCTGTGTATCCTCTCACGCCTCACCGACTGCTGGCCCACCACTGCGACCATCTGGTCTATGTTCAGGAGCGTCCCACGCGCGCCTGTCCTAGCCATTATGACTGCACTACTCTCCTGCGATATCTTAGAGCGGACTATACGCCCAGCGGTGTCCCTGGCCTCGCTCAGGAGCTGTAGGACATCGGACTCAAACGCCTGCGTCTCGGTCATCCCAGGCGGTATCTCGCGCTTCCCACGCTCATACTCGGTCTTAAGCTTGAGGAAGTCGTCCTCAGTCTGCCTCAAGACCCTGGAAATCTCCTCATACGCCTCGCGCGGCACTGTTAGGTCTTCAACCGAGAAGGTGAAGCCGTGAATCTCCAAGTAGGTGTTGGCAAGCCTCACAACCCTGTCCAAGAACTCGCGGGCAACCTCATTACCATAATCACGGGCAAGCCTATGCAGTATGCTGTTAGCCTTCTCTATCCCTATGGCGTTCTTGTCTATAACACCCTCCACAAGCTCCCCGTTTCGGATAACCACAGGCCTGTTGGGGTCAAAGGAAGACCTGAACGTGTGGTTAAAGTCCTTCGGCAGGAGTAGGCTGAATATCTGCTTACCCGTCCAGCGCGGCTCTGGTTTCTTGATTGCGGGCTCTGGTATTGGGCCTGAATACTTTATCGCCGCAAGTAGCTGGGCCATCTCGCGCTTGGTGAATGTCGTTCCC
Source organism: Candidatus Pelearchaeum sp. (assembly GCA_015520425.1). Classification (GTDB taxonomy): domain Archaea; phylum Thermoproteota; class Nitrososphaeria_A; order Caldarchaeales; family Caldarchaeaceae; genus Pelearchaeum. Next base: position 8,391 of record WAQC01000042.1, on the reverse strand, counting down.
TCGCGCGTCAGGAGGTACATTGAGGTTAGGAAGTCGCGTATGGCTCCGATGATTGGAGCGCCGTAGCGCGGCGAGATGATATTATTCTGGACGAGCAGGAGTATCCTAGCCTCGGTCTGCGCCTCCTCACTCTGCGGCACGTGGAGGTTCATCTCATCCCCGTCAAAGTCAGCGTTATACGGCGTGCATACAGCTAGGTTAAGCCTAAACGTCCTATAAGGCAGAACTCTAACGATGTGCGCCATTATTGACATCCTGTGCAGCGATGGCTGGCGGTTGAAGAGCACTATGTCGCCGTTCTGTAGGTGGCGCTCCACCGTGTAGCCTGGCTCCAGCGCGTTGGCAAGCTCCTCAAGGTCATGAACAAACTTAAGCCTGATACGCTTCCCATCAGGCCTAACAACATACTTAGCCCCTGGATACTTGTCTGGCCCGTTCCTCACGAGCTGGCGGAGGCGCTCCACGTTCCATATAGTAACCTTCTCCGCTACCGTGAGCTGCATGGCTATCTCTACTGGGACGCCGACCTCGTTTACGCCTATGTTGATGTCTGGTGAGATTACTGTGCGTGCCGAGAAATCTACACGCTTTCCTGAGAGGTTGAGCCTGAACCTGCCCTCCTTGCCTTTGAGGCGTTGCGCGAGCGTCTTCAGGACGCGGCCAGACCTGTGCATGGCTGGCGAGGTTCCCACCGCCTCGTTGTTGATGTAGGTGGTTACGTGGTATTGCAGTAGGTCTGACAGCTCGGCGATTACTGGCGATGGCGAGCCAGCGTTGATGTTCTCGCGAAGCCTCTGGGCCACGCGGAGAATGTCAACGAGCTTGTGGGTCAAGTCGTCCTCAGACCTGAAGCCAGACTCAAGCGTTATGGATGGCCTGACATAAACTGGCGGTACTGGGAGGACTGTTAGGACCATCCACTCTGGCCTTGAGGTTTCTGGGTTGATGTCCAGAAGCCTCAGGTCGTCATCTGGTATGCGCTCTAGGCGGGACCTCACGGTGCTGGCGTGAAGCCTCACGGGCCCTGAGTCTGTTACCTCCACTATTGTTACGGGCTTCTCCAGCTCTATCTTGAGCTGTTTCTCGCCGCAGTGGGGGCAGACCTGCTCGGCCATGGCGCGTTGCTTAACCCTGAAGAAGACATGCCTATACGGCCTCCCCTGCTGCTGTAAGCGTTCAATCTCCTCCTTGAACTGGCTTATCTGGTCTTCTGAGAGAAGAATCCTACCGCATGAGCGGCATGTGCATTTCAGCAGCTCGTATATTGTCTTGGCGAAGCCTACGTGGATGACTGGGACTGGTAGCTCTATGTGCCCGAAGTGGCCTGGGCAGCCTAGGTATGTGTTTCCACAGGTCTTGCATCGCTGGCCTGGCTCCAGCGTCCCTAGGCGGGGGTCCATCACGCCTGTTGGGATTGGCATACCGTCCTCGTCGTAGGTGTCTGGTGAGCTTATCTCGGCGACGCTCATCTTCCTGATGAGGTCTGGCGAGAGTATGCCGAAGCGGATTGCGGCGATTGATGCTGTGTAGCTCATCACACCTCACCACCCTCCTACGTTGGTGGAAGCTCCTCCATCTCTATCTTCACCCTAAGCCCCATGCTGAGCAACTCGTTCAGCAGCAGGTAGAAGGCGTAACTCATCGTTACAGGCCTTACCTTGGCGTCTTTACCATCTACAGGACAGACGTAGCGTTCTTGCTTAAGGTCGTAATAAGCTGGTAGCCCGCATTTTTCGCAGAAGTGTGCCATGTATTTGTCGCTCTGCTCAAGTAGCCTGTCTAGAAGTAGGTAGGACGCTCCATACGCTATGAGGCAGTCGCGCTCCATCTCTCCGAACTTCAGGCCACCGCCCCTCGCTCTGCCCTCCGTAGGCTGGCGCGTGAGCATCTGCACCTGACCACGCGCTCTGGCGTGTATCTTATCCCTAACCAAGTGGTGGAGACGCTGGTAGTAGACGACGCCTATGAAGATTTCAGCCTCGTAGCGCCTGCCTGTTATGCCGTTGTATAGTATCTCCTTGCCAGAGCTCTTGAAGCCCAGCTCCTCAAGCTCGCGCTTAATCTCCTCGTATGGCTTGCCCATGAAGGGTGTGCCGTCTATCAGCTCTCCCTTCAGGGCGCCCAGCTTGCCCGCTAGGCTTTCAAGGAGCTGGCCAACGGTCATTCTTGAGGGGAACGCGTGCGGATTTATGAGCAGGTCTGGGACTACCCCCTCCTTCGTGTAAGGCATGTCCTCATGCGGGAAGAGCATCCCGACAACACCCTTCTGACCATGCCGCGAGGAGAACTTATCACCAATCTCCGTGAAGCACGTGGTTCTCACACGCGCCTTGGCCAGCTTGTTGCCCTCAGCTGTGTGGGTGACGAATATAGCATCAACTACGCCGCTCTCAGATGGCCTTACGGCCTCGGAGGTGTCGCGCCAGACCATCTCGCGGGTCGGGACGCGCTGGTATTCCTCCATGAAGCGCGGCGGGCTCATCATCCCTATAATCACCGTACCGCCGCTCACGTCAGCCTCAACGTGGGCGAAGCCATCACTATCAAGCACGCGATAATACTGCTCGCCGCGATAGCCGCGAACGCTTGGGTCTGGGATTCCGAACTTGTCGCGCTGGCCGCCTAGGTAGGGCCGTGCCTCCACCTCGTATGTCCTATAGCTTATAGAGAGCCCAAGGCCACGCTCAACAGACGACTTGTTAAGCACAACAGCGTCCTCCATGTTATAGCCCTGGCCCGTAAGCACCGCGACAACCATGTTCTGGCCTGATGGGCGTGAGTTCAGGCCGACGAACTCCGCCGCCTTTGTGGTTACTATAGGCTTCTGCGGGTAGATTAGGAGGTGCATGCGCGAGTCTGTTCTCAGGTCGTAGTTGGAGGCGAAGATTCCTAGAGCCTGCTTGCCCATAGCTCCCTCATACACGTTGCGCGGCGACTGGTTGTGCTGGGCGTATGGGATTACTGAGACAACCGCCCCCAGCATGGCGTAGGGCGAGACCTCAAGATGGGTATGCTCCTGCGTAAGCTTGTCTGGGGTAAGCGCGACGTAGGCATTCTCCTCCTCCTCGGCGTCTAGGAACTCAATTATCCCAAGGCTCACCAAATCCCTGAAGCGGGTAGTCTTATTCCTCAACTGCTCTATGTGCGTGGGCTTGAGCCTAGGCTGGCCACGCTCAACAACTATCACTGGACGCCTAACCCTGCCCTCGTCAGTGTTAATCCAGACCTCCTGGACATGCTCATACACATAGACAGCAACATTGACGTTGCTATTCACCTCGCCCTCGCGGCGTAGTCTGCGTATCTCGCTGGCCAGCCACTGGCCGTTGTTATGGTAGCCGACCAGCAGGCCGTCAACGAAGACCTTCGTGCTGGGTATCTGGCGTCTCCTAGAGATTACCTCGGCGAGAGGGATTACACCAAGCTGGAAGAGCTTGTCCAGCACATCGCGCCTGTTGGTCTGGAACGAGAACTCCGCGCTCAGGGCTAGGTTCTTCACAAGCCCAGCGTTGCTTCCCTCAGGGGTCTCGCTGGGACAGAGCCGCCCCCAGTGAGTCCCATGCAGGTCGCGCGCCTCAAAGTGGGGCTGGCCCCTGCTAAGCGGCGACTGGACGCGCCTCAGGTGGCTCAGCGTCGCGAGGTAGTTCGTCCTGTTGAGGAGCTGGGTAACCCCAACCCTGCCGCCAGGCCAGTTCCCAGTAGCGAAGGCGTGGCGCACAAAGTCTGTAACTATTCCTGGCCTGACGAATGTGGAGATACCAACAGGCTGGCGCGTAGCGATTATGCGCTCAAGCTGATACCTTATGTCGCGGATGAGCTTCATCAAGGCCATGCGGTATAGCTCCGTCAGTAGTGGGGACTCCAGCTTAACCCTCTTGTTGGCGTAGTGGTCCTTGTCGCTGGGTGTTCTCAGGCCGAGGCTCGTCTCAAGAACCATGCCTATCATCTCGCAGAGATATACTGCCTTGTTGTAGCGCGCGGCCTTCGTTGTGCCTACGTGGAGTAGGAAGACGCTGTCTATCATCTGCTCGGCGCGCTCCATCCTATACTCCTCGGCATAGCCAAGAGCAACCCTGTTGCCTATGTAGCGGAGAGCCTCCTCAGCGCTCTCCACGCCCTCGGCCTCCCTGAAGGAGGGCTCAAGAAGCTCCTGCACCTCCTTACGCGGCGAAATCATATTCACTATATCGCGGTCATTAGTCATCCCAAGGGCGCGGAGCATTATTATCGCTGGTATCCCCTTATAGATGCGTGAGAAGAATACCCTAATCGGATTACCCTCCTTATAGTTGACCTCAACCCTAACCTGCCTCCCATGCGCAGAGGAGAGGACAACAGCGGTGTATTGTGCCTTGCCGTTGGTGTCTTTGCGCGTTACCATTATCCTGTTGGGCGCCAGGTCTTCTATCGCAACCACCACACGCTCAGAGCCGTTTATTATGAAGTAACCACCTGGGTCGCGCGGGTCTTCGCCAACGGCCATGAGCTCGTCTGGCGTCATCTTGGAGAGCGGGCATATCTCGGACTTGACCATAACGGGTATACTTCCTATCTCCACCTTCTCGCTGGATATTCTCCTGCCGTCTATGTAGAGGCTCATCTTCACGTAGATTGGCGCCTCGTAGGTGAGGTTTCTGAGCCGCGCCTCCGCTGGGTAGAGCCGCTCATTAATCGTGCCGTCAATCTCCACAACGCGGGGGCTACCTATCTCCACCTGGCCAAACTTAAGCACCACAGTCCCATGACGCGTCCTAATCTCCTGGTCGCCCAACGAGTTGATAAGCTCCTGCAGCCCCTCGCGGACAAAGTAGTTGTAAGATTTTAGATGATGCTGGACCAGCCCTTCCTCCTCTATAAACGCGCGCATTACCTCCCAGAGGTCTTCCTGACTTAGCTTAGGAACAGCCTGCTGCATATTCTACGCCTCCCTCATCACGACCCTATAATAAATAGCCTCGCCAGCTGTCTCCGACTCGCGCGTTATCTTGATTACATCACCCAGCTTAGCGCCGAGCTGCTTCACCACAGGGTCGGTTATCAGTATGTAGGGGAGCTGCTGGGGGGTTATTCCCAGCCTCTCAAGGAGCTGCTTCTTCTCCTCCTCGCTCAGTATCTCATGCTTCGGGACAAGGCTGTGCTGGAGTATGCTGAAGGGCTTAGCCTCAGGCTCGGCCGCCTCCTTCTCCTTCTTCTTTGCAGTCTTACGCCTCTCCGCCCGTTTAGACTTACTCATACGCTTACCATCCCCCTTAACCATGCAGAATACTCTCTATCCGATGTACGGAGGGGATGGTATTAAACCCTCTCCGAACGAAAACGGGGGCTTGGTTTCGGGGATTCTTTAGGCTATTCCCGCTTTATATAATAGTTCCCCATGACCGCATATAATACGATATTATTAAATTAAAGAATAGGTAGTTAGGGGTTGGTCGCCCGCTCCTAGTTCTGCGCGCGGTGCGACAGCTTCTTGTCGTATCTTGTAGCCACCATGACCAGCTTCTCCGCAGACTGGGCGAGCTGCTGCGCTATCCCAGCAAGCTGCTCGGTTGCGCTCGTCTGCTGCTCGGTAGCTGCCGAAACCTGCTCAACTGCCGCGGCGTTCTCCTCGGCTATTGAGGCAAGCTCGTTGATGGCGTTGGATATGTTCTCCACGTTCTGCATAACCGTTGAAACACTACTGGCAACCTCGCTGGTGTTGTTGGCTATATTCTGCAAAGCCACAAGCGTCTTATTGATTGTGTCTGCGCTCTCATTAACCTCACTACTGCTAGTCTCCATCAGCTTGGTAGCGTTCTCTATCTCGCCTATCACATCCTCTATTATGCGCGAAATCTTCTCGGTCGCTTTTGAGGAGTCGTCAGACAAGCGCCTAACCTCGTCAGCAACCACCGCAAAGCTCCGCCCAGCCTCACCAGCCTTCGCCGCCTCAATAGCAGCGTTAAGAGCCAGGAGATTCGTCTGGTCAACAATCTTGTTAATAACCTCAAGTATCGTCGTAACATGCCGCGATTTCTCAGCCAGCGCCTTGATACTCTCGCTGGACGCCATTACGCTTTCCTTTATTCTGTTAAGCTTCTCAGTGGCCTCGCTGGTCATAGAAGCCCCCTGCGCAGCCATAGCTGTTATCTCCTTAGCTTTCTCATGAGCACTACGCGCAACCGCAGCAGACTCCTTAGAGACGTTATTAATCTCAGCCAAATTCTGCGACTGCGTCTGAACACCCTTCGCTATCTCAGAGATACTATTGGAAATCTGCTCTATTGACGCCCTAACCTCATCACTTGACGATGACAGCTGCTGGCCAGTTGTCTCAAGCCCCTTGCCTATCTCCAGCAGCCGCGAGATGTAGGAGTCTATATACGCGTCTATAACCAGTTGCATGTCTATATTCAATATCTTCAGAAACGCCAGCAGAACCTTAGAGAGCTTGCCAGGCCTCATCCAGTATCTCTTGACAATCTCTGGGATTATCTCGTTCCAATAGAGGACATACGCGCCTAGGTAGTATTTGGGCAGGAGGTTTATCCTATCGTGGGTTTTCCCTATCCGTAGCCTCTCCTCAAAATACTCGGCATCATAATTCCCCTCAGAGAGGCGTATTAGGTATTGTTTCTGTAGATTCATGAGCCTCTGGACTATGCCTGGCGTGGAGAGTAGCTGCCGCGTGTCTTCAAATTTCTGTAGATGCGCGTAGAACCTCTCCACAAATCTATCAGCCACGTCTTTAAAGAGGCTGTTAAGCTCTTTCAGAAGCTCCTCGTCTTCCCTCGTAAATTGCACGAAGCGCTTACGTAGCTCCCGTTCCTCAGCGTCTATCACCAGCGTAGTACCAGCCGCGCGCCTGTTCTCAGGATGTTCCTGCAACTGTATTTGGGCACACATACTCCTTCACACTTGAACGTTAAAAGCCATTAACGAGAAACACAACAACTTTAGAATGGTTCTTCGGAATGCTACACGATTTAACCCGTGAATAAACTATAAGAAATATAGCCTATGTGAAAAGTAAAAATGCATAGCGTATTTCGCATTTTGACGCTAAAATAAGCATCTCCGATTCACAACACTTAAATCAAAATCACCAACATCAAAAATCCACGAGTTGACGTAATCTTTGTTCCTACATTTCCTCCCCTGGGTGCTAGAGCGAGGCGCCCCGACGGTAACCGAAGATATGCCTCTCCTTGACGCTTACTCACTCCTCCCGCTCAGGCAGATTGACTTCCTCCCAGTAGTACGCGACTCGCGTATAGTCGGGATGATTATCGGAAAGCAGCTACTAAACTTACTACATCGTGGTAGAAAATTTGGATACGAAGCGCTCATAACAATGAGAGTAGGCGACATCATGATAAGGGACGTGCCTAGGGTCGGGCAAGAGAGCAGCCTAGCCGAGCTTCTTGAGCTCCTGATAAGGTCAGGGCTTGGCAACGCCTGCATAGTTGATGAAGACGGAAAAATAGTCGGCGTGGTATCGTTCCGCGACATAATACGATACATGACACGCTTCAACATCAATACAGGCATAACACTCCGCGAGGTCTCCAGCAAAGCAGTAACAATAAACCCAGACGCCACGCTAGAAGAGCTCGTCAGCATAATGTACGCAAACTATGTACGGCGCGTAGTAGTTACAGGCCTAATAGAATGGCCAGCAATCGTGGACGACCGCTCAATCTTTGAATACATGTTCACCCTGCAGGGCTTGATGACGCTTAAGGAGAAGCCTGGGGAGTTCTTTAGTACGCGGGTTGAGAACCTCCCCCTGGCCGAGCCCCTCATAGTTGATGGAGACATTGATGTTTCATGGGCTTGGGCAACAGTGTATAAAAGCCCAGCCGAGTGCATACTCTTGAAAGAGGCTGGGGCCTGGCGTATAGTAACGCCTTGGGACCTGGTCGTCAAGCCCTACCTGCTAGGCGTATGCGCCAGCTTACGCGGCTTCTTCAACGACTACAGGGTTAATAACGTGAAATAATGCCGCAAAAGGGCTGAAAACCCCGCCAGCGCTGCTAAACCATTGTTAAGAATCGTTAAAGTATTTAAATCAGGCAAACATACCTACATCTGCGCCACGGTTCCCGACGGCGGTACCGTTTCAAACATGGGGAGAGGCCCTCCCCACGGATGAAGAAACGGCCTCCTACCGTGGTAACAAAATGAGGACCTAAGGACACTCACAAAAATCACACTTAGGTCCGAGCACGGGCCCAAACGCCCCCGTACACCCCACAACCCCCGACCCTTGCAACCCTCCCCAGGCACGACTCCGGTTGATCCTGCCGGACCTCACCGCTATCTGGGTGGGACTAAGCCATGCAAGTCTTAGGCTCGCGGCCACCCGCGGGCCTGGCGTACGGCTCAGTAACACGTGGCCAACCTACCCCAAGG
>WAQC01000041.1 GCA_015520425.1 Candidatus Pelearchaeum sp. | reverse complement strand
GGTTCAAGACCTGATGTGGATGAATCAAACTTATTCATGCGGGGAAGTATATTATTAACAAAGAGAAAGATAAGTGAAGTACTAGCTATAGGGAACAAGATGCTTAGCTTGAATCCATCTTCAATAGGCGCATTAATTCTTATAGCAGAAGCTCATGAAGTGGCGGGAAACATAGATGAAGCGTTAAACATGTACTATAAAGCTCTAGATGAATTTGAAAAACAATATCCAGACGATTATGAAGGACCAACATACATACAAGCTAAAATTGTAAAACTGGAATGAGAAACGGGAAACAGAAGGGGGTGCGCAGACGTTATAATAGAAACTGAAACTCTTTAAATAGGAAACTTCTCTCATAGTCAAAGGGCCGGTGGTCTAGCCTGGCGCATGACGCCACCCTGACGCGGTGGAGGTCGCCGGTTCAAATCCGGCCCGGCCCACTAATTGCTACTCTTTAGCTAGCTATGTTTTGTCCCCTTTGGGTGCTTTTGGGTTGGTTACCTAGCGTTTTCGGGTTTATTTGGAAAAGCTAATAAGCTAAGCCGTTGTTATATTGTGTGGATGCGCTCTTCGCGTGTGTTGGTATTTAAGGATTAGAGGGGTGGGGAAGATAGGTTGCTAATCATAGTTGATGAGGATGCCTTCCTGAGTATGGTGAAGCTGGTCGGAGGCGAGGATGCCGCGAGGGCTGTAAAGCTCCTGATGAAGAAGCCCTCGCTGAGCGATGACGAGCTTTCCCAGAAGCTGAACATGGACGTTAAAGAGCTGCGCAAAATATTACATAGGCTCAACGACCTTGGGCTCATAGCTTATGATGTGTATCGCGAGAAGGATAGTGGGCATCGCGTCTTTAAGTGGCGTGTCCAGCAGGACCAGGTTATAGGGTTCGCCAAGACGCAGATGCGCCGCGTGTATGAGCGGCTCAAGGCAAGGCTGGAGCACGAGCAGACGCATCAGATATACTGGTGCGGAACTGAGGGATGTAGGAAATACACCTTTGAAGAAGCTATGGATATACTCTTCAAATGCCCCAAATGCGGAAAGACGCTCCTCATAGTTGATAACAGCAAGGTTATTGAGGCTTTGCAGCGAAAGATAATGGAGTTGGAGAAGAATCTCCAGTAAGGTCTTCCTCCTTGCCCCTCGTCGTTGTTCTACGTCTCGGCCACCGCGTCGGCAGGGATGAGCGCATAACCACACACGTGGGGCTGGCTGCACGCGCTTTCGGGGCTGACGAGATAATCATAGCAGGCGATAGAGATGACGCGGTTGTTGAGAGCATTAACAAGGTCTCTCAACAGTGGGGAGGAAGCTTCAAGGCAAGCTACACGGAAAACTGGGTAAGCCTCGTCAAGGAGTGGAAAAACAACAACCGCGCTGTCGTCCATCTCACCATGTACGGCCTACCGCTACAGCAAGTCATACAACAGCTCAGGCTAGAGCAAGCCAGTAGGGATATGCTGGTCATAGTTGGAGGCCCAAAGGTTAGAGCAGAAACATACAGGCTCGCCGACTATAACGTGGCTGTGACAAACCAGCCGCATAGCGAGGTCGCTGCGCTGGCCGTTTTCCTTGACTGGCTCTTCGCGGGCCGCGAGCTGGAGAAGATACACGAAGGCGGTAGGATGAGGATAATCCCACAGCCTAGGGGCAAGAAAGTAGTGCATATCTAATAATACGCGGAGGGCATCCTGCACTGTAAAACATGCAGCACTACATCCGCGTATGGCTGATGCTCTTCTCAGGCTGGGTAATCATCTACCTCATACGCGTATCCCTCTCACCAATACTACCCACGCTCATAGGGGAGCTAAGCCTAACGCATGGGGAGGCTGGCCTACTGGCTAACGCCTATTTCTACGCATACACAGCCATGCAGCTCCCCGCTGGATACCTAGGCGAGAGACTAGGAAGGAAGCGCATCCTCATAATAGCCTGCATCTTCTGGTCAATAACATCCTACTGGACATCCATAGCTAGGGGATTCGCGGAACTATTCGCGGCGCGCCTAGCTTCTGGAATTGTTCATGGCTTCTACTTCGGCAACGACAGGCCGCTGGTGACTGTGGTAACCCCTAGGAAGCGGCTGGGCGTCGGCCAGGGGGTTACGTTCTCTGGGCTTGGGACTGGGCTGGGCGTTGGGATGGTGCTGAGCGGCTGGGTATCCGAGCTGATGGGCTGGAGAGCGGTCTTCCAAATCTTGGCCATCCCACCCCTCATAATGGCCGCGGTATTCGCCCTCTTCCTACACGAGCCGCCGAGAATAGGTAGCGAAACAACCGAGGTAAATAGAAGCGCGCTACTCACACGCCGCGAACTCTGGCTCTTCTACATAGGCGGGATACCAATGGTATATGCGCTCTGGGTAGCGGCGATATGGATGCCGACAATACTAGCGGAATACGGCGTGGAGAGCGTAGCCTTCTCCTCAATCATATCCTCGCTAGTCGGCCTGGCTGGGATACCAGGCCTAATAGCCGCTGGCCTGATAAGCGACTGGGCTTGGAAGCATGGGGTAGCGCGAGGCTATGTCGCCGCGTCCTTCGCAGCCCTCGCAGCTCTCACAGCAGCAACACTGGGCTACGCCATAACAGTCAAAACACCACTATACCAAATAACGCTACTCGTAGCTGCGTTAGGCGCGTTCATCTGGGCGGTGTGGTCGCCCCTCTTCGCAGCCCTCAGCCACCACGTGGAGGAACAAATGCTGGGAACAGCCTTCGGGATGATGAACGGCATACACTTCATAGGCTCCCTCATATCACCATACCTAACAGGCATGATAAGAGACGCAACAGGAACATTCAGCTGGGGACTCTACCTAACAGCAATCCTAACAACAATCACCATAGCCACATTCAGCCTAGAAGCACGAACAGAAACCAGAAAACACGCAGTATAAGGGAACCATCATGAAGATACATATAAAAACCCGACAACCCCCAAACGATTGGGGCCGTGGTCTAGCGGCTATGACGCCGCCCTCACACGGCGGAGGTCGTGAGCCAGGCTTCAAAAGCCTGCCGATAAGGTTCGAATCCCACCGGCCCCATATCCTATGCAGGGATGTATGTTTCTATCCCCACTTCTCTGGCCAGCTCCCTAGCTTTCTCATCTATGTAAGGCGAGACTATGGCCAGCTTTGGTTTTATTCCCGTCTCTTTCTCGTATAGCTGGGCTATCCTCTGTAGTTCCGCCACATCGCCCTTACTAACGCTTGACTTCACCTCCACCAACACATGCTCAAGGTCCCGCACAACCAGGTCTATCTCGATTATTGATGGGTGGCCGTAGACGATGCCCTCTTTATCTGATGCAATCCACTTTGTAACGCGGCCGCCGAAGTGCTGCTCCACTATGCCGCGTAGCCCCTCTCTAAACGCGGTCTCCGATAGAATACCCCATCTAGCACCAAGCGCCACCACAGTATGCCTAAGCCCTGCTACCTGCTCCTGCAAATTTCTAACCTGTTTCTGTAGGTCTCTGATTTCTTCTTGCATTACTTTAATATCTCTACTATTCTGGAGAACCTGCTCCTGCAAGCTTCTTACTTCTTCCTGTAAGCTTTTTACTTCTTCTTGAAGCGCTTTAATATCCCTACTATTCTCCGCTACCTGCTCCTGTAGAGATTTTATAGCCTCGGTGTTGCGGTCTATCCTCTCAAGAACTTCCCTAAAACCGAGGAAACCAGCTACCGCGTATCTAAACTCCTCATCCTCCTTAAGGAGGCGGAGGAAGTCTTCCTTCAGCTCCATGTCCTCTCCTGCTCTCCATGTCAATCATCGTCGCTAGGTCTTATATCCTTAACTGAGGAAATAAGCATTACCACATAGAGACAGGCTACTGCTCGCCGACGGTAGTGTAGGTATCATCATGAGCAAAGATAATAGTGATTCAAGACTTAAGGGATATTAATAGATGAGTTGCGGCAGGGACGTAGGTTGGGGGTTTGTCAAGCAGGGATGAGGCGCAGCACCTGGCTAAGAGGTCTTCAGAGTTCATGATGACAGCTAAAATGCAATTTGAGCAAGGGCTTTATGGCTTGGCGGCTTTTAGCCTGGAGCAAGCTCTTCAACTATATCTTAAGCATAAGCTCCTCCTGCTCGGCGTAAAGTTTCCCTGGACGCATAGTGTTAGGCGTCTTCTGGAGCTTTTGACAGAAGCCGCCAATGAGAGATGCAGAGCTACGGTCTCTTATGTAATGGAGCGGTACTTGATGGAGCTCTCGGTTCTTGAAGATGCGTACATAACATCGCGCTACGTGGCGGAGGGAGTTTAGCCGCGAGGAGGCTGAAAGGCTTTATCTAGCTGTTGAAGATATTCTAGGTAGGTTGAGAGATGTTTGTTGAAGAGGCCCGCCGACGCCAGCGTTTCTTCAGCAACCTAAAACAACATCTAGAAGACTTGAAGCGTGCAGTACATAGCCTTGACCCTGAAGCCGAGCTTTACATCTTCGGCTCTGTAGCGCGTGGAGACTACACGCTCGCGAGTGATGTTGATATACTTGTTGTTACGCGGATGCAGCCAGGCCTGGTTCTCAAGGAACTCTGGCTCAGAGGTTTCAGAGAGCCCTTTGAGTTCCATGTAGTAAGTCCTGAGATGCTGGAACATTACAAGGCTGGTGGAGAGCTCGTTAAGATATAGGAGTAAATAAAATTTTTATGAAAAAATTGTGGTGTTTTGTTATGCGGGGCATTTGAGCGCCATGCTCGGCACATCAAGACGCCACGTGCTGCAATACTCGGTGTCGTATCTGTATAGCGTGTAGCTCTCACCATTGACGTTTCTCACCTCTATGCGGCTCTTGGCGTTTAGTGGATAGCCGAAGATTATTTGCCTCTCACTACCTAGCGTCGTGTCAGTTATGCTCATGTAAACCTCCAGCGGGAATCTGGGTGGTAGGTGGATTATGTCTGCCGACGCCACATTTCCCTTCGTGGCATGTCCAGCGAAGAAGCTGTTAGAAACCTTTATGTCAGTCCCAGTGAACATTAGGCCGAATGGGGCTACGCGATACTTGCCTACTACTAGTGTTGTTGCTATTTCGCCCCTTAGCGTTAGGTTGTCCATTCTCACGTTAACGCCGTCAAGGATTAGGTTGCCGCCCCTGTTTCCGAAGAAGAGCGAGTCTTCAATTACTGCTTCGCTGGCTGTTATGCGCATACCAGTAGCACCATTACGCCATAGTTTTAGGTTGGTGAATACGTTCATCCCATCATCAGCCTGTGTCTTGGCGAGCCTATACAGTCTAACCCCGTCCAGCCTGTTGCTATGAGCCTCGTTCCCCATGAATGCGAGTATCTTCAATACTCGCGGGCTGAGTGTGCGCCAGCTACTCTCGCGTAGGTTGTCTATGTCCATTGGGATAACCTCTGGTGCTCTGATTGGTATTGCGAGGTCAAATCCAGCGCCGTATGAGCTTACCGCTATGTTGTTGATTATTCTATTCACTGGGTTTTGTATCCAGAATCCAGAAGCCCTAGCGTCGTCTGGCCTTATTCTCCCAGGCAGCGTGAGTATTGCGATGTTGTTAATCAGCGCGTTATACATCTCGTTTCCATCCTCAAGGAAGAATCCATGCCCTATCGCCTTGTAGCCTACTGAGTTTCTCACGATTATGCCGTCGGTGTCGTGTATTGTGATGAATCTGTTGTTAGAGTTCCATATCGCGACGCCCTCTATCACTGTTCCCCTCATGCTTCCCCTAACGTGGTGGAAGTGTATCGGGTACTTTCCTAGAATATCCCTGGCACCAAGGTCTCGGAGCTCTGCGTAGCTTATGCCTCCAATAGCTCCGCGCATGAACATGATGCCCGCCGCGTGTATGTCGGGGTTGAGGCTGGTTATCAAAACGTTCCGCGTTAGGAGGGCAACCTCACCGCTCGCTAGGCCACCGCCTTCATGCAGGTAACGGAGAGGCTCTCTCAACAAGACCCTATTACCATCAACACGTTCTACAACGTTCTCCTCGGTCTCGCGCGGGTTTAACGAGGTGGAGGTTATGACAACCCTGCTCCCAGGCTTCCAGTTCACGGGCTCTGCTAGGACAAGCTCCCTGCTGCCAGCTGCTGCTGTCGTGGCTAGTTTGGTGAATGTTGGTTTTACTGGTGCGCCGTGAATCTGGAGCTGCCCCCTGACTATGATTGAAGCATCGCCCTCGCGTGTGGCTGCCAGTATGAGCATCGTCTTGACATTCTCTGGTATTGGGTTCATTCGTGTGCCGACCTCCATGTAGCCTTGCTCAACTATGGTTATGTTACCCGCTACTAGTGCCGTTGATAGCTCTCTGCTGAACTCCAGCTTACCCTCAACTATAACATGCTTCAGCTTTGGTGATGTCTCTACATCGTATAGCACGGCTGTCCCGTCTGATATGATTACGGTGTCTCCCTCTCTGGGTGGGTGCGGCTCCCATATCTCTGGGTCTGACCAGGCTCCGCTTGCTATGCTCTTAACAATGCTTCCAGCGGGTAGTGTCTGCGCAGCTATGAGTAGCGTCGGTATAGCGAGCATAGCAGTCAAGAGTAGCGCTGCATGCACTAAGCTCCTTTTCATGCACACAAACCATTTTCAGACGGCTTAATCTCTTCCTGAAACGAGCTTACTCGGAAGAAGCGTTCAGCATCTGGAACAGTTCAGTACTGTTCGTCCCAACGGTTCATAATGCGCTACGACTCCGCGCATTTCACAACAATTATAAGAAAGGCTCTACTATATCGGGAAACTGCGTGCATGAACGTTTCATAATGGCTGTTCTAAAGGATGGATAGCCTATGTCTTGGATGTACTGTCATTATCTTCTTGGCCTTAATTATTATTACCGCTGTCTCTGCTCCAGCTCCCTAACCTTCTCCTCCAAGACAGCCAGCCTCTCAACAACGTCTATACGCTTCTCCAACGAGTCTATCCTATTGGATAAGTTTTCTTCCACAGCCTTAATCTTCTCCTCAACCCTCCTAATCTCCGATTTCAACTCAGTCCTTACTGCTTCTATCTCCGCTCTTACCGCCTTGAATTCTCCTGCCATTTCCCCTTTCAGGGCTTTCATCTCGGCTTCCAGCTCTTCCTTTACTATCTTCCTTATTTCTGGTAATATTATTCTCCAAGCCGCTTCTTTCGCTGCCCTGGCCATCCCTTAGTTTTCGTATATACTGCTTACTCCATATAAGCGTTTAGAATTGCCCCCCATTTGTCGTTGGGCCATGTTATGTTGTTTATGGATTCTCACCGCATCCCTCATAATGTTATTGTACTTGACCTGACATCATATGCCTAGCTCCTTCCAAAATTTTCTGAATCAACTGCTCTAGCTGCGCGTCTTAACTAAGCAACGGTAATAAGCCTGCCCCTTCTAGATGGCTTAAACAGCATTACACGTTTGACTTTCGGCTAGAGAGATGGAAACAACATTTTTTACACGCTTGGCCGTCTCTTCAATTAGCATGTCGGCTGACGAAGCGGAGTTGATTAAGAGGAGGGCTGATGCCTTCCTGCGTAATGCCAAAAGGCTAATTGAAGAAAGCGAATGGGATTTGGCTGTTTTAACCTTGAACAATATTGTCAGCTCATGCTCAACTACAAACTCTTAGTTAAGAAGGGAGGTTATCTCAAAACACATTCTCTTAGGTCTTTGATTCGTGTACTAGGTGAGGGTAGCTCTGAGTTGTTAAGGCTGGTTGAGGATGAGGTTAATTTACATTATATTGCGAGGCTTGAGGAGAAGGAGGTTAGGGATATCCATCGGTTTGTAGTGGAGGTGTTTAAGCCTCTTGTCGAGAAGGTATGAAGACATAATCTTGGAATACCTTAAAGACTATAGAAAGGTGGGGTTTGAGGTCAAGAATATTCTGAGAAGGTTTGACCCTGATGTGGAGGTATATGTGTTTGGCTCGGTTATCAGGGGTAGGTATACTGCTTCAAGCGATATTGATATTCTCGTGGTAACTAGTGATCTTGCGAAGAAGTATGAGATGATGGTGGAAGTCTATAGGAGGGTGGAGGCTCCTATTGAGCTTCATATAACTACTCGTGAGAAATTCTATGGCTGGTATAGGAGGTTTATCCCTGCTGATGAGATTGTAGAGATTTAGTCTTGGGGTCTGCGGCGTAGCGGTAGGGATTGTCGTTGTATCCGTTGGCTGTTTGTGGTTTATGGGGTTCTGTAAATGGCTTTATAGCGGGTTGGGTGTTTTTTGTGTGGGCTGGGGCTTGGATAGGGGTGAGTTTCTCCGCCTGTTGAGGGAGGATGAGGAGTTTAGGTATGCTGTTGTGGGTTTGTTGGGTATTGAGGATATTAGGCGGAGTCAGGCTCGGTTGGAGGAGGCGGTGGCCAAGCTTGATGCTGCTGTTGCCGAGCTTACGCGGGGTGTGAATATGCTTTTTGAGGAGCAGCGTAGGCTGGCTGAGGAACAGAAGAGGCTTGCGGAAGAGCAGAAGCGGCTTGCTGAGGAGCAGAGGCGGCTGGCTGAGGGGCAGCGTAGGCTGGAGCGGGGCTTGAGGAGTGTGGCTCGCTTTATTGATAGTGTTAGCACGACGCTTGAGGAGGAGGCTCATTATATTGTGGCCGCTCGGCTTAGGGAGAGGGGTTTGGAGGTTGTCTTGGATAGGCTTGTTAGGCCATATGTGGAGTTTGATATTTATGGGGCTGGTGATGATTTTGTGGTTATTGGTGATGTTAAGACGCGGCTTTCTCCTAGGCATTTGAGGGTTTTGGAGCGGAAGCTGGGTGTGTTGTTGGGGAGGGAGCCTGAGCTGCTTCGTGGGCGTGTTCTGCGGGTTGTTTATGCGTTGTGGGCTCATCCTGAGGCTGTTGAGCTGGCTAGGGAGCTGGGGGTTTGGGTTGTTACGCCCTCTAGGGAGGTTTCTGAAGCTCGTCTCTAGCTTCTTGGCCAGTGTTGGTGTTTTGTGGGTATTACTTCTTGTGGGTATTTTTGGCGAATTATTCTGTGGTATATCGTTCTATGTGTTTCTAGTGTTTTTCTAGTGGTTTGGAGTGTTTGCGGATTTTGAAAGCTTAAATAGGGTCTGGGTTGCTTTTTGGGCAAGGTTTGGAGAATATGAGTCGCGGTCATAAGGCTAGGAGGAGTTTTCTCGCTACGCTTGCTGGCTCGCTTGCTGCGGCTGTTGCTTTTATGGCTGGCCGTAGTGTGCGGGCTGAGCAGCAGACGGTCATTTCCAGCGAGCAGATTGTGGTTGATAGGGTTGCTGCTAGGGCTGTTGAGGCTGAGGAGTTCATGCGTTCTGGGAGGATGGAGCTTGTCGGCTCTGCTGCTGAGCTTCTGGTTAAGGACCCTGTTGGTAATAAGAGTGTGAAGATTACTCCGACTTCTATTGAGGGTGTGGTGCTTGATGTTAAGTTCCAGCCTGAGAATTTGTTGATTCGGGATGAGAACGTCGCTGATGATGCTGCTATTGCTAAGTATAAGATTTCGCGGGTTGGGACTTGGCCTGAGAGTGATATTCCTGTTCTTTCGCCGAGTAAGTATCCGAAGGCTTTTCTGGTTGATGGTAGTAGGCCGATGACTGGCACGGCTTGGATGATGGATGTTCTGCCCAAGTTTGATGACCAGTTTGTTCTTGGTAATGCTGCGTATCGCTGGAAGAAGGTTGTAGCCAGCACGGGGAGC
>WAQC01000040.1 GCA_015520425.1 Candidatus Pelearchaeum sp. | reverse complement strand
TTCTCCACAAGCTTTCTAAAGCCTCGTGAGCCTCCCAGTAGCGCTCCCCGTTAAACAGCTCAACAGCGCGCATCACCGCACTATCAAAATCCAGAACATCCCTCTCATCACTTAGGTTTCTCACCTCAACAACGCCGAACAATCTGTCTAGCATGCTTACCGCTCTCTCCAAACCACGCTCATCGCAGAATATATCAAGCTCTAAGTGGTTTTGTGATATTCTCAGGTCAGCAACCCTGCATGAATCACGCAACCCTTCGCGTAGTTCTGAGATTGCGCTACCCCTATCGCGTGGCGTGAGCTTGGTGTTATTTTTCGTTACGACCAGGTAGCGTTTTGTATTCTTGCCCAAAGCGTGTCTCAGGCTTGTTTCTGGCATAATATATTTACCTGGCTACTAACGGTGTTCCTCCTATGCGGCATCTCTTCACCGCCATGGTTATCCTACTGGTGTTAGTTGCTGGTTTTGCCGCTGGCTGGGTTGTTAAGCCAGGGGAGGTCTTGACGGAGACTTATGTTCAGACGGTTTTGGAGAGGATAACAGAGACTGCGACGCTGGCGGTGGAGAGAACCACAACCATAACAGAGACATCATTGGTTGCGGCGACTGTTGTATCAACCTCTCCCACCACAGTTACCGAGAGGATAACCATAACCGTCCAGCCAGAGGCTGCGTATGTGAGTGAGGTCTGCTTCTCCCCAGGTGGCGGGTGTTCAAACCTGCTCATCAAGCTGATAGATGGTGCGAAGGAGAGTGTTTATGTGATGATATTCAGCTTCACGCTGGATGATGTCGCTGAGGCTCTCATAAGGGCTGCTGCGCGCGGTGTTGATGTTAAGGTGGTTATTGAGGCCAACAACGCTTATAGTAGAGGTAGTGAGTATCAGCGGTTGCGGAGCGCTGGCGTGGATGTGAGGCTGGACTCCAACCCCTACCTAATGCACCACAAGGTGGCGATAATAGACGGCTACATAGTCGTAACTGGGAGTATGAACTGGAGCTTCAGCGGCGATAGGAGGAATGATGAGAACATGGTGGTTATAGAGGGGTATGATGTGGCGAAGCTCTTTAAGGCGGAGTTTGACCGTGTATGGAGAGCAGCCCAGACCTAAATACCAGCCCGCATATATGTTGCGGATGAAGAAGAACAGCCTTGTCCCAAGCGCGGAACTACTTTGAGCTCAGGACAGCGCGAGGCCTCTCGTATGTTAGGTATGACTCTATTGAACGTCTATCAAGTGTGGAGAGCGCGGTTTTTGACTGCGATGGTGTGTTGATAGATTCGCGCACGTCTTATGATGAGGCGATTAGATATACTGTTGCTGAGCTTGTCCGCGCTTTAACTGGCGTGGAGTTTAGTAGGGATAGTATATCGCTGGAGACCATCTACACAATACGCGGTGTGGGTGGCTTTAACAACGACTGGGATACCGTGCATCTATTGACGACGTGGCTGGCTATACATGCTCCCCGCGAGAGCTTAGAGAGGCTGGCGAAGCTCCATCACAACGCTGGAGAGAGCAGGGTAAGCCCCAGCGAGCTTATGAGAAAACTGGAAGAAAACACTGGTCATACGGAGATGACTAAAGACCAGATAAGGCAGCTACTCCGCTCACTTGAGATAAAGGTGCAACAATATGAGAGAACTGGTATGGGCTACCGCGAGATAGAGGAGGCGTTGGTCTATCCAGAGCTCAACACAAGCGACGCGGAGAGCATAATAAGAGCGATAAACTGGGCTCTGGGCTACCCAGGAAAATACGGCGAGGGGCTGCTGGTCACATTCTTTGACGAGGCATTCTTTGGCTCGCGGAATATCCAGCACGTCAGGAGAGGTGGGCCGTACTTTAGTCTGGATGGTAGCCTAGAGGGAGAGAAGCTTCTAGTTGATGAGGAGACGCTGCGGGAGCTTTCCCTAGTCTTTAAGAAGATGGGGCTCGCAACTGGACGCGGCTCGTGGGAGACCAGCAAGACAATGGGCGCTCTGCTCAGCTACTTTGAACCCAGCGCACGCGTCTTCATAGCCGACTTGGTTAACAGCGATATGGTTAGTAAGGAGAGGTATGAGAAGCCGAGCCCATACGCCTTGATAGAGGCTGCTAGGGGCATGGTGGGTGATGTTATGTACGTGGGGGACTCTGCCGCTGATTTGATAATGTGGCAGAACGCTAAGAAGGTTGAAGACCGCTACGTGTTTGCAGGCGTGTATGGCGGGGTTGGTGATGTTGATAGGATTGACCAGTTCATGGAGGGTGGCGCAGACCTAATCATACCCAGTGTAAGCATACTTCCGCGGGTTATGCGCATTATAAGAGAAGGGTAGCTGTGTTAGAATAGGCTCACAGCCTGCTGTATTCCGAAGAGGTTTCCTAGGAAGTCGCCGAAGAGGTAGGTGGCGAGCGCTGTCCCAAGTATGAGCGCCACGCTCTCCGCAAACTCGCGCTTGAAGCTCCGCTCATTAATCACAGCGCCATAAAAAGTGAATGCCGCAGTCAGCAATACAGCGAGTATGACAGAGCCCGTGAATGCTACTATCATGTCCTCGGTTAGGAAGTAGGGGAGAGCTAGGACGGCTACTGCGCCTATGTATGAGACTCCAGTGGTTATGGCTGAGATTACTGGACTACGGGCTATGTCTTGCTTGGCCTGTAGGTAGGCGGCTGATGCCATAGAGATGGCTGCGGCGAAGCCTACGACTAGCCCCGCGATTCCAGCTATGAGGGTTGAGCTTGTAACGCCTAGAAAACCAGCGTGGACGCCTGTTATCTCCACTATAGCGTCGGCCAGTCCGAGGACTATGAAGCTCATGTATCTTACCACGCCCTCGTCTATCTGCGACATGAAGTAGCGTTCATGCTCCTCCTCTTGGTGGATTATCTCCTCAACAAGCGTCTTCTCCTCTCCGCTGAGCGTTGCGGCGTACCGCTTGTATCCGCGTATGACCTCCTCCTCATGCCTCTCAAGTAGTTTGAGCGTGAATGTGAGACCGAACAAGACGCGCATGACTAGGAAGAGCTTTATGAAGAGGCCGCTAACCCGCGGCTCGTAGCCTCCAAGCGTCTTG
>WAQC01000039.1 GCA_015520425.1 Candidatus Pelearchaeum sp. | reverse complement strand
GGCCTTGCGGCAGCGTTATTCTTGGCGATAAGCGCGGCGCACATAGGGAGAACCTACCTAGGCTGGTTTGACGACGAGAGCCTGAGCATACCCCTGATGCTTGGGGGCTATCTCCTCTTCCTGCTCGCCATAAAAGAAGGAAGGAGCGAGAAAGGTGTAGTCGCTTACTCCATACTTGCTGGCCTCCTCCTAGGCTTCATGGCAGCAAGCTGGGGAGCGCATAAATTCCCACTAGCATTCATACCGCTCTTCACAGTATTCCTAGCGCTAATAGGAAGATATAGGACACAACTCTTAACAGCTACGGCAATAACCTATGCAACCTACTCGCTCATAGCCATAATGGTGCCCAAGCTAGGAGTTAGATACCTGTTTGAATTCACGCTATTCTCAGGCATACTCTCAATAGGTCTCTTAATTGTTTTTGAAATCGCTTCTCATATAGGCTCTACAACGATTAGGCGGACACTACCCTATTTGGTGATAGTAGCAGGCATCATCATAATGGGCGTCGCCATAGCGGCTAACGCTATTAAGATTCCGTCCCTCAAGTTCCTATCCGTCCTCCTTCCATGGCTTAGAGACGAGCTGCCCATTATTGAGTCGGTCGCCGAGAACCAGCTATCAACTTGGGCTGTTCTCTTCTCCGATTTTGGGGTGCTTCTCCTCTTCGTCCCCTATGGCCTGTATATCATGCTACGGAGAGCAGACCAGACAAGCCTCTTCATAGCCCTCTTCACGATATTGAGCATCTATTTCTCAGCCTCTATGGTTAGGCTAGTCCTGATAGCGGCGCCAGCGGTAGCCTTGGCGGCTGGCCAGGCCTTCACGTCGCTCTTCAGCTCCCTGGGCCAGGTATTGAGCGCCCCACCAAGCGCCAAGAAACGCCAAGCTGCAATACCGAAATCCTACGCCATACTAACGCCGTTGCTCATACTATTCTTCATCTCCTACAGCCTCCTCCCAGGGGTTTATGGCGGGATAAACTTCCGCGGAACCAGCATATCACCCGTTGACCAGGGATACCAGCCCGTAACCCTGTTGAGCAGCAGCATACCCATAAGGGGGGTTGAGGATGCATGGCCTAAAGCGCTGGCATGGATGCGCGACAACCTGCCCAGCGACGCTGTCGTAGCATCTTGGTGGGACTATGGCTACTGGATAACAGTACTGGGCAATAAGACTACCTTAATTGATAACGCCACGCTCAACAGCACGCAGATTGGAGAGGTAGCCTATGCCTTTATGTCGGATGAGAAAGTAGCGGTAGATGTATTCAGGAGGTATGGCGTTACCCACGTGGTGATATTCGTTACTGGCCAGTTCTCAATTCAGGGAGGCCAGGTCTTTGGCAGCTTCTTGGGTTTTGGCGAGGTTGGGAAGTGGATATGGATGCTCAGGATAGCTAAGCAGACAGGATACCAGTTTGAAGAGTCGGAATACATGGACCAGAACTTCAACCCAACCGATAAGTTCTGGCAGGAGACGCTGCTAGGCCAGCTAATACCGTACAAGCCTCGCCAGATAGGGACCACGACGCAGCTCATCTATGAAGAGCCACAACTAGAGCACTTTAGGCTGGTCTATGCTTCAAGCCCACCATACAGGGCTTTTGCCTACGTCTATATCTATGAGGTACTATATCCTGAGAGCTAGCCGATGTAGAACGGTTCTCTTGGTGATTTCTCCTCCCTCTCTCCAGCGAGCCCTAGGGCGCCTTGCTCCACCTCCTCCATAACGCGGCGCTGCTTCTCAATCTCAGCGTCAAGCTTTGAGAGGTCTAGCTGCAATTGCGTGCCCCTTGAGAACACCTCTAGCAGGCGGCGTGCCGCGAGAGGGTCTGGGAAGTATGAGGGCGTGTCTGAGAGCAGTAGGAATACCCGCTTCTTCTCGCGGGCAAAGAACATCATCAAGAACCCTGTTAGCTTATCCACGGGCAGGCTTTCCAGCGAGGGGGAGAGCCTAGCCCCCGCCGCGAGGAATGACTTTACCTCATCAATACTCGTTGAGGAGACATACACACCGCGCTCCCCCGTTATCCTGCCGCTGGCAAAAACATAGTACTCAACCACACCACGCTCAGCTAGGAACTCATAGAGCTTACGCGCGAGGATATGACTACCCTCATTACTCTCTACTGGGAAATTCCTAGACATAAGGAGTATCTTCCTGCCCTGCACGTCAGCTAGGTATATCTCAATCTTTGGCCTAGACGCTATCCCCTGGTCGTTTATCAGGCTTATCTGCGGGAAAAACGGCGAGACAACCTCAGCAACCTTCTTAGCCTCCAAGCTCTCTATGAGGAAGTTACCAGCTATAAGCCCAGCAGCCCCTGGTGTGGGAGAGGCTTCTATCACTATACTTGCCTTAACCTCAGAGCCGTCAAACGTGATTATACGGGTCTCCAACCCTAACCAACCCTGCTGCGCATTAACGATACCCCCAGCTATTTATCTCCTTAACCCAATCCTACTGCCTGGGCTGGGGGCTTTCTTTATATACCCGCGCCCTCGGCGCGCCTCTTCTGCCTCACGCGCACAAGTATATCCAGATACTTGTCATCTAGGGAGAATGGGGGCGGGTGTGGGCTTGCTGTCTCGCCGCCGCAGGAGGGGCAGCGCTCCTTGAGCGTATAAGCCCCACATGCCTTGCAACGCCTAATCTTGCCGCCCCCCATGCCTGGGGGCAAGATAGCTTGGGGATTTAAGAACCCTCCCCATGAGGAAACGTAAGGCAAAAATAAGACTGTGGTGGAGAAAGTGCTCTAGGGTGAATAGCCCTAAAGACGTTAATCACAGCAGCGCTCCCATACAGCTACGCGCCTAGGCATTTTGGTCATCTAGCAGGAGCCTACCTACCCGCGGATGTATTCGCCAGATACAACAGGATAAGGGGGAACGATACGCTATTCGTCTGCGGAACTGATGAGAACGCTTCCAGCATCGTGCTAGAGGCGCTGAGACGCGGGCTAACGCCACAGCAGCTATGCGACCTCACATACCCGCAGCAGAAGGAGACGTTTGAGAAGCTGGGGATAAGCTTTGACATCTTCTCCAGAACCTCAAAGCCAATACACTACAAAACCGTTGAGGAGTTCTACCGCCGCCTCTGGGAGAAGGGCTACATCTACCCCAAGGAGATAAAGCAGTGGTACTGCCCAGTGGATAGGAAGGTTCTACCAGACAGGTTTGTTAAAGGCTCCTGCCCAGTATGCGGCGCTCCAGAGCAGTACGGCGAGGTCTGCGAAGTATGCGGAAGCTTCTACGAAGCTTTTGAGCTACGAGACCCTAGGTGCAGCATCTGCGGAGCCAAGCCTGAGATAGTTGAGAAGACGCACTTCTTCCTCAAGCTCTCGGCGCTCACCGAGAAGGTTCTGGAGTATGTTAGGCCAAAGACCTACTGGAGGAAGTCCACCTATAATAAGACTGTCTCGTGGCTGGAGCGGGAGGGGCTGCGCGACAAGGATATTACACGCGACTATGACTGGGGGCCTCCAGCCCCCTTCCCAGGCGCGGAGGGGCAGGTGCTCTACAACTGGGTTGAGAACCTACTTGGATACATCTCGGCAACCCGCGACTGGGCGGAAGAGAGGGGAGAGCCAGAGGCCTGGCGCAGGTATTGGTTTGATAAGGAAACTAGGCTATACTGCTTCATCGGGAAGGATAACCTCTTCTTCCACACCATACTCTTCCCAGCAATCCTGATAGCGCATGGAGACTACATACTGCCCCACAACGTCGTGGTTAACGAGTTTGTTAATCTTGAGGGGCAGAAGATCTCCACGAGCCGCGGGTGGGTTGTATGGCTTCACGACATGCTGAAGTATTATGACCCAGACCTCATAAGGTTCTACGCGCTAGTAACAGCCCCTGAGGGGAAGGATACCGACTTTAGGTGGCGGGACTTCCAGCTTCGCGTTAATAGCGAGTTGATAGGGACGTTCGCCAACTTCATCCATCGGGTTCTATCGTTTACCTGGAATATGTTTGGCGGCGTTGTTCCAGAGGCAAGAGATGAGCGGGATGCGGAGGCTGTGAGTGGGTGGATAGGCGAGGCAGCCCAGCGTGTTGAGCAGCATCTTGAGAGCTGCGAGTTTAGAGACGGGATAAAGGCTGTCCTAGACCTAGCCCAGCAGGGCAACAGGTTTCTGAACGAGAAGGAGCCTTGGAGAAACAGGGAGAACGCCCCCTCCACGATATACTATGCGCTGCGCATCGTTAATGCCCTCTCCGTCCTATCCTACCCCTTCCTACCCTTCACCGCCGAGAGGACGCGCGAGTATCTTAACCTACCAAACCCACCTAAGTGGAGCGACATACATGCTGAGATAAGGCCAGGGCATAGGATAAGGGAGCCGAAGCCCCTGTTTAGGAAGCTCTCCAACGAGGAGATAGAAGAGCGCATCGCGGAGCTTAAAGCTACCCTAAAGACATGAGAGGCGGCTACTACTTTTAAATACAGTCCCTTAGAAACAACACCCTAGAGCGGCCGTGGTCTAGCCAGGTAGGACGTGGGGGCCCCGACCCCAAGAGGAGGGGCACGCCCCAAAGTCGCGGGTTCAAATCCCGCCGGCCGCACTATGTTTTGGTTAGGTTTATCCATCCCTCCATCTTCTCCCAGCTCCACTGGTAGTTTGCTGGCACTGCGTAGCCGAAGACTATGCAGCCGCGCCAGACAGCGTATTGCGGCTCTGGGGATAGCGTAACCTTAGCGTTCTCCACGCCGCGTTGGCGTAGCATGTGGCTTAGCTTGGTCTCTGCGTCAACTGCTATGCCCTTCAAGCCCTCTGGAGGCCTCCACGAGAAGTTCCCGCCAGAGAGGATGACCTGCCCATAGAGGTGGGGCTGAAGCTCCACAGGGCAGCGCTCTATAGAGGCGATTATCGTATCAGCCAAGTTGAGCATACCATAGAACACTATATCACCAACCTTGGCATCACGCGGCCGCGGCATACCACGCCTAAAATAGCTCTGGAACAGCTCATGATTCGGGTCAAAGACATACTCGCCTATCAGGAACCTAGCCCAGGAGTGCTCTCCTAGGTCTATCTTTATCCTAGTGCCAGGAACCTGGTAGGCCGCCCTTACCGCTTCTGGGTTTGACTTGGCGTAGGAGATTGCGCGGTCTAGGTCTAGCGGTAGGAGCCCTAGGTTCTCCTTAACTTGTCGTACAAGCGCTTCCTCGCGCGCTAGGTCGCCGTAGCCAGCGTCTTTAAGTATCTCAGCCGTTATGGCGTTGGCGTCGCTCCCACCCCTGTTGAGCGCGACGACAGCACCCCTAATAGGAGCGCGCGATATTGGGGCAACCTGTGTGTTCCCATGCCCGCTCTCAACAACGACGCAGGAGGTTGTCTTATGGGCTATCGCCACAGCAAGGGGCTGCGGTATTATTGTGGCCGAGTGGATAAGGTTATCCTCACGCGCTATCTCGCGGTAAATCTCAAAGAGCGTCTCATACATGTATCGCGGAGCTATAGCCGAGAGAGCTGCTACTAGGTAGAATCCTTTGAAGCCGAATCCTCCTGGCTTGAACTCCTTTAGAGCCATGAGCGTAAGCTCCTTAATCACCCTCCACGAGCGCGTATCATCCTTGGCAATCGTTCCGCTCCTCATGGGATAAACCAGCCGCGTTGCTAGGTCCGCGCCGCTCTCAAGAAAGAGCGGAACATCCCTGCCGACGACCACCTCCCTGACAGAGCCTAGGATGCTCGCCACAATAGAAGGCTCTGGAAAATAGCCACGATTCTCAACTACAAGAGGCTTCTCTCCTTGCGTTATGGGGCCGTACTTAAAGTCGCTAGTCCCATAGTCGGCGCCGAACACGTAGCGTCGCTTATACTCCTCCTCAAACAACCCAACATAAAGCAGTGGTTAAAGCCTGTTTTAAGGTTATGAGGACTTGCCCGAAAGTATGTCCAGCCAAGGGTTGTCTTTGAGGAATGAAGGTAGCTCTCCCCCTGTTTCGGAGCGTTCCACATGCTCTTTAACGGCCTCCACCTGCGTAGGCTTACTAGCCCGCTCCTCCTCTACAGCCCTACGCGGCTTCTGGCTCAAGACCATTCCCTCTAAGATGTCCAGTCGCGTCTTGAGCTCGTCAAGAAGCGAGAGTCGCGCCATAGCCTCCTCAAGCCGCGTTAATCGTGCCGAGAGTGATTCCAGCATAACTGCGAAGCGCTCATCATTTTTGTCCTCCCTGCTGATTGTTGCTGCTTGTTTAGCCCTACCGCGCGGCTCGCCGCTCACAAGCTCAAAAACACTATGACTATCATAGACCAGGACACCTATTCGGTGTATCCTGAAAGCATGGTCGCCTATCTTTGAGACAAGCTCTATCGGCATTGCAACATACGCAGCCTTGCCTGAAGCAGCGTCAAATGCTGCTTGTATGACTGTAGAGAGAACCTCATCACGGCTGGTATCCTCAACAACGCGCAGAACAACCTCGCGCTCAGAATCTCTAAACCGTATAAACCCCTCACCAACAGACTCATCAACAACCCTATACCCCTGACTAGCCATGAAGTCAATAAGCCTGGTGAAGAGTATCCGCCGCGGCACCAAGCCGGCCACTTCTTCTAGGTATTTGGCGGAGATGTGGTTAAAATCCTTTCCTGGCCGAGCAGGGGCTTAAGGGTATATTATCGGCTCCTTACCATGTTAAGAGCGTGGTTGAGCGTTTCAACCTTATAGCAACGTCGCTCCGCGGCCAGGAGCCGTTGGCAGCAACGGAGCTGGGTGAGCTGCTCCGCTCACTGGGCGATGAGAATCCCAGCATCAACATGACACGCATAGCGGGGCTTCTCACGGCAAACACAAGCCTAAACCCCTTCAACGTTATAGAGCAGGTGCGTACAATACTGGAGAAAGAACCCTGGAGGATTAGCTATCTCATGCGGCTAATCCCCATAGAAGAGGTCGTGGAGACCAAGCCTGAGAGGATAGCTGAGGCTGTGAAGAAACTAGCCAGCAAGATACCTGAGAACGCCACCTACAGAGTTACTGTTGAGAAACGCCACACGAAGCTCTCAAGCAAGGAGATAATAGAAGCGGCCGCGAGCAACGTGGATAGGAAGGTTAGCCTAGAGAACCCTGAGTGGATAGTCCTGATAGAAGTCTTGGGAGGCGCTACGGGCGTAGCGGTCATAAAGCCAGAGCAGATACTCAGCACCACAAAGCAGCAGACCAACCCATAAATACACAAGAGCCCACGAAAACCAACAAGCCATGACAGACAAGCTACTCATAATAATACTATCAGACCACGAAAACTACGAACGCGCCAGACAGGGCCTCAGAGTAGCGCGCAACATCAAGCGAGGCAACATGCTATCAGAGGTGAAGATTCTCTTCCTAGGCCCAGGAGTGAAGCTCCTAGACAAGACCGACGCTAGATACAGCAACGTGGAACACTTTCTAAAGGAGTACCAACAGCTAGGGATAACCGTTTTGGCATGCGCTGGAAACATACGCGCATACGGTCTAGAAGAAAAGATAGACAAGACATTAGTGATAGAGGATGACGCCGCAACAGTAGTAGCTGAGAATACAAACAAAAACTACAACATAGTAAGCTTCTAGCATAATTTTTTGGAATTAATTATGGGTGTCTAGTTAGTCTTGGTGCGGGGGGTGGGATTTGAACCCACGAACCCCTTCGGGACAGGGGCCTGAACCCTGCGCCGCTGGTCTTGCCTTGGCTTCTGCCAGGGGTTTTGACCAGGCTTGGCGACCCCCGCTCCACCGTTGCGGGGGGTGAGCGTAGTTATAAATTTGTCAGCTTCTACGGGTTGTCTGATTGGCTTGTCGTGGCTTGATTTCCTCTTTTCCACTGGGCCTGTGTTGTCTGTTCAGCATTTATTCGGCGAGGGGGGCTTTTTGTTTTTCCTCGCAGTATCAGCGTTGGGGAGTGAGGCTGCCTACTTACTGATATGCACGGCCATATACTGGTGCTGGAGTAGGAGGCTTGGTTTTCTCCTCCTCCAGGCGTTGTTGGTTTCCGTAATCATAAACAGGTTTTTGAAGAACTTGTTTATGATGGAGAGGCCGCCCTCTGATTTTTGGCTCGTTGAGTATAAACCCTCTGGATTCGGCTTTCCAAGTGGTCATGCCATGGCGGCGGCCACATTCTACCCCCTGCTCTTCTTCCAGAGACGTGAGCTGATATTTCTTACAGCAGCCATAGCGATTCCCAGCCTCATGGCCTTGAGCCGCGTTTATCTGGGCGTGCATTATCTCGGCGACGTACTGGGAGGGCTCGTGTTTGGCTTGGCAGTTGCTGTACTCTACCGCGCGGCGAACCCGCATATAGAAGGAGAGCGCCTAGGGTTTTTTCTCATAGGGTTTGCGGCTGCTTCAACGCTTGCTGGGCTAGTTATGAACAATCCATCACCAGCCCCGCTGGGAGCAGCGCTAATAGCATTGATAACGGGTATCAACATACTTAAGGGGCATGAGCTGTTTTCCGATACGAAGAACAATAAGATACGCCTCAGGAGGTTTCTTATCGGAGCGTTAATATCTTCGCCCCCAGCGTACTTGACACAAGTCTTAGGCGGCTGGCTCGCAGTCTTGATGTATGGCGTTGTTGTATTTGTGGCTATGTATGCTGCGCCTAAGGTTTTTAGAGTGTTGGAGAGATGAGCATATCCTAGTATATGGGTGCGTGTTGGGTTGCGTGTTAGGTATCTGAGTTCCAGGGAGAAGAATGCTCTCCGCGATAAGGTTGGGATGTTTTTCTCTGACGAGGAGTTTAGACGGCTCGTTATGAAGGGTGATGTGCGGGAGGTATTAGACGAATCTGGAAATAAAATCCTACTGATAGGAGAATATGTGTTTATTGTGAGCGGTGAACGTGTCGTACCCGCTCTGACGGGAGAGGGAGTTCATCTACTTGACAAGCTTCCCAGCGTAAGGGTGGATAGGGGAGCAATCCCCCACGTAGCCAGCGGCGCCCATATAATGAGACCTGGAATAACGCGCTTTGAGCAGAGCTTCAAGAGCGGCGACCTGGTGGTTGTGCGCGACGAGACCTATGGAAAACCACTGGCGGTGGGCATAGCCTTAGAAGATTCTGAGAAAGCAGAGGAGATGCAGCGGGGAAAGATACTAGCCAACATACACCACGTTGATGATAAGTTCTGGAAGCTTGCCCAACGAGCTCTGGGGGGCTAATTAACACCCACTGACCGTGTTATCTCACCGTTCTTAACAACGAGCATAGGCTTCGGCTGGTACCTGAGAAGCTCACTTATGGTCTTCTCCCTGTATAGTATTAGGTTTGCCTGGGCTCCTTCATGGATTTTGTGTTCTTTCATTTCTATTGCGCGGGCTGCTCGCGTGGTTATCATCTCGTAGAGTATCTGCTGGTCTCTGGCTGTCATCATTCTTAGTAGATG
>WAQC01000038.1 GCA_015520425.1 Candidatus Pelearchaeum sp. | reverse complement strand
GCTCGCACTGGAGCGCGGGGCAAGAGCGTCGGTAAGCAGAGTAACCCTAGAAGATGTCTTCGTATCCCTGGTCGGCGAGGGGCTGGAGAGTTGAGGACAGAGGAGATACGCCGCTCCATAATAGGCGTAGCGGCGATAGCATGGTTCTACGGGATAGCCCCGCTGAGACGAAACATCTACTGGTCATTCCACTACGCACTACCACCACTCGCGTTCCTCTTCTTCATCTACCTCTACGGCGGAAGCGGGAGCGTAGGCTACGCCCTAGCGGGAGGATTCGTAATGGTCACGGTAACGGCCAGCGTCTCCATGGAGACGGAAGCGGCATTCAACCGCATCGTACTAAAGCTCCACGAGATGTACGTCGCATCTCCAGTAAGGCCGCTGACCTACGTCATAGGCCTCGCCCTAGCAAACCAGCTCTCAGCAGCCCCAGGGGTTGCGGTCTTCCTAGTCATAACAGCCGTGCTCACACTACTCACACCCCTACTACTCTTCACGATAGTCTTCGCGCTCATAACAGTCTGGATAACATTCTCGGTTCTTGGATACCTAATCTCAACACTCGTCCGCGATTTGAAGGACTTATGGACTTGGTCGCCGATAATAACTGGGCTGGTTTCCGTCCTACCGCCAGTCTTCTACCCCCTGGAGCTCCTGCCCGAAGCCCTACGCGGAGTAGCGTACATAATCCCCACAGCCACAGCGGCCAGGCTGATACACATAGCAATCGGAGCAGTGGCAGCAACACAACAGGAATGGATACTCCTCTGGACAGCGGCGGCAATACAATCAACAATAGCAGTAGCAGTACTACTGAGAAATACTAGGTGGAGGATTACTTAAGATGGCATGCTCTTTCATAGTCATCAACCAGCTCGCCTGCTAGGTCCATTTCTGATTGCTCACCGTTGTTTGGCGGCATTTTTTCCAGGCCGCGGCCTGGGTTCTCTCCTCCGAAGAACTTCTTTAGCCCAACATCGCATGCGCGCTCGCCTGGGAAATGCTCGGCCAGCGCTGGCACCGCCAGCAGCGTGAGCAAGAGCAGAGAGGACAGGGCGAGAATCAGCAGAAAATCCAAAGAGCGTAGATTCCTATGAGCACCTATCATGAGCCTTCCATGTTATTGGATGAATATAAGGAAGAATGCTCCGAAAAATCTCAACAAATATGTTCAAACGTTATGAACTGAAGAACTATACAGCTCCCACAACGTTGGCCATCACACAGGGGGTGCCATGGTTATACGAGCCTCTCGGCGAGCGTGGTGAATCGGTTTCTCAGCCAGTCTGCTAGAACTGGGTCTGCCTGCCTGAACTGCCCCTCGGATATTTTCTCCAGTAGGCCGTAGCTAACAAGCGTGGCAAGCGTCTTGGAGATGTTCGTGATAGGTTTCCTGACCTCGCGGGCTATCTGGCTTGTTCTTGATTTCCCTATTGCTACAGCTATCATCACCTCCCTCTCAAGGGGTGAGAGCTCCCGCAGCAGCGCCTCAAACTCGCTGGTTAGCGATAGAAGCATGTTGTTGTACGCCAGCCTCACAGCCTCGCGTGTTATCCTGTCCCCAGGGCTGGACTGGAGATATACCTCCAGCCCTAGACGCTGCACATAGTCTGGATATCCATCACAGTACTCTACGAAGAGCTCTACTGCGTCATCCTCTGGGGCGAGACCTGCCTTGATGAGCCTCTCCTTCACAAATCTTCTGACAGTATCTCCGTCAAGTTTGCTTATGGGAATCTCTACAAGCTGCCTGTAGAACGGCGACCTCCTGTCTAGGACTAGCTTCCTCATCACGGTTGGTGCGGAGCCTGCGAGTATGTAGCAGACTCGTTTTTGAGCCTGCATGACTGTTCTAAGCCTCTTTAGGAAAATCTGCCCCCATTTCAGCATCTCTTGAAACTCGTCTAACATGATGACAAAGAATACGCTCTTCTCATGCGCTAGTGTCTCTATGTAATTGAGAGCCTCCTCAACCAGTTGGTTCTCATCCGCCGCGGGATTCTTGAGCCTTACGTAGAAGTCGTAAAGTCTTACCTCGCTGACCCTCTGTAAAACCTCCTTCGCACCTGATTTGATAATCTTGGTAAGCCTCTTCAGGTAGGCTTTATCACCAGTCTTCTCCACATATACTCGGATAGCGCCGTCCACGAGCATTTTAGCAAGCCTGCTCCTACTAGGCACTCCGTAGCAACTTATCAAGACTGGAAGAATGTCCCTCTCCTTCTCCAGCATTATTATCAGGTTCTCCAGTATTGAGGTCTTCCCTGTTCGGCGGAGACCTATTAGAGCTGCGTTGCTTGAAGCCCTGCTCCTAAGGCCCATGACCAGCGACCATAGCCGCCGCAACTCGGACTCGCGGTCTATGAAGTGCTCGCCTGTAACTGGCTTACCGACAACAAAAGGAGGAACAGCGACCAAGACGATTCCTTAACCGCATATAGGCATTTTTGCCTATATAGGCATTTCTGCCTATAAAGAGGCTAGCAACCCAACCCTACACGCGGCTACTTTCAGCAAAGGACAACAAGCACAGCGCTCCCTTGGAATGTAGGGGGTGGATTATTATGGTCCCGCGGGCAGGATTTGAACCTGCGACCACCCGGTCTCCGTATTTTGTGCCTGGTAGCGCTGTTACTAGCGGCTCAGCCGCTTGGCTGGCCTTCTACAGCCGGGCGCTCTACCAGGCTGAGCTACCGCGGGTGTCCTCTCTGCGTTTTGTCTTTTGGTTTATTTTAAGTTTCTATTGGGATTTTGCTGGTTTTCTGGAGGATTTCTTGTTCTTCCTGTTTGGTTAGGGGTGTGAGCGGTGGTTTGGGTTTTCCTACGTTTATGCCTTTGTTGTTGAGGATGGTGTAGAGGGCTGGGATTAGTTTTTCTCCTAGGGTGTTGGCGAGCTGGGCTACGTTTCGCTGGTTTTGCTGGGCTTTTGATAAATTGCCCTGCCTGTATGCGTTGTCTATGTCCTTGACCAGCTTCGGTGCTATGTTGCTCAGCGCTGTTACCGAGCCTGCCAGGCCTGCCGCGAGCGTTGGGAGGACGAGCTTGTCGCTTCCGTTGAGGACTGCGAAGTTGTCTCCGAGTAGGTTCTGCGTCTCCATGAGCTGGGCTAGGATTCCGCTGGAGTCCTTTATCCCAGCTACGCTTGGGACGCGCTCAACAATTGCTGCGATTGTGGCTGGTCTTATGTTGTAGCCTGTGTTCTGGGGTATGTTGTATAGTAGGATTGGAAGCGTCGTCGCCTCTGCTATCTTGGCGTAGAACTCTTCCAGCGCTTTGGTGTCTAGGTGGTAGTAGAATGGGGTTAGACATGCCACCGCGTCTGCCCCTATCTGCTCCGCGTGGCGCGCGAGGCTGAGAATATCCTGTACCACTAGGCCTCCTATGTGGATTATGCGCATAACCCGTTTGCCCGCCGTCGTTACCATAGCCTCAGCAACCAGCTTACGCTCCTCAACGCTCATCAAGGGGCCTAGGCCTGTTGTTCCGAGTATGTATAAGCCATCAATACCTCCAGCGAGGATGTAGTCAAGAAGGCTTCCTATCGCTTTCTCGTTTGGCCTGCCGTCATCGCTGAACGGTGTTAGTGTGGCTGTTATTACTCCACCTATCTTGCGCATGTGTAGCCTTTTCTTGGTTGCTATGCCTCTAAATTAGCATTTACTCTGGGCATGGTTGCTGCGTTCATTCTCTTTGCTAGGATTATGGCGTTTATTGTGAGTAGGGCTATGGCTATTGCGGATATTGCTGTTCCGAAGGCTGCGGTGAATGCTGTTCCGAGTATTATGAGCGACGGCGCCCAGCCGCAGCAGAGGTAGGAGAAGCAGGCTAGGTTTGCTATCAGCGCTCCAGCACCACCAGCGCCTCCCCCCAATAGACACGTCTTGAGACTCTTCGCGCGGTAGAGATACCAGAGTATAGAGACGTTGACGCCGACCAGCGCGGCGAGGACAGCGCCTATCGCTGCGGGGATTAGCCTGACCGTTATTAGGTAGCCGTCGCCTATGAGCTGGAGTATGGGGCCTGTGTATGTTTGCGTCTCTATGCTCATAAGCTTGACATGTATCCCCTCTATCCCGTATGCTGGTGTTGTTAGGTATTGGGCTGTTCCTGTGAAGAAGATGTAGAAGGCTAGGTATCCCAGGGACGAGGCGGCTAGTACGGGGATGCTCAGCCTCCGCAACATGGCTACTGGCTCAGGAGATACTTTACACCCTGTAGATACTCCTCTGGCGGCATCTCTGGCGTGAAGGCGAAGCGCATAACCATGTTCTTGTCAGCAACTATCACCAGCGCCGTATGCGCGACGAAGTACTGGCCTCCCTCCTCCTGCGGCTTCTCAGCCTTCGCAGCTATGCCATAATCATACCAAACCCTCTCCAGAACCTCGCGCGGCCCAGTCAAGGCGATTATCCTCGGCGTGTAGCGCTCAACATACTCGCGGAGAACCTCTGGCGAGTCGCGCTCTGGGTCTGTGGTTATGAGTATCATGGCCACCTTCTCTATGTCTGGGCCCAGCTTCTCAGCCAGGTATGCGTATTTGCTCATGACGAGTGGGCATACGTCTGGGCAGTTGGTATAGCCGAAGTATAGGAGGACGACCTTACCCTTGACGGATGAGAGCCTAAACTCCCTTCCATACTGGTCTATGAGCGTGAAGTCTTTGAGCTTTTGGTTTCCTGCTATCTCTATTGAGGGCGTATAATCTACTGTGGATGATGGTGACTGTATTGCTGTGAGGTAAAGGAATAGAGCTACTGCAACAACAGCTATGGGAATGGCCAGTATCATGAAGAGTGTTTCCTTCTTCATTTATCTCTCCAGCTAATAGTGAGTCCGACTTGATGCTCTTAAGCTTATTCGTTCAATTATCAATTGAAGAAAAAACTTATATTAGCGTGGCTGATGCTCTGTCTTGACGCTTGTTTTGACTGGTGGGCACGGGCATAGCGAGAGCGAGGAATATGAGAGCCGCCTATCGGCGCGGCTTGTGCTTGCTATAGTAGCGCTAGCCTTCCTCCTCGCAGCTCTCGCGCTGCTCTGGCAGGGCTTGGGAGGCCCTGTTGAGCACTTCCTAGCTGGTGTTGCCCTCCTGCTGGTCGCCGTCCCCGTTGCTTATGACGCTGTGCGCAGGTTTAGGAGCAACCCGTTCAACACCGACCTCCTCATGCTCACCGCAGCCGTAGGCGCTGCTGCCATAGGCGTCTACGAGGAGGGTGCTGCGGTTCTGATACTCTACCACTTCGCCGAGACGCTGGAGGACTACACCGTTGATAAGGTTAGGAACATCACGCGGCGGATGGCCTCGCTCCTCCCCCAGCGCGCCCTAGTCAAGCGCGGCGACAAGGTTGAGGAGATACCCGTAGAGGAGATAGAGGTAGGCGACATCGTGGTTGTCAAGCCTGGCTGGCGCATACCCGTTGATGGCCGCGTCGTGGCTGGAAGCTCCACAATAGACCAGTCAACCGTAACTGGCGAGTCCATACCAGTTGAGAAGCAGCCTGGCGATGTTGTTCTCTCTGGGACGCTCAACCTAACGGGCTCGCTGGAGCTTGTCGCGGAGAAGCCGTTTAGGGATTCAACCGTCAGCAGGATAACCAAGCTTGTTATTGAGGCGCGCGAGAAGAAGATTAGGCTGGAGCGGTTCATAGACAGGTTCTCCAGATACTACACGCCAGCGACGATAGTCTTGGCAGCGCTGGTAGCTATTGTCCCGCCGCTCATGTTCGCCCAGCCCCTGACGACGTGGGTGTATAGGGCGCTCATCGTCCTCGTAATAGCCTGCCCAAGCGCAATCGTGATAGCCACACCAGTTACCGTGATGATGGGGCTTACGCGCGCCATGTGGAGCTCCTCACTCGTCAAGGGCGGCGTATACATGGAGAAGATGGCGCGCATACGCGTCGTAGCATTTGACAAGACGGGGACATTAACGAAGGGTGTGCTCCGCGTTGTTGGTGTTAAGCCAATAGGCGGCTTTAGCGAGAGGGAGCTCCTAAAGCTCTCAGCCCTTGCAGCGTCGCGCTCAACGCACCCAATAGCTAATGCCATCGTTGAGGCGGCCAAGTCCAGCGGAATAAGCCTCCACGGCGATGTGAAGGCTGAGGAGAGGCCAGGTATGGGTGTGAGCGCCCTGACAACGGATGGGCAGCTGATAATGATTGGCCGCCACGCATTCGTGAATTCGCAGGCAAACCATAGCCATGTTGTTCATGAGGAGCTTCGCGGCTCAGTCGTTGATGTTGCGGTGAATAACAGGTTTGCTGGGACGATAAGCCTCTCCGACACCCCGCGGCCAGAGGCGCGCGAGGCGGTGCAGAAGCTCAAGCGCATGGGCATCAGGGTTGTCATGCTCACAGGTGATGACGAGAGAGCCGCGCGCGAAGTAGCCGAGCATCTGGGGATAGACGAGTACTATGCTGGCCTGCTGCCAGAGGATAAGGTTCGCGTGGTTAGGGAGCTTAGGCAGCGCTACGGGCCTGTGATGATGGTTGGCGACGGCGTTAATGACGCTGCCGTGCTAGCGGCGGCAGATGTTGGCGTAGCTGTGGGGACAGCGGGTAACGACATAGCGATAGAGGCGGCTGACGTAGCCCTAATGGGGAACGACCTCCGCATAGTTGAGTATCTAATCAGGCTGAGCAAGAGGCTTGTGAAGACACTAAAGGCCAACTTAATGCTCGCAATAGGGCTGAAGCTATCTCTCATAACGCTTGGAGTAGCTGGCCTGATACCCCTCTGGGCAGGCGTGCTGGGAGATGACGGCGTAACGCTCGCGATAATAGCCCTAGCGCTCCCCCTGCTAAGATTCAGATGACGTGCTTCGCGAGAATATTCTGAGCGTAGCGTTGTCCGCGAGCCCAACAGCATAGCCACCTATCGCCCTGAAGTTCCTCAAGATGAACAACACATGCTTGGCCACCTCTGGCTTGAGCTTCCCAGACATGATATAATCTAGCCCCCTGTCAAAGACCTCGCGGAGCGTCTCCATATCGTCTATCACCTTACTCGCGAGCTGTAGGCTCTTCTCCTGTAGTGCCTGCATCCCGTTCCTATGCAGGCTCATGGCGGCGGCGTGTGTTTCTGAGATTATGTTTAGTATCTCGTCGTCAAGTCCTGCCTCCGCTATCTCGGCGGCGTGCTCCGCTATGCGCATAGCGTAGTACGCTATCCTGCTCAGCTCCCGCACCGTTAGAGCCATGACTATCACCTCGCCTGGGTCTGGCATCTCCATACGCGCCGCCAGCTCTGGGTTCCGCGCACATTCTACGACTTGCCTCATGAGGAGGCGGTAGAGCTTCGCGCTATCCTTGCCCCGCTCATAAGCGTCTAGCGCGAGGTCGCGGTCTCCTATGTAGAGCGCCTTCACAGCGTCGGTATAAACAGCCATAGCCACCACAGAGAACCTGCTCACCACAGCGTTGATGTGAAACTTCAGCGGGTCAACGAGGCTCTGGAGTATAACCCTATCCGAGTACTCCTCGGCAATCTCAGCGCCCACCACACTATCCAAGGCGTCGCGAATCCACTTACGATGCTCAGACCTCAGCTTCTCGCGCGAGAGAATCTCGGTTACGTCATTCCCCTGTATGTAGGAAGCATTTATGCATAGTTCCAGAAACTTACGGTTTGGAAAGTCCTCTATGTATATCGTGTGCGTAGGCCTACGCGGCTGGGCTGGCCTGGATTCAGGCGCTATCGTAATCCTACCCCCCTCAAGGCCGAGCACAAGCCTAGTGCCCTTATCCCAGCCCAGCTCCTCAACCCACTGGCGTGGAATCGTCACGAGATAACTACCCATAGCAGAGAGCTGGAGCCGCCTGTATTCTATTCTCAAGTACTGCCACCCGTAAAGCACAAATAGGTAAGACGCAGGCTTAAAATATGTTACTTTTGGTTTATTACGTAAGTTTCATGTAAAATCATTTCCCATATACGTTATATTCATATAGTATTGCGCCAATCCCGTCGCTCACCAACCACGGTGGTGAATCACCTTTGCGCGAGGCGGAGATACGCTTAATTGAGGAGGAGTGGCGCTCCGAGAGGTGGAGGGGGGTAACGCGGCCCTACACACCTGAGGACGTGCTCAGGCTGCGTGGCTCGCTTAAGATTGAATACACGGTAGCCAGGCTGGGCGCTGAGAAGTTCTGGCGCCAGCTCGCTACCTTGCCGTACATCTCTGCTATGGGCGCCCTTACTGGGAACCAG
>WAQC01000037.1 GCA_015520425.1 Candidatus Pelearchaeum sp. | reverse complement strand
GCTGATGAGCGCGTTTCTCTTCACCTCCCTTCGGAGACTCTTTCCTATGATGTCGTCAACAGCGGTTATGCTCCACTCTGTTGGGACGAAGCGCCGCTCAATCCGCGTGCCTAGCAGCCCAGCGCTCAGCAACCTGACTATATCATACTCCCGCAGGCCAGCGGCGTATAGCTTATTCACCGACTCCTCCGCCTTCAGGTCGGTGTCAGCGGCGACCTTATCAACGATGCGCGGGACTTGGGGGTTCTCCGCTATCTTGACACGTTTGGCAGGTGCTGTGGGGCCGAATGGGGCTGCCCTCACCTGAAAACCAGCCCTCACAAGAGGCCGTTTCTCAAGCCAGACCTCGGTATCAACAGGCTTGGAAGACATGGCAAGCTCCTGCAAAATCATAACATGCCTCTCTGGACGCCTGGCAGAAGTTACAGGACTGTACCGCCTTCCGTAAAGCATGCTCAGCCTTATGTCAAGTATCTTATCCAGCCCGAGTTCAAGCCAGCGTTGGGTGTCTTCAGCTAGGGCTGCGTGCTCCTCGTCCAGCAGGCTTAGCATAGGCCCTACGCGGACTTTCGGGTAGCCGTATGAGCCTACGAAGACCGTCGGCGGGCTTGGGCCGAATACACTCTCACTAGACAGCTTACGTTCCAGCGCCTCTCTGCTCAGAAGCCCCCTAAAGTATGGGCAGACATTAAGGCTACAGTAGCGCGGGACGCCTCTACATACTGGACACTCTACACGCTCGCGCCTCGCTTCTGGCCTAGTGGTTGCGTGGAGCTTTAGCTGCTTCATAAAACCTAATCACATGAGCAGGGCTTGGCCCCGCATCTTGGGCATGCCTCCCCGTATTTATGTAGCACAGCCCTCTCCAAGTCTATCCCAGCCACGTTACAGAAGCTCAACAACCATGCAAGAACATCTGCGAGTTCTGCCTCAAGCTTATCACCATCCCTGTCCTTGAGGGCGTCGGCAGCCTCGCCAACCTCCGAGACAAACCAGAGGAAGGTCAGCTCAGCACCACGCGCGCTGTCGCGCGTGAAGTACAGCTCTTTAAAGTGCTGCTGGAGCTGCCGTATTGTTACCCCAGACAGGGCTTTGCCACCTCCCTGACTAGCGGTAGGGCAGGTACTCGCGGCCCAGAAGCTCGCGGGCTACGATGAGCTTCATTATCTCATCAGTGCCATCGCCTATCCTAATACCCCTCACATCGCGGTAACGCCTCTCCAGCTCCAGTTCCGATGTTACCCCGACAGCGCCATGAATCTGAATCATCCTATCAATAACGTCGCACGCGGTAGTGAGGGCATAATACTTAGCCATAGCAGACTCCTTCACATGCGGCCTCTGCTGGTCAGCCAGCCACAATGCTCTATAGCAGAGGAGCTTAGCCGCCTCTATGCGCGTGTAGGAATCGGCTATGTCAAACTGGACGTTTATCAGCTTGGCTAGAGGCCTCCCGAAGACCTCGCGCTGCTTAGCGTAGCTCATCGTCTCCTCTAGGCTGGCTTCCGCATACCCAAGAGCCCATAGGCCAAGAAGAACCCGCGCCTTATCAAAGGTCATCATAAGATACTTGAAGCCCTTATTCTCCTCTCCAATCCTATTACTGACTGGAACCTGGACGTTGTTGAATCTTATGCCGCCGAATGAGTGGGACCACCACCCCATAGTCCTGAAGTAGTATTTCTCTATCCCCTCGCGGTCAAGCTCCACGAGTATCGTGCTTATTCCCTTATCGCGTGGCAGCGGGCCTGTGCGTGCAGTTATTATGAATGCCTCTGACTCCCTTATGTGGCTGACAAACTGCTTCTCGCCGTTTATGATGTAGTGGTCGTTCTTTCTCTCTGCTTTTGTCTGTATCCCAGCAGCGTCGGAGCCCCCGCGCGGCTCCGTTGAGCCTACGCCGACCAGCGTCTCTCCTCTCACGATTTTAGGTATCCAACGCTCCTTCTGCTCCTCGCTACCATACCTCGCTATTATCGTTCCCCATATATGCGATGGATAGGGGCCACCTGCCCGCGCAATTTCTTCGGTGGCTATCCCTATTGTAACGTAATCAGCGTCAAGCCCACCATACTCCCTTGGGTAGCATAATCCCTGGATGCCGAACTCTGCCATACGCCGCCAAATCTCCCAAGGCCATTCGCGCTTCTCCTCATACTCCTTAATGCGCGGCTTTATCTCGCGCTCGGCAAACTCGCGGACAGACTTGCGGAAAAGCTCCTGCTCCTCACTGAAGCTAAAATCCAGGCCCAAAACTCAACCCCTT
Organism: Candidatus Pelearchaeum sp.; assembly: GCA_015520425.1. GTDB lineage: Archaea > Thermoproteota > Nitrososphaeria_A > Caldarchaeales > Caldarchaeaceae > Pelearchaeum. The sequence continues at coordinate 10,885 of WAQC01000037.1, read as the reverse complement.
ACAATAAACGCCACTCTACGTAAATATATGTATGGGTATGCGGCTAGACCGAGCCGCTCCTAGTCTTCACCTGATTGAAGATTGATAACGTTCTGTTAAATTCCTCATAACGTCCCTCCCTAAGCATACCAATAAGACTCTTGTTAGACTCTAGATTTATTGAAAAGTGGCTTATTATCATCTGCTCAACAATCTTCACAGCCTCCTCGCAGCCGAAGAGTTGCGTGAATGCTTCTGCAAAGCGTCTAGGGTTCTGCTCCAATACTTTGGCTGGCTCCTCACCCAGTATGCGGCGCATGTGGAACTTGATTATCTTGACGCCGTTTGGCGTTACTATAGCTGCGAATAGGTCAAAGAATGCTGTGAGCGTTGTCTCTGGGTCATACTGCCCCGTTTGGGCGTTGTTATCCTCTTGCCGCACTATAAGCCCCACCTGCCGTTGGCTGCGCCCGTCTCCTGTTCTTACCGCACCAAGACAGGTGTCTAGCCAGGTCCGCTGGCTTTAGGAATATTTTATTACAGAGAAAACAGCGGAAACCCGCATAGTTGCTGCCTCCGTTGTCCTCGTAGGTCTCTGTCTTTATGAAATCCCTTATCGCCATCCTTATTGCCTCTGCCCTGTTGGGGTAGTAGCGTTTTCTCACCAGCTCGTCTAGTGCGTCTAGGTAGTGTTCGGGCAGGTGGATTGTTATGGGCTTCATTTCCTACCGCCTCCCCTTCTTGTGTGGGCTGCGGCCTAGCCGCATACCTGCCTATCAGGTAGGAAAGCATTATTTATAAGCATTCCTACACAGTCGGTAGGTATAATTATAACCAGGCCTCATAAACACCAGGAAATGGCCAAGACAACCGTCAAACACCAAATACTCCAACTCCTAGACGAGAAAGGACCAACACGCTATTCAGAGTTCATCAAAGCAACAGGCAAGCCCGACAGAACAATATACGTAGCCCTACTTGACATGCAGCGGCTAGGCTGGGTTGAGAAGAAGGAGGAGGGAGTCTACGAGATAACAGACGTTGGGCGTAAGGAGCTGGATAAGGTGAGGTTCACCGCCCTCCGCGAAGAGTTGGAGAAGCTAGAAGCGGAGGAGCTGAGAGGAAAGCTCAGCCTGATGACGCTTATGGAGATAGACTGGGGCTCATTCATAAACGTAGCCAAAGCGCTCTTCAAGGGAATACCATTCCGCGAATACAAGATAGCGTCAAAACTCCTAGACGGGCTTGAAATATACACAAGCAGACTACATGGCGAGGATGCGGAGATACTCATGAAGAACCTACTGGCAGCGCTGGTTCATTACATAAGCAACAACCCAGAGGAAGAAATTGAAATAAGGATAAAGTTTAGGCCACCAAAGCAACAACACTAACGCTATATGAGATTAGATACCAGCGCAAAACCTAAAAAACCGCTTACAAAACTTTAGATGAGTAGGGGCCGTGGTCTAGCTTGGACTATGACTCCAGCCTGGGGAGCTTCAGCGGCCTGGAGCGCTGGAAATCCTGGGTTCAAATCCCAGCGGCCCCACTACACTGTGCTCCAGGCCTAGGGGCGTAAGCCCCACCCCCAGACCACGTTTTAGAACTGTTCTCACATATAGTAAGGAGTGTTCGCATCACTAGAAATTATACCCAGCCACACCTTAGTATTGGCATGAGCGAGAGAATTCCGCTGTATGTTTCTGTGGTAGCTTTGGCTGCGATAGCAGCTTTGGGCGCTGTGGCTTATGCCTCTCTTACGGGCAATCCATTAGTTGAAGATAGGTTAAACACTACAGTAGCCAACAGCGAGAACTTGCTAAGCGTCGTGGGATGGGCTACAACCAAAGTAAGGCCCGACGAGTCTGTCATAACGTTAGGAGTTGAGATTAGGGAGAAGACACCAGAGGAGGCGCTCAGGAAAGCGGGAGAAGTATCAACAAACGTGATAGAGACGATTAAGAGCTTGGGAGTATCTGAGGAGTTCATAAAAACCACTGGATACTCAATATATCCCCAGTATCAGTATTATAGGGATGGAAGCCCGCCGACTATTGTTGGCTACATAGCGCAGCACACGATAGAGGTGAGGGTACGCGACCCAGCGTTGATTGGGAAAGTATTGGATAGCGCCATTGATGCGGGGGCGAATAGAGTTTATGGGATAATGTTCCAGCTCTCCCAAGAGGCGCGTAAAGAGCTTACGAACAGACTAATACAGGAAGCCGTTGAAGATGCTTACTCTAAGGCAGAGGCCGCTATAGCTCCTGCGGGAATGAGCATAAAGGGGATAAAGAGTATAGAGATAAGCGATGTATCTGCGCCCATGCCGATAGTGATGGCGGCTGAGAAGGCTGTTGAGACGCCTATAATGCAGGGTCTAACCAGCTACACGGTGAGCGTGAGAGTCGTATTCATCATAGGCTAGCCAGGCGCTGGGCAACATCAAGTAGGCGGGAAGCCAGAACATCCTTCCTTTCTTTCTCCACCCAAACAACATCCATACCCCGTGCTATAATTACGCCGCTACTGGTTTCGGAGCCAAACACAGAATCTGGCTTAGAGACATCAGAAGCATAGACAATATCCGCATACTGCAATAGCTCGCGCGCCCTCGCTATAAGTTCCTCACGCCCAACACCATACTCCGCCTTAAACGCTACAACCACCGTCTCAGGAGACAGCTCCTTAACCATAGGCAAGACCTTCTCATTACTGACAAACTCCACCGATAACTTATCATGGCTTCGCGTGTCTAGTTTTCTTTCAAAGCTCTTTGCCGGCCTATAGTCGGCTACCGCTATTGTTGAGAAGTAGAATAGCGGTCTCTTCTTTTCTATCTCCTCGCGGAGAGCTTCGCGCAGTTCTCGCGTGGTCTTCACGTTTCGTGTGTTGATGTAGTATGGTGGCTCTACCTTGGAATGTCCGAGAAGAAGCATGACATCACCACCGCGTCTAAAGCTCTCTAAAGCTATGGAAAGACCAAGCCTACCTGAGCTTAGGTTGGTAACCACCCTTATTGGGTCTATGTATTCAACCGTCGCTCCAGCGGCCACTATAACACGACTCCCGCTTGGAAGTCTTCTTGGGTGGAGAAGCCGTATTAGGTGGTTGCATATAGTTTCGGGTAAGGCTATCTTGGCTCTCCCCTCCTCAACACGCGGCTCTATGAAAGTAACACCCATCTCGCCAAGCGTCTTTATTGAATCACTTACGGCTCTGTTGCGTAGCATGGGCTCGTGCATGGCTGGGGCTACTAGGATTGGGATGCCAGAGCCTAGGGCTACGCTTAGTAGTGTGGTTACAGCATTATCGGCTATCCCATGCGCGGCTTTTGATACCGTGTTTGCGGTGGCAGGCGCTACGACAACAGCGTCAACACGCCCCTCATGCTCTCCAGCGAGTTTTATATGCTCCATCTCACCCGTAAGTCTAACCACGGGCTTATTCCCAGTGGCCCACTCCATTATGCTAGGGCTTATTAGCCCAGTAGCCTCTTCGGTCATAACAGGATAAACTTCAGCACCATACCTCATTATCGTCCGCGCTATCTCTGGAGCTAAGTAAGCTGCCACGCTGCCAGTTATGCATAGAGCTACACGCTTACCTGATAACACGTCGCTATATGAGGCGATTATCTCCTTAGATGGGTGCTGCTCCATGTAGTTCGCTGGTTAATTGTTATTGGTAGCTCATAAAAGCTTCAGCAGAAGCCGCTCCTCTCAAAGCTAGCCCTGCCCATCAGTCTTTCAACATCAGCTACCGAGAGGCCTGCTTCCAGTAGCAGGGCTTTACGAGCCTTATCAACAGCCAGCAGCATTTCCCTAACCCCCTCACGTCCAAGTAAAGCAGTGAAGGCCTCTTGGCTAGCCTCGTCCATGCCTGAGGAGACTATGAGATAGAGCTCAAAGCGTTCAACAAGACCCTCAAGAGCGTCAATATTCACGTCGCCTATCTTAATTCGGTGTCTCAAATGCGCTGCGGCAAAGGAAGCGTGTCTCTCCTCATCTTCCGCTACATGCGTAAGAAGCGCTCCCAGAGTATTGGTATTAAGCCTCCCAGCTAGGTGTCTTGCTATTGTTGCGATAGTAGCTTTGCCCATAAGCCCAGCTATGAAGAGGAACTCGGAAACATCGGCTGATTCTAGGATATTCTTGAGGGAGAACTGTGAAGAAGCAGAGATGCGACCCAGCTCTCTACCCTTAACGCATGACAAGAGACCATCCAGGTGCTTCGCATCGTCCCTAGCTATGTAGGCAAGAGCTATACGCGGCTCGGCATAGTAGCAGCTTATCCTCGGAATATGCTGTGTTATTCCCTGTATGAAGAAGCTCTCATGCTCGGCGAGCATGGTGATTAGCTGGACTATCCCCTCCTCGCCTATGTCTGAAATTCTCTCACCAACTCTGCCAATAAGAGGCTCAAGACTCCAACGCTCATGCCTGAGGGACGCTACGTAATATTCAATATCATCAGCCCACACAAGAGACCGTTTCCCATACTGAAAACTCATCTTAGGAATTGTCTGGTCAGCCTTTACGCCGTATGGCGCTACTGGATAGCTACCAGCATCCTCAGCCTCCAACATACTTTATGCCCAGCCTCATAAACGGTCATCAATATATTATTAGCTTACCCTCCAGGCCTTAAAGACATCGCATATGTCGCGGGCTTCCTCAATAGCTCAAGGCGTTGCGGCAGGTTTCCTCTTCGGAACGGCATCTATACTAATAAGGTTCCTCCCTAGGCTTGATGCCCTCTCACTAGGCTTCTATAGGCTCGTCATAGCGGCTTCACTAATGTTGCTACTTAACATTCTCCTCTTTAGGAGGCTATGGATTTCCGAGTACCGCGGCCACGGCAGGCGTATAATAGTTCTGGGATTCCTCATAGGCTTGCACTTCATCTTCTTCATCTCGGCGGTGAAGAATACAACAATACTCAACGCAACGGTATTGACCAACACCACGCCAGCCATGGCTCTGCTCCTCTCGTGGATTATCTGGCGGAGCGCGCCTAAGCCGCTAGCCCTATTAGGGCTTATACTCACCTTTCTCGGAGTCTTGACAATCTCCATCGCAGAGACCTCAATATCCCCAGGAAACCTGCTGGGAGACCTTGAGGCTTTGATGGCTGCTTTCTTCTGGGCGCTCTACCTAATCGTGGGCAAGCCCGTACGCGCGGCTGGAAATGTTCTCCTCTTAATGACACCCATATACATAATCGCTGGAATTATAATGGGCGGTGCTGGTTTGGTGGTTTTCAGACAGATAGCTATTCCACTCCCAGCCGAGGTTCTGCCACTCCTGGCTGTGGCATTCTTCCCAACAGTCCTGGGACACACTCTACACTTCTCATCACTAAAACACCTAACACCATTCCAGGCATCAACATTATCACTCCTAGAGCCTGTTGTAGCGTCAATATTAGCTGCACTAATATTTTTGGAAATCCCGCATGTATCGTTCTACGTTGGGGCGGCTAGTGTGTTAGTTGGTGTTTATCTTGTGTTGAGGTGATTTAGTAGAACCTTTGATGCAGCCGCATCCTGGACAGCTAGACCAACGCTTTTGAAGACCGTTATCTCCTCGTCTCCCTCGCGGCCGGGCTTTCTCCCAGCTATGACCTCGCCTATCTCGGCGTGTATGTCTTCCCACCTGAAGAATCCTTTATCCACCGCTTGGATTATATCCCCAGCCTCAGCCCTTGCTGCGTCTAGGGAATCAACCACAACCTTAGAGCGTTTTATGAGCGCTGGCTCAAGCTCGCTCATCTCTGGGGTATAAGCGCCTATGGCGGAGATGTGCGTTCCTGGCTTAACCCACTCAGCCTTAACAACAGGCGTCTTGGAGGTGGTTACGGTGATTATCACGTCGCTCTCCCTGGCTAAGGATTCAGCCGAACTAGCTAACGAGACCTCGCACTTCAGCTCCTCTTTCATTCGTCTTACGAAGCTACTCGCCCTATCCCTATCAATGTCGTAGGCAAGTATATTGTCTGGCTTCATGACTGTCGTGAGCGCGAGGAGCTGCCACCTTGCCTGGTATCCGCAGCCTATTATCCCAACCGCCCTACTATCCCTACGCGCCAAGTGTTTAACAGAAACCGCCGTAGCAGCCCCTGTGCGCATGCCCGTAAGCGCCCTAGCCTCGGCAGCCACCTTAGGCTCTCCAGTTGAGGGGTCTGCGACCAGAACTACCGCATGTATCGTCGGGAGGCCACGGCTAATGTTCTCTGGATAGACAGTAACCAGCTTGACGCTAAAGATATTCATTTCTTGTAGGTAGCATGGCATTAGGAGTATGTCGCCTTTGTATGCCGTTGCCTCTATGCGCGTTCTTAGCGGCATGACTGCCGAGCCTAGGCTGAAGCTCTTGAACGCCTCTTCCACAGCTTCTACTACCTCATTTATGGGGACTAGCCTCTCCACATCAGCATCCGTAAGCGCCCTCATACCTGTCTAGAATAAAATTCGGCTCAGATATTTAAGCGAGAAAACTAGGCGGATAGAGCGCCCATGCACATAAGACTCCTCTCCTACGCAATAATCTTCACAATCCTCTTCTCATACTCATCCTCTTACAATACCACTATAACACTAAACTCTGGCTATGAGCAATACGACACTCGCCGCCTCATAATCTCACTAAACACAGCTCCAGATGAGGAGATTCTTAATGAATTAGAGAGGTTCGGCGATATCGGGGGAGTTTTAGGCGATATAGTAACATTAGACGCTCGTGAGGAAGTGTTTGAGAAGATTAAGTCCCTCCCATACGTTGATGAGGCTAAACCCTCAAAGCGCATAAGAGCCCTCCTAAAGGCTAGCACAGAGGACATAGGCTCAGCATGGATGAACGAGCTGAAAACCCTCAACGTGGATGGGGTTGATGGCTCAGGCGTCATAATCGGAATAGTGGATACAGGCATAGACTACACGCACCCAGACCTACAATTCCCTGACGGGAGGCCGAAGGTTCTATACATATGGGACCAGACTTTAGAGGGGAAGCCGCCTGAAGGGTTTGATTATGGCTACGAATGCAGTACAGAGGAGATTATTGACGCTACCTGCCCTCAGCGGGATTTGCATGGGCATGGAACGATGGTCGCAGCCATAGCGGCAAGCAGCGGACTAGCGCCAGGCGGCTATAGGGGAGTCGCACCAGGGGCGGAGATAATCTTCGTAAAGAGCGGCGGGCCAGCATGCGAGGGGGCCAGCTGGTTCTTTGACGAGAAGGAGATACTGGATGGGATATACTATATCTTCCAAAAAGCCCAGCAACTCGGTAAGCGTGTGGTCATAAACCTGAGCCTTGGGACAGATATTGGAGGCCATGATGGCAGTAGTTTTCTGGAGAGAGCGCTTGATGCCCTCGCTATGCAGGGAGCTATAATAGTGGCCGCTGCAGGAAACTCCGCCCAAGATGATAGGCACGCTATGGGAGACCTTAAGACTTCCCCAGAGGCTACGCTTGAGTGGGTAATCCCAGAACTGACACGCGAATACGCCCTCTCAATATGGTTCAGCAACCAGGACGAGGTCAGACTAACTTTGACCAGCGCGGATGGCGTTGAGATAAACATAGAAAATGGAACCAAGGTAAATACTGGAGTTGGAGTAATTGAGGCTGAGAGAAACGAGTACGCGGATAGCTATGAATGGTTAATAAGTGTTAAACTGGACGAGCGTGTCTTCCTATCTCAAACCCTCTGGAAGCTCTCAATAAGCGGCCTAAAGATTGGGAACGGCGTATGGCATGCGTGGATTGAGAGCGATACATGTAATTTTGTCTATGAAAGCTTCTTAGATGGTAGTGGGTATGTTTTATCCGAGGAATATACTGTATCCATACCTGCTACTGCACGCTATGTTATAGCTGTTGGTGCATATGTTACTCGCAACGCCTGGCTGGACGCGAGCGGTGAGGAGGTGAGTATTGGAAGCGAGGTTGGCTCCATAGCTGGTTTCAGCGGCCGCGGCCCCACACGCGACGGCAGGACAAAACCAGACATAACAGCGCCAGGCTCCGTGATAATAGCGGCGAAGCCCCTAAACATAGAGCAAGAAGCAATAGACCCCGACGAATTCCACACAGTTAGCCAGGGAACAAGCATGGCAGCACCCCACGTAGCTGGTGTCGCAGCCATGATTCTCCAGCTCTCACCAACGCTAAACGCTTCTGAGGTGAGGAGAATAATAATAGACGCTGCCAGACAGGATGAATTCACAGGAGAAATAGATAAACAACGAGGCTCCAACACGTGGGGTTGGGGCAAGTTAAGCGCCAAGATAGGATACTTGGTGGATATTGCGCTGGTTGGAGGCCAGAGGAATCTCAATGTAAGCTTAGTCTTAGATGGTGAGAAGATAGGCGTCGTACAGCCTGGAGAGGATGCTCGCCTCTTCATATTTGGTAAAGGCGAACGGAGTTTAGAAGTAAAGCCGCTGGTGAATTCGCCGCGCATACGCGTAGCTCCAGAACCATCCAGAAACATAATAAATGAAGATGGAAGAGTAACCTTCAAGCTTCAAGCCGAGTATCTGATAAGAATCTACGAGTATGGCGGCACTCTCCTGGATGAAATATGGGTTAGAGAAGGTGATGTAATAGACTTAAACGAAATAGTAGCTAAAGCAGTTGAGCCAGGAGGGCTGTTAGTTAGAAAGAGCGTGGGCGCAATAATTGACAGCCAAGGAAGACTAGTCCAAGGAAGCAAAATCACAGTAACAGGCCCCGAAGACTACGCTGTGATAATACTGGATGATTATACGAATCTAATGGTCTTACTGATTGTTGTGAGCGCTTCAGTAATCTCCGCTGTGTTCTTGCGCGTGTATCTGGCTCAGCGCCGTCATGCGCTAAGACTTAAATCCACATTTTACACAACCTAGCGATAATGGAGACCAAATATCACGTGGAGATAAAGCAGGCCTCCAAGGCTATGAAAGCAAACCCCGAAGCGGCGGCGGTTCTAAAAGGCGCTGTAAGTAGTAAAATGCTCTCCAGAATGAAGAAAGAATACGTTACCTGCCCAGTAGTTAATGCCGACGTGCCCTTCCTAGACTGCTTTGCCTGTGTCTCGTTTATAAGACGCGTCAAGGGGGTGGTTCACTGCGCAGGCTTGGAGAAGAGGCTAAGAACATAGCATCTGGGGTATCTACATGTGGCCGTCTATGATGTTCATGGGCATCATAGTTCTCTTATTTGGTCTCTTTCTAGATTTAGTGCGCCTTCCCTTCGGCTTTGCTTTCTTCGGAGCTGGCTTGATAATGATAATTATAAGCCTCTTCTCCAAGCCCGCGGAGCAGCCTGAGCCGTCAAAGCCAGGCCATAAGTTTTGCTGGTTTTGTATAAATGAGATACCAGAAGAGGCAGAAATATGTCCTGTGTGTAGGATGCGGCAAAGGGAGCGGAGCTAGAGCTTCACATCAACTTTCGGCCTCAGTATGAACCTATATCCCAGCGTGGTTTCTATTGAGAAGCTATCATCAGCCTCAACCTCTATCGCGTCAATCCCAATATCATCAGGGTCTATACTACGCCTAAACGCTGGATGAACATAAACCCTAGCACCAGAGTCCTCACCTAGGTATTCGTAGTAAGGCCCTGGACTGGCGCTGGTTACGAAGACGTTGCTAAATCCACAGCAGCCAGTATCACCCAGTATCACGTGAATCTCTGGATTGTCTCTCTTTAGCTCCTCCATCACTTTCTTGGCTTTTGGTGTTAAGCTAAGCCTCACCATCACTCAATCACTTACGTATACTCTTACATCCCTATCTGTGTAGAGGGCGTTTATTAACCTGCGGCCATGCTCCGACTTCTTGGTAATCTTGATTATCCCCTTCTTACCCACTGTGGCGGAGAATAGATACTCGCCATCCACATACACGTTGACCCGCTCACCAGTCTCCACATTCTCTAGAACAAGAGCGATATTGTTTCCCGTCTCGTGTATCTCAAACTCAACCTCACGGCCAAGGCTTGGGACCTTCGGATTTACATCTATTGAGACGTTGAGCTCTTTCTGGAGCTTGTTTATAGTCTCGCCTTTCCTGCCGATGAGTCGTGGTATAACATCCCTATCAACTCTCACTACTACTTTACTCGGAGACAATACCTCAATCTCCGCATCCTTATCGTACTTCATCAAAGCCTTTCTGACCTTCTCGCGTATCTCGCCAGCTTTGCGCTCCGTCTCGCTCCTAATATCAGCAACAGGTATTATGACATTCTCCTCACCATAGGTGTATATCTCGTATTCTAGCTCCCCTGTCTCAAAGTCCCTCACCTCAACTATAGGCCTTGCCAGGTCTGCTTCAACCATTCCAGTGGGCACCCGCACCACTAGGCTGAGTTCATAGACCTTCTTCACCTCACCGTCGCGTAGGAAGATTACCGTGTCTATTATGTGGGGTATCATACCCAGCTCTATCCTGCCGATGAAGCGTTGTATAGCGTCAACAGGGTCGCTGGCATGGACTACGCCAATCATCCCCACACCAGCCAGGCGCATGTCCGCGAATATCTGGAAATCCCTATGCTTCCGAATCTCATCATACACCGAGTAGTCAGGCCTAACCAGGAGGAGTATCTCGGCGGTCTTCTCAAAATCACCCTCAAGAGGAGCGTACTGCGTTATCTCAGGAGGAACCTGCAGGTCACGCGGGGATTCAAGAGTCTTGACTATCTTCCCCTGGCGGCTATAGAACTCAGCTAGGCTCGCGGCGAATGTTGATTTCCCGCTCCCAGGAGGACCTGATATCAGTATTCCCTCAGCGCGTTCTTTGAGCCGTTTCATCAGCTTATTTGATAATCTATAATCTTCTAGGCGTAGCTTTACTATCGGCCTCACTACAGTAACTTCAAGCCCATCCGAGAATGGTGGCCTTGCTATT
>WAQC01000036.1 GCA_015520425.1 Candidatus Pelearchaeum sp. | reverse complement strand
GTATGAGGTCTGCCCTAAGCCCCTCAGCCAGGTATGTGAGCGGCAGATACCTAGCCACCGCCTGCAGGAAGTCTGGCATGGCTTCAATAGGCCAGAACGTCCCTGCTAGGAACATCATGGGGAAGGCTATTGAGTTTCCCAGGCCCGTTACCGCTTCCACGTCCTTCACCAGGCCTGCGAGGAGCATTCCGAGGCCAGCGAAGGCTACTGCTCCCGCAACTATGAGGGCTATTCCAACCAGGCTTGGTGTGGCTCTCACGCCGAAGGCTACGTAGCCAACCGCTATGGCAACGGCTGTGAGTAGGAAGCCCAGTACTGTCTGTGTCATCACGTTGCCGAGAATCCACTCCACGCGCCTGAGCGGTGTTGTGGCTAGACGCTTAACCAGCCCGCGCCGCCTATACTCGCTCACAACAGGAGCAACGCCCAGGATTCCGTTGGTCATTATGAAGGCCGCCACAATCCCTGGGAGGAGATAATCAACTGGCTTGAGGGATTTTGACGTTATTATCTCGGTCTTCAGCTCCATCAGCCGCTCAGCGCCTATTGCCCTAATGCTGAACTCCGACACCATATTAGCCACGACTCCCTTGATGAACTGGCTTCCCTGGTCTGACGGGTCTATCAACAGGATTAGCGTAGCCCGCCTGCCGCTGAGCTCTTCGGACTGCTGGGCTAGATACACGCGCGTCTGCTCCATCAACTCTCTAACATCTTTGGGGATTGTTTCACCGCCATAGGCGAGGGCATAGTCCATTATGCTGATGGTCACGTTGAACCGCGCTCTTATAGAGCCTTGTATAACATCCTCGGAGAATCCCGCTGGGATTATGAGGAGGCGCGGCCTCTCACCAAAACCTCCAGTGGCATCGCGCACGTATTCTATTCCATCAACATCGCTGGGGACTTCGCGTATCTCCAGAACGTTGGTCATGTTTAGCGCGTCCATGAAGGCTCTGGATATCTGAGTCTGCTCACCGTGCTCATCCACGTCTAGGTTCTGGACGTATAGGGTGTATGTTGCCTGCCCACCTGAGCCGAAGACTGTTCCGAAGACCAGGAGGAGCATTATGGGGAAGAGTATGCTGAAGAACACGCCAGCCTTGCTGCGCATCCAGTCCTTGAAGGTCGCTGAGAAGACTATGAAAGCCCTCCTCACGCCAGAACCCCCTCCTCGGTTATGCGCGAGCCTAGTAGGTTGAGGAAGACATCCTCAATACCTGGGCTTCTTATCTGAAGCTCCACGTCATCGCCTAAGTGTTTGAGAGCGTCAAGCAGGCTGTGTAGCTCTCTTATGCTCGTGAATGGGAGCTCTAGGTCGCTTCCGCGCTCCTCTACCTCTATCCCTAGGTTCTCCAGCTCCTCGCGGAGCCCAGCCATTCGTTTGAGGACAAGCCGCCTAGCCCCGCCATGCGCGCGTATGAGCTCGCTGGGAGAGCCGTAGGCAACAATCCTGCCCTTGTTGATTATCGCTATATGGTCTGCCAGATACTCGGCCTCCTCCATGTAGTGCGTCGTCAGGAAGACCGTCTTCCCCTCGCGCGAGAACTCCCTTATCACATCCCACACCCCACGCCTGGCGCTTGGGTCAAGACCAGTGGTCGGCTCGTCAAGGAAGACCAGCTCTGGGTCATTCACCAGGGCTGCTGCCAGGCCTACGCGCTGCTTAAGACCCCCTGAGAGCTTGTCAAACCGCTGCTTACGCCTCTCCCAGAGGCCGAGCCTCCTAAGAATCTCCTCAACATCCACGCTCCTCCCGTATAGCTTGGCGAAGAACCTGACGTTCTCCAACACGGTTAGCTTGTCAAGACCCTTGAAGTCCTGTGGTAGAACGCCTATACGCGAGCGTATCTCCCGCGCTCCCGCTGGGTCTGACACGTCAAGACCAAACACGCGAGCCTCTCCGCCTGTCTTCGGCCTGAGGCACTCCAGTATCTCTATCGTGGTAGTCTTCCCAGCGCCGTTTGGGCCTAGGAATGCGAAGACCTCACCACGCGCTACTGTGAATGAGATACCATCAACAGCCCTAACGCCGTCATACACCTTGACTAGGTTCCTCACCTCAACAACCTCGCGCTGCATGTCCGTAGCAGCTTGAGAGGCCTACGATATTCTTAATGCTGACTCTTCTTTGTCTGGCAAAGAAAACAACCCCTTAAGTAGCCCTCCTCCCTCTTATGCTGGAGCTGGTATGAGCAGCGACTCTGTACGGGTTCTTGAGGCTTATGGCGAGGTGGTGGCGAGGGCTTCAGCAGCTATAATATACCTGCTCACCACATCAGTCGGCATAGCTGGAGGCTGGATTACTGGCCTGCTCACATTCTTCATAGAGCCAAGCCCATACCTCGCGATGCTCGTAATAGGGATATTCGCAGCACTATTCGCAGTAGCGGGAATCGCATATTCAATAATCATTAGAATCTCCGACTTCCTATCCCTACTAAAGGTAAGCCCTGAGGAGAGACAGAAGTATCTACAGACGCGCAGGCGTGCTGGAAGCTTTATCGCCGCTTCATGGATAGGCGGGATGACTGCCGCTTTCCTACTCTCGCTAACGCTTATACCAGACCAGTATAGCCTAGTCAAGATTCCAGTGGCTGTTAGCTTGGGCGTAGGCCTGGGAAATCTCGGAATGTTCCTAGCCAACATGAGTGTTGCGCGACTGTTTGACCCGCGTCCGCTCTTCGCTGGTCTTTATCTCCTCCTAACGATACCCACCTACTTCACCATCCCCTTCATGGCTTCAGGCAAGTCAGACACTATAATGCTCGCCTATACTCTCCTGACCATACACACGGTCCTAGCTGGCTTTATAACAGCCTCGTGGTACGTAATCTCGGCGCGAGGCAGGGTGTCGGGCATACTCCATGCAGCCAGAGGAGAGGATTCGCCATCTTCTTGAGAAGGGAAGCGTGCTTGGGGACAGGTATAGGCTAGCCATAATGCTCTACCTCTCGCTGAAGGGGCGCGCGAGGTTTAAGGAGATTGCGGAGGGGCTGGGTATATCTGCTGGAAACCTGGCTCACCACCTAAGGGTTCTGGAGGAGAAGGGATACATCAAGGTTGATAAGACGTGGGAAGACATGCGGGCTAGGATAATCTCCCTCACCTCTGAGGGAGTAGTATCCCTCGCCGACTTCCTAACAGCTCTGAAAGAGCTCTCCTAGACGCTCTCCAGCTTATACTCCTCGTGTATAGCCTTAACAGCCTCAGCCCCGTCATTCTCCTTGACGACGAAGCTTATGTTAAGCTCGGAGCTTCCCTGCGCTATCATCCTTATGTTTATTCCACGCGCTGCTACAGCGCCGAAGACGCGGCTGGCAACCCCTGGAGTGCCCTTCATACCCTCGCCCACGACAGCAACGACGCTAACGTCATCCTCATACTCTATGGAAGCGACTACACCAGTACCTAGGAGAGCGTTCTCCAGAGCCGTAACGGCCTTGTGAAGCTTGCCGCGTCTTATTATGAGGGAGATGCTGGACTCGGAGACGCTCTGGGAAATCATCATCACGTTAATCCCAGTCTTTGCCAGCGTGTCTAGGATTCGCGCAGAAGTGCCTGGCCTCCCCACCATGCTCGCCCCACGCACTGTTAGCATGGCGGTATCATTCACCAAGAGAACCGCCTTGACAGCCCTCTGCCCCGCTGGAGCTCCCTGCTCCGATATGAGCGTCCCAGGAGCCTCCACATTAAACGTGTTCTTGATTCTCACGGGTATCCGCGCGTTCATGGCTGGCTCCAAGGCGCGTGGGTGAAGCCCCTTTGCGCCGAAGAGAGCCATCTCTATAGCCTCGTTGTATGAAATCTTCTCCAGAACGCGGGCTTCCTTCACTATCTTTGGATGCGCCGTCATGAGCCCATCAACATCGCTCCAGAGCCAGACCTCATCAGCCTCCAGGCTATACGCGAGTATCGTTGCCGTGTAGTCTGAGCCTCCACGCCCAAGCGTCGTGGTAACGCCCTCCTCGTTGGACGCTATGAAGCCCGTTATCGTCGGCGTGTAGCCCTCTTCAAGCAGGCGGCCAACCTTCCGCTTAACCTCAAACCTAGTTACCTCCATTAGCGGCGATGCCTCGCCGAAGTTTGAGTCCGTGACTATTCCTGCTTCCCCTCCTTCTAGGTAGGTTGTCTTCACGCCCAGCGATGCTAGAGCGCCGCTCACTATCCTTGTGGAGAACTTCTCGCCGAATGAGAGGACATAATCCGTGCTGCGCGGCGTAGCTTCACGTAGGTATGTTATACCCAGAACAGCGCGTCTAAGCTCCCTTAGCTGCTGCCGTATCGCCTCGCTCACATCCTCCCTAACCCTAAGGTCGGTAACAGCGTCCAGCAACCCGTTATGCAGCGACTCTATCCCTGAGAGAATCTCCTCAACTTCCTCATGACGTCCCTTACGAGCCTTCTCCACAAGCGTTATCAGCGTGTCAGTCGTGTCCCCAGCGGCGGAACACACCACCACTACCTCATTATCCCTGAGATGGGACTTCACCAGCTCTGCTACGTGCTTAATCCTCTCGGCAGACGCGAGCGATGTGCCGCCGAACTTCATCACTATCCTCAATTCCCGCCACCCTCTCCTGCTAGGTCTCTACGAGCCTACGCTGCTTAATTGAGATTAGGTCTCTCAGGATGGCTGTCGCGGTCTCGTAGCCGCCAGCCCCCTTCCCAGTTATCGTGTGCCTCCCTGAGTATTGCGTGGTGAATCTTACGGCGTTCATGGCTTCTTTTACGTTTAGCGTATCTCCCTTGGGTATCCGTTCAGGCATTACGGAGAGCCTCCTGCCAGCGCGGCCTATGAGCCTTATCACCTCCCCGCTCTTCAGCGCATCAACTATATCCTCGCGGGCTACACCATCAATCCCCACAACCTCTACATCGTGGAGCGTTACTTTCATGCCCAAGACAGCGTTGGCTAGGATTGTGATTTTACAGGCTGTGTCAAGCCCCTTTATGTCAAGCGTTGGGTCGCGCTCGGCATAGCCCAGCTCCTGCGCCTGTTTAAGCGCTGTCGGGAAGTCCAGCCCCTCTTCCTCCATCCGCGTTAGGATGAAGTTCGTCGTACCGTTAAGCACGCCCTCTATAGCTACGATAGTATCCGCACGCGCACACTCCTTGGCGAACTCCAGAACAGGCATACCACCCCCCACAGTGCCGCTGAACCTAAAGATTACCCCACGCCTCTCGGCGAGCTCGCGTATAGCTGGAAACGCAAGAGCCAGAGGCCCCTTATTGACCGTTATCACATCGGCGCGCGCTAAGATCGCCTTGCGTATGAGGCTATAGCTGGGCTCGCCATCAACTATATTCGTGGGCGTTGCGTCAATATAGACATCTATATCCAGCTCGCCCAGCAGGTCTAGTAACGTGCCTGATTTTACTTCAGCCCCTTCTATCCCCGTTATTCCTCCCCGCCTCTTCTGCTCCAGTATTTCATGCGGGCTTATCCCCGTAGCCCTGGCTACGGCCCCGCTCTTATCAGCTACAGCCACAAACCTGGGATTAAGGCCATACGCCTTGAGAAGCTCCTCACGCCTATCCCGCACCAGCTCAAGCAGGCTCCTACCCACGACGCCCAGGCCAGCTAGAGCTACACGCACAGCGCACCACCGAGCAGCCAGCCACGCCCACGATAAGCAGGCCTAGCGTTCCCCCCAAGCCGCAGCCCATATTTAAAGAGGATTATGTCGTGTCGTCTCTATCGTCAAGCTGCTTGACTGTAAAGATACCTCAAAGACGACAAAATAATACCATACACCCAAAAATGTCTCTCCTCTAGATTTGGTTTAAAAAATCTTTGGGAATCGTTCAACTTCTTAAAATGAAAGAAAACAGTCATTTTGCTTTGCGAAAGAGGTTTATGCGGCCAAGGCTCTGCCTTCAATCTGGTTTCCTTCATATGTGAAGGTTTTGCGAGCCTAAAGGATTAGGCGCGCGGAAACGGTATTTTAATCCGAACATATTATTACATAATTTCGGTATGCTTGAGGCTATTCTAGAGATACGTGTCCCGCATTACTGTGTCCTGGGGGCTGCGCGCGAGCTTGGGCGCGCTGTGCAGGTTGTTAGGCTTTCACCACACAACGGGTATGTGAATCATCTCATCAGGGTCGGTTATGGAAACGGGAAGGACGCTTCACAAGTGCTACGCGCTGTGAGCAACTACTCCACAAGCGAGGTATCCTCATACTCGGCAACCCGCTCAAGTATCTTCGTCATAACAGAAACACCAGCATGCGCACTCTACAACTCAGTTAGGAATAATGGCTGCTTCATCCTAGATGAGGCGAGCATGGACGGAGACCGCGCACAGATACGGGTATTGGTTCCTAGTAAGATCTGTCTGCGCCGCCTTCTTCGCCAAATAAGCGAGCACGACGGGCAGGTGAAGCTGGTTAAGGTATCCAAGCCCCGTATAGGCGAGAGACTAACCCAGAGGCAGAGGGAGATACTCCTAGAGGCAGTAAAGTCAGGCTATTTTGACTATCCACGCCAGATAACCGCGCGAGAGCTAGCACGTAAGCTACAGATAACGTCATCAACCCTCTCCGAAACGCTGCGAAAGTCCCTGAGAAAGATACTAGACCACTATGTAGAATAACCAGCTTCACGGCATCCAAGCTTGGAGCGCGTCCCGCGTATTGTTTAAGTTGAATGCTGAAAGCCACCGATGCGGCTTATTTTATTTTTGTGGAGTTATTTAGAGCGGTGGGCGTGGTTTTATATTTAAATAGCCTATCGTGGAAATAATACCACGCTAAGAGTGGAGAGCTATGGTCAAGCATATACTAGTAACGCTCTCTGATGAGCAGTATAAGTGTGTGCAGTTTCTTAGGAATAAGATGGGCTCTAGCGACGCTGAGGTTCTTCGCAATATTTTCTTGTCTTGGCTTGCTGAGAAGGCTATGATAGGCTGTTGGGAGGTTGATAAGGCTCCAGAGGAGTTTCTCAGGCGTTGGGTTGAGAATAGGGGTAGGAAGGCTAGGGAGGAGGAAGGATAAGGGGAAATTGATGTGTGATGACCGTAGGCAGGGGCACAGCGCTTATTGAGCTGGCTAACGGCCGCGGCGTGGCCTCGCTCATAGGCAGGACACCTCTAGTCAGGCTTAGGCGGTTTGAGAGCAAGCGCGGCGTGAGGCTCTTCGCCAAGCTTGAGATGATGAACCCAGGAGGCTCAGTCAAGGATAGGCCAGCGCTCTACATGATTCTAGACGGGGAGAGGACAGGAAAACTTACGCGGCGCAAGACAATCCTAGACGCAACATCTGGAAACACGGGCGTCGCGTACTCCATGCTGGGCGCGGCGCTGGGCTATCGCGTCAAGCTCATAGTTCCAGCGAATGCTGCGCAGGCAAAGATAAGGAAGATGCGAGCGTTCGGGGCTGAGCTTGTCCTGACGCCAGCTATTGAGGGGATAGACGGCGCTATAAGATACGCGCGCCAGCTATACGAGCAGGAGGGGGATAGATACTTCTACGCAGACCAGTACAGCAACCCAGCCAATCCGCTCGCGCATTATGAGACGACAGCGGTTGAGATAATCTCACAGACCAACGGGGCTATCACGCATCTAGTAGCTGGGGTTGGGACTTCAGGCACGCTTGTGGGGACTTCGCGGAGGCTTAGGGAGTTTAATCCGCGGATAAGGATTGTGGAGGTTCAGCCCGACGAAGAGTTTCACGGGATAGAGGGGCTGAAGCACATGGCTAGCGCTATGCTCCCAGCGATATACGACAGCGAGGCGGCGGACATCCATGAGAAGGTGAAGACTGAGGAGGCCGAGGCCATGGCGCGCGAGATAGCGCTCCGCGAGGGGATACTGGCTGGAATCTCCTCAGGCGCAGCGCTGGCGGCGGCGCTCAGGCTCTACGAGGAGCTGAGTGAAGGAAATATAGTCGTAATCTTCCCCGACTCGCTGAGCAATAGCCTAAGGCCATAGCGAGAGTGTAGAGCCATGCTGGTTGTAAGTGGCGCAGCTATGAAGAAAATTCTAGACCACTGCGTTGAGTCTTACCCATACGAGTGCTGCGGCCTTATGCTGGGGAAGGATGAGGGTGAGCGTAGGGTTGTTGATGTTGTCCGCGTGAGCAACGTGCATGAGGGGGATAGGCGTGTTAGGTATAGGATTGACCCGATGGAGTATTATCGTGTGGAGAAGAGCGCTGAGGAGCGCGGCCTCCGCGTCGTCGGCACCTACCACTCGCATCCGAACGTCGCAGCGAGACCATCCCAATACGACCTAGAGCACTCCTTCCCCTGGTACTCTTACCTCATCGTCTCAGTATCCAGCGGAGGCGTGGTGGAGTACCGCTCATGGAGACGCGAAGATACAAACGAAGGCCCGCGCTTCGTTGAGGAAGGAGTGAGAGTTGAGGAATAACAAGCGGCTGGTTATTGCTTCTCTATCCTTGGGAAGAGCTCATCAGCTATTAGCCTGAGCTGGCTCTCCTCAAATGTAAGTGGATTCAGGACAACCCAATCCACGCCCTCAAGAGAGTCTATGCGCGCCCTTATCTTACGAGCCAGCTCATCAATTGTTCCTAGGAGATAGTATTCGCGCCAGTAGTCCAAGTCCATACCTGAATACAGGCTGAAGCGCTTGGCAGCCTCTGCGTCAGGCTCTCCAGGCTGCTTTATGTAGATGAAGTTGGAGTATATGCGGGTTATGCTGTATGGGTCTCTCCCGTATTCCCTGGCGTAGCGTTTTACGGTCTCCCAGTCTTTCTCGGCCATCTCCGCTGTTGAGCTGGAGTGGGGTATCCAGCCGTCTGCGTGCTTGGCTACCCTAGCCAAGACGCGCTCTATCCCGCGCGCCTGCTCTCCGTATATCTTCTCAAAAGGCTGGCTACCCCCGCCTATCCATATGGGTGGATGGGGCCTCTGCACGGGTTTTGGAAGCATCTCCAGCTCCCGAACCTTGAAGAACTCGCCGTCAAAGCTCGTCTTGCCCTCGCCCCACAGCATCTTGAGGAGAACTAGATACTCGTCCATTATCCTGCCACGCTTATTGACTGGGACTCCCGCCAGCTCAAACTCGCGGGCGTTCCAGCCAACGCCAGCACCTAAGACGAGGCGCCCACCTGAATAGACGTCTATGCTCGCGAGCTGCTTGGCGAGGAAGTATGGATTTCTGGTTGGTAGCACTAGAACCATCGTGCCTACGCGGGCATGTTTGGTCGCAGCCGCTATGAATGAAACAGCGGTTAGGGCGTCGTGCCAGCTACAAGCATATGCTGGGGGTGTTATGAGGAGGTGGTCTATGACGAAGAATCCCTCCACACCACGCTCCTCAGCTCTCTGGACATAGTTTCTGAGGACATCGTATGAGGAGAAGTCCCCATCTAGGGCGAATGTGGGTAGGCGTAGCCCAAGCTTCATGGCTCTTTAATGACCCCCAGCGGGTAGATGAACCTCTCCCTCGGTCTTGACCTGCCTATTGGGTGGCGGCGTCATCCTACTCCTCCCGACGCGCGGCTGGCCGTCAATCATCACCATGGCGACGCCTGGTATGTCGCCTATGGCTAGGGCTTCTAGAGCGTCGCGCGCGGCAGAGCCGTATGGCGCGTCTATCACCACCAGGTCAGCTGGCCTGCCCTCGTCAAGAACCCCCTCACTACGTCCAAAGACGCGCGCAGTATTCCCGCTTGCCGCGCATATTGCCAGCTCAGGCTTGACACCCCCTAGGCTTGATATTGTGTGGATTGTCCTGAGTATCCCCAGCGGGATTACGCCGCTCCCAGAGGGCGCGTCATTACCGATTATCAGCCTGTGAAGCTCCCCGCGCTTCTTCAGAAACTTAACCGTCTCCAGCATAGCTCTGAAGTTGCCGCACTGGACAACCTCAATAGCAGCGCCTGTTCCCTCAATTATCCTCTCAATATCCCTAATCGTGGGCGCTGTTGGCCCCCCGTTGATATGCGACACCACGTCAGGCTTAACCTTAAGCACGACATCAGCATTAACTATCGTGCTTCCAGGTATTGAGGCTCCCCCAGTATGGATTACAACCTTCATCCCATACTTGTGCGCCAGCTCAACCATCCGCGCCGCCTCATCTGGGTCTTGGACCGAGCCTAGGCCAACCTCGCCGACTAGCCACACCCCTTTCTCAGAAACGTGTCTGAAGTCCTCTTCAGTCATCCCCTT
This sequence comes from Candidatus Pelearchaeum sp., assembly GCA_015520425.1. Lineage (GTDB taxonomy): Archaea > Thermoproteota > Nitrososphaeria_A > Caldarchaeales > Caldarchaeaceae > Pelearchaeum. The sequence continues at coordinate 1,955 of WAQC01000036.1, read as the reverse complement.
CTCCAGGATGAGCGCTCCAGCGTGAACCTTCGCTCCCAGGGGCCTGACGCTCCTAAACGCTTTGTGGGCGAGTATCGCGAGAGCCATGGCAGCGTCCTTATCCCCGCGCGGCCTCCCTGGGAGGTGAACCTCGCCAGCTGAGATGAATGACGTAACCCCGCCGTGGACGCTTGCCTCAATAAAGCCTAGCGTATTCTGGCGGGGCGTGTAGTCGCCGAAGACTGGATGAACATGCGAGTCAAAGAGCCCTGGTATGACAGTCATCCCCTGCACATCAATAACACCATCAACGTCGCCGCCTAGGCTGGAGCCTATGCGCTCCACAACACCGTCCCGTATAACTATGGAGTCACCATCCAGCAAGGGCCTGCTTATATCACCACCCACGATACAGCCGATATTCTTAATCAATATTCGCGGCATGGCGAGATTCATTAAAACAGATAGTTATTAACACTTTTAGCGGCGGCATATTTATAGGAGGAAACTATGAGGATTTCCAACAAGACTATCTGAGGTCATTTTGAGTTTTTGCTAGTCTCCATAGGTAGTCTGGTGTTATTGATGAGTGGGTTATTGTGATGTCGTATTTTTGGCGTAGCGCGTCTTCTACCGCGTTGGCTATCGCTGCGGCTACTGGTATTAGTGGTCCTTCGCCCATTCCTTTTGCCTGTAGTGGTGCGTATGGTGAGGGTGTTTCTAGGTGGTCTATTGTTATGTTGGGCGTGTCTAGGGCTGTTGGGATGAGGTAGTCTGCTAGGGTTGATGTGAGGAGCTGGCCATCCTCGTCGTATCTTATTGCTTCGTAGAGTGTTGCTCCGAGCCCCTGCGCGACTCCGCCCGCTATCTGGCCGTCAACTATCAGCGGGTTCAGCACGCGGCCGCAGTCGTGGACAGCCACGTATCTGAGCACCTTCACCGCGAAGGTTTCCTGGTCAACCTCAACAACCGCCACGTGGGCGGAGTTCCCGTATGTCGCGGACATATTGAGCCTGCCCTCCTCGTCTGGCTCTGTGAATGTTGGGTAGTCGTAGAATGCCTGTGCCTGTAGGCCGCCTTCCCCCACTTTCCCTCTGAGCTTGAGCGTATCGCGATACGCTGTCTGCGCCACTTCGCGTAGTGTTATGCTTGTCTCCGAGCCTCTTACATAAACACGCCCATCATGCAGCTCCAGGTCTGTTGGTGAGGCTTCTAGCAGCGCGGCGGCTATTTCTAGTATCTTCTCGCGCAGCCTCTCGCAGGCAATCTTGAGCGCTCCCAGCGTCATAACGCTGAACCTGCTTCCCCACGTCCCGCTGTATGGGCTGTGATATACCGCCGAGCTATCCCCCTTAACTACCCTAACGCTGCCAGGCTCCACGCCGAGCATGTCAGCCACCAGCTGCGCCGCTACAGTTTCATGCCCCTGGCCCTGTGGGATAGAAGCTATGAAGACAGAGACATACCCGTTGTGGTCCATCTTGACTATAGCGCCCTCGCCTGAGCCTGAGGTCTTGAGAGCGGGGTTGAGGAGCTTATTACGCGCTAGGTTCGTTACCGCTGGCTCCACTATCGCGGCTATCCCAACGCCCACGAGCTTGTTTCCTTGTTTGAGCTTCTCAGCCTCCGCAAGCTCTAGAGCGCGTTTTAGCGTTGCTGTGTAGTCTCCTCCATCGTATATACAGCCGAATGGCGTGGTGTAGGGTTGTTCTTCTTTCTTGATGAAGTTCCTGAACCTAATCTCCGCTGGTGTTATGCCCAGTTTCCGCGCTGCGATGTCCATCATGCGCTCCAGCATGAAGTACGCCTGCTGGCAGCCGTAGCCCCTCACAGGCCCTGTTGGGCACTTGTTGGTCATAACGACATGAGCCTCAACCTCCACGTTTCGCACGCGGTAGCAGCCTAGGTATGTCATGAGCGAGCGTATTATACCACCTGGGTCTGGAAGCCTAACGTATGCGCCGCAGTCTTCTATC
>WAQC01000035.1 GCA_015520425.1 Candidatus Pelearchaeum sp. | reverse complement strand
TAAGCGAGTATGAGAAAGGCATGGCTGATGCTCGGAAAATTCTAGAGCTGTGTAGGGAGTATATTGAGTTGATACGACAGCACATAAACAAGGAGGAGCTAATGTTCTTTCCGATGGGTGAGCGTTTGATGACCGAGCGAGACCGCGGGGATGTTCTTGATTGTTATAAGAAACTAGACGCCGATGTTGGGCAGGCGGAGATTAGTAGGATGGAGAGGTTCTCTCAAGAAAGTATTGAGAGCTAGGATTATTTACTCCATGCAGCATGGCATTAGCTCAACTGGCCTTATGAACGCTGTCGCGGCCAGCTTCATGGACTCGGCGAATGATGGGAAGACGTGAATCGTGTCTATGACATCCTCTACACTCTGGCCTGTCTTCAGCATATACGCGGCTGCGATTATGTATTCTGCAGCGTTTGCTGAGAGGGCGTGCACCCCAGCTATCTTACCCGTGTGAGGATGTATCACTATCTTGATGAGCCCCTCAGTATTACGTGTTATCCTCGCCTTCGGTATTTCCTCCATCTTGAGAATCCTACATGCGCATGCGCCGTATTTCTCCGAGACCTCCTGCTCGCTCATCCCCACGAATGCCGCCTGTGGCTCGGTGAATGTTACTACTGGCACCGCGGAGTAGTCCATAGTAGCGCGGCCGCCTGTCATGTTTATCGCTGCCACGACGCCCTCGCGGGCTGAGAGCGTCTCAAGCATGAGCTTCTTGGAGATTACATCGCCAGCAGCATATATCCTTGGGTTTGACGTCCTCATACCAGCGTCAACCTTCACAAACCCCCTACCATCAAGCTCTACACCGACCTTATCCAAGTTCAGATAGTCTGTATTGGCTCTCCTGCCCGTAGCGACTAGAATCTCATCAACCACGATGGACTTCTCCCCCTCATGCGTTAGTATGCTAACCCTCTTCCGCCCATTATCCGCAGCTATCCGCGAGATTCGCGTCTTAAGATGAATATCCATACCCTCCCGCTTTAGAACCCTGTATAGGGTATCGGATATCTCAGGCTCTGCGCCTGGTAGTATTCTGTCCACAACCTCTACGAGGTGTATCCTAGTTCCAAGCCGTAGCATGGCTTGGCCTATCTCAAGCCCTATGGCTCCAGCGCCTATGACGAGCATAGACTCTGGCTGCTCCTCAAGAGACCATATCCTATCAGAGTCTAGGTATCCTGCTTTGTTGATTCCCTCTATGGGTGGGGGAACAGGCCGCGAGCCAGTGGAAATTAGATACTTCTCCGCAGCCACCTCAAGCTGCTGGCCATCAGCCGCGATTTGGAGCGTTCCGTTACTTGTGAAGCTAGCCTTGCCATGGAAAACCTCAACATTACCATAGTGCTGTAGAACCTGCTCATACTTCTCTGAGCGTAGCTGGGCTACAAAACGTCTAAGCTCATCCATCAAGGTCTTGAAGTCAAGCCTAGTTGATACCCCTACGCCTGGGAAACGGCTCTCCCTACCCTCGTGATAAAGCTTGGCAGCCTCTATCAAGTATTTTGAAGGGACGCAGCCAACATTAACGCATGTGCCGCCAAGCTTCCCATGATTAACCAACGCTATGGAAGCCTTACCCTCCGTTAGCTCCGAGAGCTTGATAGCGGCCGAGAAACCAGCCGCCCCACCACCAACTATCGCATAATCATAACGCTTCATACCTCAACACCACACTCTTAACAAGTATATCCTAGCTATACTACTATTTGACGAAAACCATTAAACCATAGAAAGAAGCCGCTCCTAAACATTAATACAACCGTACTATTACGCCAATTTAGTTAAACTAAGTAAATCCCCTACATGCAAGCTTTATTAATTTCTTAGAGCAGAGCGCAATAAAATACGCAGTATATCTTAAGTCGTTAAGCCGAAATTTTAATCTATTAAGGCTATTTAAGATACATCTAGACACTATGGCCGCTGTTGCTGGTTTTCTATCGTTCATCAGGCTTGTCATGAGCTTTAGGCGCTGTAAGGTATATGCAGCCCTGTCAGCGGTTGCGTTCTTCATAGCATATGCGTTCGGCATCGGGATAATCGCCGCATCCCCTAACCCGCTTCCAGAAGACTTCCCAACACCAAGCTACGAGCTCATACTTGAAGGCCCAATAGGCCAGGTACCCTGGCTGGTCATCTACCTAGACAAGTATTGGATATTTTCAATAAACTTGGAGGCCGCATTAGCTGTAGCTGTTCTTACGGTGTTGTTCAGCCTGAATATGGCGGTGATGGCCTATAGCTTACGCTATGCTGTCTGTAGGAGAGCCAATGGTAAAGCGCCATTTCTAGCTGTTGTGCCTTCTTTCTTCTCCGTCTTCTCCTGCTGTGGAAGCGGACTAGTATTCACTCTGTTGTTTGCGGTGGGGGCTGGCGGGTTATGGTCTGGCGTCTTCCTACCCTATGGCAGGCTGCTGACGATATTTGCTGCCACTATACTAGCCCTAAACCTATTCCTAAGATATAGGAGCGTAGTGAGGCTTCATGAAGAGAGGGAAGATACGCTGTAACAGGTGTGGAAGCGTTTTCCACTCTGAGCGCGCGTTAAAGCAGCATGTAAAGAACAAGCATCGTCAATATTACCTTGCCCGTAGGCTAGCGCCAGCTACAATAGCTGCTCTAGTAGTGATGGCAATCCTGCTGGTAGCATTTCAGAATCAGACAGCCAGCAGCGGTTCTGCGAATGCTTTCACCGTTTTAACGAGCTACACAAAACAGAGCGGAGAAGGGCCGCAGGAGGGAATGTTGGCACCCGATTTCAATGCTCGCACAGTAGATGGAGAGGAGATTTCCCTTTCAAACTTCAGGGGAAAGAAGGTGGTGCTCTGGTTTATGGCTGTCTGGTGCCCCTCATGCGCCGTCGTAGGGCCAATAATTAGAGATAACCAAGACCAGGATACGGTTGTTATAGTTGTGGATATGTGGACGGAGTCCATCCTGAAGGATTTGGGGCTTCTCAACAAGCCTGGAGCCCCTCCACCCGAAACTGAAAAAGACCTAACACGCTTCATATCATCCTACGGCTCTGACTCATGGATACTAGTAATGGATGACTATGGGCTTACCAAGCTCTATCAGCTCCGCTACGTAGATACGACCTTCGTGATAGGGCCTGATGGGAGGATACTACTTAGGAGCGATGGCCCCGTATCTTCTACTCTCCTTAGATACGCCTTGCAGAAAGCTGCGGGCTAGCGTAAGTATCCTCCTGGGATGTATGTTTTTATCTCATGGGAGATATTAGGAGGGATTTAGAGGATTCGGCATCATGGTTAAGCTTGATAGGCTTGATGTGGAGATATTGAAGATTGTTCTTGAAGATGGGAGGGCGCAGTATAAGGACATAGCGGAGAAGCTTCATGTGAGCATTCCAACCGTTAAGTCGCGTCTGGAGAGGTTGCAGGAGCTTGGGGTGATAAAGAGGTTTACCGCCGTTATAGATAGGGCTAAGCTGTTGGAGAAGACTAGGGCTGTGCTTCTTATCAAGGTCGCTCCACAGGCTCTAGCATCCACAGCGGAGAAGCTGGCCGCGATAGAGGAGGTACGCGAGCTGCATACCGTAAGCGGGAAGTATAGCCTGATGGCGGTCATAGAGGTAAACGGCCTACACGAGGTCACGTCATTCATATCCAATAAACTATCGCATATAGACGGGCTGGATGATGTGGAGTGTCTAGTGGTCATGGATACTCATAAGGAGGAGACTAGCCCGCTGCTCAACGAGGATATGGCGCTAAACGTGAGGTGCGACTTCTGTAAAGCCCTGATTGTGGAGAGACCTATAGTTGAGTATATTGATGGTGGCCGCTACTATTTCTCAAGCCCCGAATGTCTGGAGGCTTTTAAGCAGAAGATACGGAAAAAGAGCAACACCACGTAGAGCGCTGTTTATCTTCTCTCCAGAATCTCTATGTAGCCGCGTATTATCGCTGCTATCGCTTCTGGCTGGTCTTCTGGTGAGAAATGCCCAGCGTCGCTGAGTAGGATTAGCTTGGCGTCTTTAATTGCTTGTTTAAGCTGCTCTCCTCTGCGCGGCGGTAGGTATTCGTCTTCGCTTCCCCAGATGAGCAGGGCTGGCTTCTCCAGCTTCTTTAGGTCATCAGCTATCCTCATCGTGTCGCGGAAATCCAGGGCGCGTGCGGCTCTCAGGTATGCGCGCCGCCCCTCCAGGTCGGCGAAGGGCCTAACATACTCGCCCACCAGCTCCTCGCCAACCCTCTCTTTCCGCACCATCCCCTTCATGAAACCACGCATAAACCCCTCCCGCAGGTCTATCCTCTCCACAATCCTATCCCACGCAGGGTCTTTCAGCCGCGCTATCTCTGGTATGGGCCAGTAGTCAAGACCAGCCGAGTCTATCAAGACAAGGGACTTGACGAGCTCCGGCCTGCTCACCGCGAGTATCTGGGCTACCCCTCCGCCGATGTCGTGTCCAACTACATGCGCAGACTCCACACCGAGCTTTGACAAGACCTCGGCTACATAACCTGCCTGCGAGGCCAGTGAGAGGCTCTTATCGCTGGGCTTGTCAGAATAGCCATAGCCGAGCAGGTCTATCAGTATCGTCTTAAAACTGGGCAGTAAGCTTACAACGTTGCGCCACAGGTAGGAGTGTGTCGGTATCCCATGAAGAAAAACAACAGTAGGCCCTTCTACACCTGTTATTACTGTGTTTATCCTCCCAGCGCTAGTCTCAACGTACATGGGCGCGTCATAGTATTCTGGGCTCTGGCCATGTCCCGAAGACCTCGCGCCCCACGTCCATTATCTCGCCCAGCGTAGCATACTTCTTAACGGCATCTATTATCGCTGGCATGCAGTTTGCGTCGGGGTCTTCAAAGACTCTACGGAGGTTTTCAAGGGCGTTCTTTACTGCTGCGGCGTCCCGCTTCTCGCGTAGCCGCTTGAGGCGCTCGCGCTGGTGAAGCTCCACCCTCTCATCAATCCTCAGTATGTTAATTGGCTTCTCGCCCTCATGCACGTATTTATTCACACCAACAATAACAGTCTCGCCGCTATTCACAGCCATGTTATGCGCATAGGCGCTCTCGTGTATCTCGCGCTGTATCCAGCCGCTCTTTATCGCCTCAAGAATCCCACCCATCCTCTCAATCTGGTCCAGATACCTATACACCCCCTCCTCCATCTGCTCGGTAAGCCACTCAATATAGTAAGAGCCAGCCAGCGGGTCTACTGTGTCTGTTATCCCAGTCTCCTCCGCGATTATCTGCTGGGTTCTCAGGGCTATGAGCGCCGCCTCCTCCGTTGGAAGCGCCCACGCCTCGTCATACGCGTTGGTGTGCAGCGACTGCGTCCCGCCAAGTACTGCTGCCAGCGCTTCTATGGCTGTGCGTATTATGTTGTTGAGGGGCTGCTGCCATGTTAGCGAGGCTCCAGAGGTCTGTGTATGGAAGCGTAGCATGAGGGAGCGCGGGTTTCTAGCGCCGTACTTCTCCTTCAAGACCTTAGCCCATATGCGCCGCGCAGCCCTAAACTTCGCTATCTCCTCAAAGAACTCAATACCACAGTCAAAGAAGAACGAGAAGCGCGGCACGAACTCGTCAACCTTCAGCCCAGCCTCAAGCCCCAGCTCAACGTAAGCGAAGCCATCGGCAAGCGTGAATGCCAGCTCCTGAAGCGGCGTAGCGCCAGCCTCGCGAATATGGTAGCCGCTTATGCTGATGTAATGCCAGTAAGGCATGTTACGTGTGCAGAAGACCATCATATCGCGGATTATCCTCAGGTGAGCCTCTGGTGGGAACGCCCACTCCTTCTGCGCTATAAACTCCTTCAAAATATCCGTCTGCGTCGTCCCGCGTAGGACGTTTATCGGAACCCCCTGCTTCTCCGCCACAGCTATGTACATTGCTAGGATAACCGCCGCTGGAGCGTTAATCGTCATGGAGGTGCTGACCTTATCCAAGGGTATGCCGCTCAGGAGAACCTCCATATCTTCCAACGACGATACATTAACGCCGCACTTGCCCACCTCGCCCTTAGCCCTAGGGTGGTCGGCGTCATAGCCATAGAGGGTTGGCATGTCAAAAGCTATGCTCAGCCCCGTCTCGCCATGCTCCAGCAGATACTTGAAGCGCCTATTCGTCTCCTCAGGTGTGGCGTAGCCTGAGAAGAGCCGCATAGTCCAGACCTTGCCGCGATACATGTTTGGATAAACGCCGCGCGTCATGGGTGGGGAGCCTGGAAAACCAAGGTCGCCTAGATAATCCTGGTGAGCCACATCAAGCGGAGTGTATATGGTTTTTATCTCCATCTGACTCCTATTAACAAAGCGTTTCTTCCTCTCACACGAGCCCTCAAGCCAGGGCTTTAGAGTTTTGTCCTCCCAGCTCTTGAGAGCCTCGTGTATCTTCTCCATGTAAGCAGAATTATACATCTCGGAGCATTTCCCACGCCTAGACCTGAGCTCCTCAAGCTTCCTAGCCCAATACGTCTCTACAGCCTGCTCGGCCCTCAGCATACACCACAACATACTACTGATTTTCTTATAAGCTCTTCGTAACTAGCCAGACATTACCAACTACTCTACTTGAACGATTTTCATCGTTACGTTTATCGTGTCGCGGCGGCCATCTTCGTATCTTACCTCTCCTAGGAATGAGACCTCACCAGCGTCGCTGTAGAGGGCGTCTATAACAGGCTTATACCTCTCGCGTATAAGGCCGCGCCTCAGCTTCCTAGTCCGCGTAATCTCATCATCATCTGGGTGGAACTCCTTGTATAGTATCGTGAATTTCCGAATCCTCATCCCAGCGGGCAGGTCCCTATTCACGCGCCTAACGACATCCGCTAATAACTCATACACCTGCGGCTTCTGAGAAAGGTCAACATAACCCGTATAGGGTATGTTGTTATCCTCAGCCCACTTACCCACATTCTCGGGATGAATATTGAGTATCGCCGTTACGTATGGTCTCCCATGGTCTAGTATGCAGGCCTCGCGTATGTATGGGCTGAACTTGAGCCTATTCTCTATATGCTGTGGAGGAACACGCGTGCCGTCTTGCAGCACTATGATGTCCGACATCCTGTCAACGACGACCAGATGCCCCTTGCTGTCAACCATGCCTGAGTCTGCCGAGTATAGCCAGCCGTTTCTAACGTCCTGCGAGTCTGGCCTGTCGTAGTAGCCGCGCATAACGGCCCTGCTCTTAGAGATAATCTCACCATTACGGGTTATCGCTATAACCGTGCCAGGCAGGGGCTTGCCAGCTGTCCATGGGTCCACATCCCCGTCTCTATGCAGGCATGATATTCCTGATATTTCCGTCTGGCCGTAAATCTGCTTAATATTCACACCTATAGCCCGTAGGAACTTGAAGTCGTCAACCGAGACCTGCGCTCCGCCTGTGTATGCGTGTCTTATCCGCTTCAGCCCCACCTTATCCAGTATTGGCCTGAAGATGAGCCAGTAGGCCAGCCAGTTGGAGAGCTTGAGGAACGTTGGGGCAGGCTCGCGCCTAAACTCCATATCAACGCGCTTATACGCCAGCTGGAGGGCTTTCTCAAATAGAGCTCTACGAAGCCTCCCCGAGTCTGCTATCTTCACCTGTATCTGGGATACTATGTCCCTCCATATCCTAGGTGGGCCGAACATTATCGTCGGCCCTATCTCGCGGAAGTCCCGCCAAACGGTTTCAGGCTCTTCGTAGAAGTTTATCCTAAAGCCAGCTGTCAGCCCGCATGAGAAGACCATCATAATCTCCCCAATCCAGGCGAAGGGGAGGAAAGAGAAGTAATCATCGCGCGGCCCCATGGGGACTATCTTCCTCATGGCGCTCCCCATGAAGAGGAGGTTCTCGTAGGTCAGGATGACGCACTTGGGGACGCCAGTAGTTCCTGAGGATGTTACGAAGCACGCCACATCATCTTTAGACTGTCTGCTTATCATGTCGCTGAACAGCCCTGGCTCTCTCTCCGCCATCTTGGCGCCCATGTCCTCAATCTCTCTTAGGCTGATGAGCTTTGGGTTGTCTCGGTAGCGCCACATCCCTGTCCAATCCTCAACTATTATCTTCTCAACCTGCGGAAGCTCGTCCAGTATTGAGAGAACCTTATCGGTCTGCTCCTGGTCCTCGCAGTATATCCATGTTGAGTCGCTGTTTCTTATGAGTGGGAGTAGCTGTTCCGCCAGGTTGTCTTGATATACCCCGAATGGAATGCCGCCAGCGGCCTCTGCTCCGAGGAAGGTGTACATCCACTCTGGCCTGTTGTCTCCTATCAGGGTTATCTTGTCGCCTTGCTTGAAGCCTAGTGCGCGGAGCCCTAGTGCGAGGTTTCTAACATGTGTTAGGAGCTCTCTCCATGTTATTCTCCTCCATATCCCGTGCTCCTTCTCCCTGAGGGCGGTGTAGCTCCCACGCGCCTCCGCCATCCTAGCCAATAACTTTGGAAACGTATCTTCCCTAGGTAGCTCTACATCAGGATACTCTCCATAACATACTCCAACCAGCTCCTCTGGCGCGGTTCTTATAACCTCCCTAACCCACTCAGGTAGCTGCTCCTCAGCCAGCCGCGCCTCGGTTACCCCGACCTGCGCCATGTAGGCTTCAGAAAACCTAAACCCACGTCCCTAAATATTCTTTACCCCACGCAACAGGATACGCTACTCTCCCAAGTAAGCCTTTATGACGCTTGCCTCCTGAATCACAATCTCAGGCTTGCCCTCAGCTATCTTCTGCCCAGCGTCAAGGACTACGGTCTTCTCAGAGAGGTCATAGACGAGCGACATGTCATGCTCAACCAGCACTATCGTCTTCCCTAGAACCTCATGGAGTTCCTGTATGAACCGTGCCATGTCGCGCTTTTCGTCTATGCTCAGCCCTGAGCTTGGCTCGTCTAGAAGTATAGCCTCTGGGTTCCACATGAGTATTCTAGCCAGTTCTATCTTCTTTCTTATCCCCATCGGAAGCCCCTCGGCGTGGGCTTCGCGGTACTGCTCCAGCTCCACGAAGTCTATGAGTATCTCAGCCTGCTCACGTGCTTCGCGCATGGCCTTGTATCTAAGCGAGTTTATTATCCCACCGTGCCGCGTCATGTAGCCTACGATTATGTTATCAAGGACTGTCCCGTGAAAGATATATGGTGTTTGGAATGTTCTACCTATCCCCAGCGCTGCCCGCTTATGAGGAGGCTTACGCGTTATGTCCATGCCGTTGAAGTAGATTCTTCCTTTCTGGGGTTTGTAGAAGCCGCAGATGCAGTTTAGGAGGCTCGTCTTCCCAGAGCCGTTGGGGCCTACTAGGGCTACTAGCTGTCCGCGCTCAACTGTGAAATCAACTCCCCTAAGAGCTACTACGCCGCCGAAGCTAAGATGTATGTCGCGCGCCTCCAGCAGCGGCATATATACCAAGCCACATCCAACAATAACAGAGATAAAAAGGTTAAACGCTCACACTATTGCTGAGCGCCGCGTTTGAAAACCCATACTCCCCCCTCATACACTATCTCCCTCTCTTCCATCGTTTTCCTAACAGTTTCATCTACCCTATCCATGTATTCCTTATCAGAGTACAGTATTTTTCCATATCGCAGCGCATCAAGTATCAGCGTGTTGGGCTTTTTTTATCTCGGCTACAAAAATATCTGTATTGTAGCCTATTGGCTCTATCATGTATTGTTTGAGCTGTATGTAGTTTTCTCCCACATCGTCTGATAGTTCATCCGCCACAACTAGAATATCAATATCGCTGCTCTCTGTCCAGTCTCCTCTGGCCAGCGAGCCGAAGAGTATGAGTAGCCTGACCGTAAGTTTCTCTCTCACCCATCTGGAGTACTCCTCAACCCTCCGCAGCTTCTCTCCTAAAATATCCGACAACCTCGCCAGCCTCTCTCCCTTTTTGAGGCCAGGAAATATCTAACTTATCCATCTCTTTCTACGCTTGTATGACTTCACCTCGCGGTAGCTTATCCTCCCAGTCTCGCCTATTCCGAGGTAGTAGTTCTGGACATCTGGGTTGTTGATTAGCTTATCAGATGGCCCGTCCATCACCACGCGGCCGTTCTCTATGACGTACCCATAGTCGGCAATCTCCAAGGCTTTTTTGACATTCTGCTCTGCCAGGAGGATTGAGATTTCCTCCTGCTCGTTTATCTCCTTCACGCTCTTGAAGAGCTCAGAGACTATCTTGGGTGATAGGCCTAGTGAGGGCTCGTCTAGGAGTAGGACCTTCGGCCTTGAGATTAGTGCGCGCCCTATGACGAGCATCTGCTGCTCTCCCCCGCTCAGCAGCCCGCTCCGCACTCTCCGCCTCTCCCTAAGCCTTGGGAAGAAGTTATACACCATCTCAAGAGCGTCATACGGGTTCTTTGTCCGTCTCCCATAAAGGCCTGAGAGGAGGTCTTCCTCAACAGTTAGCTCCTCAAACACCTTCCTACCTTCATGAACGTAGGTTATGCCCAGCTTGGCGATGTCTTCTGGGAGCATGTTCTCTATCCTCCTGCCGTCTAGCGTTATCCAGCCCCGCGTAACCCAGCCGCGCTCCAGCCTTATGACTCCTGATATGCTCTTGAGTATCGTGCTCTTACCAGCGCCGTTAGCCCCCAAGAGAGCAACAATACCACCACGCGGAACCCGCAGGGACACACCCTTAACAACGAGGATAAAGGGGTCAAACGTAACCTCAACGTTATTCAGCTCTATGAGTATGTCGCCATTGTTACCCGACAAGGTGGCCACCGTTCCTCATAGTCTATCTCATGGGCGGGCTAGATAAAAATAATATAGGGGGGAGGAGTGTTTTGGTTCTCACCACCCAAGCCAGTCAGGTCTCCTCTCAACCGTTATGACATCCACCAGCTTATACTTCCCGTTCTCAATCTTCATTATGTATGAGGTTGTGCTCGGCCTGTGGTCTTTTGGCGTGAATGTTACTGGGGGAACCACGACTCCCTCTATTGTCTGCTGACGCCACATCTCCATAGCCTTCTTTATATTCTCGCCAGTTACCTCGCCGAATTTAGCGTGGGCATGCGCTATAGCCAGCGCAGCCATCCTGAGGTTTAGCCATCCCCTTATGTACGTTGATGTTGGGAACTTGTCCTCAGGGCCGAATGTGCGGCCGAATAGTTCTACGGACTTCTTTATCGGGTTTAGGAGAGATGGAGCGTTCTCCTCCATCCCGAAGTAGTAGTGGCCAGAAGCGCCATGTACGCCTTCAGCGGCCTCGCCTGCCAGAGCTACTAGGTTCTCGTCATGCCCCCACTGGTTGCTTATCATGATGGCGCCCACATCCTGCTTCTTCAAGTCCTTAGCAAACACAGACGCGCTTCCCACAGTGTTCCCGAACCATACGAAGTCAGCCTTAGCGCCCTTTATTGCTAGAACTTGCGAGGATGTATCGGTAGCTCTAAGCGATACGTCCTGCTCCGTAACTATCTCTATACCCAGCTCCTGTGCTATCGCTTTAATCGCCTTGTTTGGCGCTGTCGTGTATGGGTGGCCGAACTGGTATGCCAGTGCTAGTCTGGGAGGCCTATTCTCTCCCTGCTCGTCCCAGAACTTCCTAATCCAGACCATAGCAGCCCTAGCCTGCTCCGAATAGCTGGCGCATGGGTAGAAGTTATACGGCGTCTTACTTGGGTCGTCTAGGTGGGCTGAGTAGCTCGCTGAGATGTATGCTATCTTGTCCTCCGCCACCTTGGGTGCTAGCGCCTCCGTGTCGGGTGTGCCCCACCCTATTATGAGCGGCGGGTTGAACTGCGTCTTATACCTGTCATACGTGCTTATAGCCTCTGGGGGCTTGTAGCCATAGTCGGTAAAGACGAGCTCTATCTCGCCGACGCCTGGTATTCCACCCTCCCGCTCATTAATCCACTTCACGGCATTATTTACGCCATCAGCGTATTCTACGCCGACCACCGATGTGGGGCCTGTTAGGTCAAAGAGTGTGGGTATTGTAATCTTCCCCATCTTGCCCGCAGGAGCCGCCTTAGTGACCGTCTCGGTCTTTGTTACTGTTACTGTCTGCGCGCCTGGAGCGCCTGCCGTTACCGTCTTGGTTTGGAAGACTGTTGTGGTCTCCAGCTTGGTTTCGGGCTGCCGCGCCATGAAGCCCACGATGCCGCCTATTACTAGGCCGCCTATCACTCCTGCGGTTGTTGAGAGAAAACCTCTCCTACCTACTTTTTCTCCAGCAGACATTATAGCTGTATCTACGTAAATCCTAGATAAATTTTTTCATAATAACGTTGATTTTTACACAAAAACGCGGAGTTGAGGGACAACGTTAATGGTAAAACTTATCAGTTATTCTTTTTATTCATGACAAACACGCAACGAATGGAGGTGCTGGTGTCAGGTGGCTATAGAGGAGACGCTGGGGCTGCTGCTCAACTCAGCGATTCTAGGCCTGGCCTCAGGCACCATATACGGCGTAATAGCGCTGGGCTTTGTCCTACTCTACAGAGTGGGAAAGATAGTCAATATAGCTGTCGGCGACATGGTTCTCATAGGCGCTTACCTAATCCTCTTCTTCTCTGAGCTGGGACTTGTTGCGGACCCGTTTCTTAACCTGCTCGTCGGTCTAGGTCTTGCACTTGTTGCGACAGTTATACTGGCGCTGCTCACCGAGAGGTTCCTAATCAGGCCGCTTTATGGGCAGTCAATACTCTCGCTCATCATGATGACGGTAGCCCTCGCTCTCATACTGCGGGGAGTTACCATAGTCCGCTGGGGTACCGCGTTGAAGATTTTCCCAGGCCAGCATGAGGTCTTCCCACCAGTTCCTCTGGAGATAGGCTTCATCAAGCTTCCCCTGGTTATGGTCTGGAGCATAGCTGGGGCAGCTGTCGTTTTCGGCTTCTTCCTCTACATATTCAGGAGAACGCTCTTCGGCTTTGCTATGAGAGCCGTGTCGCTTGAGCCTGAGGCAGCGGCGACGCATGGGATAAGCATTAGGAAGATATACAAGTATAGCTGGATTATCGCTTACATGGCCGCGGTTCTGGGCGGCCTCATCATGGGCGTGATAAACGGGCTAACCGTAAATATCTCAGTGATAGGCCTGACGCGCGCCCTCCCAGCGGCGTTGATAGGCGGCATAGATAGCCCAGGTGGAGCAATACTGGGCGGCATACTGCTAGGCCTTATAGAGCACTCCATAGGAACCTATCTCAACCCGTTCATCCCTGGGATAAGGGAGATAATGCCGTTCATCATACTCCTGATAGTGCTGGTATTCAGGCCGTATGGTCTTTTCGGCACTGTTAGAATAGAGCGGGTGTAGCCACAGTGTCGCGGCCGTGCGGCGTTGTTAAAGAAACATACATGCAGGACATGGCCTTCCTACAAAAGAGGTTCCACTATGTTAGTTTGTTTATCTTTCTTGCAGCACTTTTCCTCCTACCTCTTACAGGCATATCATTCTTACCGAGCTTCATCATGCTGATAATCGTATTCGCCATACCGATAATGGGGCTTAACCTCCTTACGCACGCGCAGCTCTTCTCCGTCATGCACTCGGCTCTCATGGGTGTCGGAGCTTTCGCCACAGCTATACTCTCCCAGCCGCCCTACTCGCTGCCGTTCATCGCCACAATACCCCTAGCGGGAATAATCGCGGCAGCCACCTCAGTCTTCTTCGGCCTCCCCTCACTACGGATAAAAGCATTCTACCTACTATTCTCAACGACGGCGGCGCACTTCATAATAGTGTGGATTCTCAGCTTCATAGTAAAGGACGTGCCTGGAACGGTGGTATATACGCAGCCTATGGGATTGCTTGGGTATAAGTTCTCACTGCTTGAGCAGTATTACACGTTTTTGGTAATAACTATACTGATGGGGCTGGCTATAGCGCATATAGGGAGAACACCACTAGGTAAGGCGCTTGTCATGATAGGCGAGAAGGACTACGCCGCGCAGGTGCATGGGCTGAGCCTGCTGAAGTATAAGGCCCTCGCATTCGCTATCTCAGGCTTCTACGCAGGGGTAGGCGGCGCCCTCTGGAGCTACATGCTGGGCCTGATAACAATAGAGCACGTATCCTTTGACTTGGCCTGGGAGATGCTGGGTGTGGGCGTTATAGTGGGAGGGCTGGGAAGCTATGTCTGGGGCTCGGTACTGGGCGCGATGCTTATGATAGCTGTCTCACACGGAATAACCTTCATGGTGAGCACGCTAGCCACGGCCATGCCCTGGCTAGGCCCAACAGCGTTCGGGTTCAAGATAATAATCTTCGGAGCAATAATCGCGGCTATACTGATAGCCGAGCCGCGCGGCTTAGCGAGCCTGCTCAGAAAATTCAAGAGGTTCTTTGACCTGTGGCCCTTCTCCTACTAGCTGCGGCTCATATTCTTCTTGGAGATTGTTCTGTAGCTTTTACAGCGGGGGCATGGGGCTAGACGCGTGGGTATGTATTCAAAGAGGTTGGGGGTGAATTCGTGTCCGCATTCTAGGCAGACCATCACCCCAGCACCACCTCCAGCGCCTATAGTGCGCGGGCTAGCTGGGAAGCCTATCAACTATATGGCAGGCTCTTATCTTCTTATACGCTGCTACGCGCTGGTTTACGAAGCTCATCAGCTCCTCGGATGATACGCTTCCCCGCGCGTTGTCGTGGAGAACCACATACGCTACGGGCTTCTGGCCTGTCTCTTGGTCTGGCTCGCCCACGACTAGAGCTTCCCGCACGGCTGGGTGCCGTAGGAGGATGTCCTCAAGGTCGCGGGGGAAGACGGGGTATGCCTTGTATTTTATTATCCGCTTCTTAACACCCCTGAAGAACAGCAGCCCATTCTCGTCCATGCTCATTAGGTCGCCTGTGTAGAGCCAGCCGCCGCGAATTGCGCGCGCAGTGTCGGCGGGGTCTGAGTACCCCATCATAATCCAGGGAGACCTCACCGCGAGCTCGCCTGCCTCTCCAACATCCTTCTCGCGTCCTGAGTCGTCCACAATCTTAACATCAACACCAACGATGGGCGCGCCTACGGTGCCATAAACATGCGCCATGTTCTCCGTCTGCATACTAACCAGCAGCGCCTCGGTCAGGCCATAGGTCTGGAGTAGCGGAACGCCGAAAGCCTCTCTAAACCTGTCGTAAACCTCCCTAGGCAAGGGCGCCCCACCAGAGAGGCAGAGCCTAAGCCTATGCTCCCCACTCTTCACGTTGGTTAGCTTGGTTAAGGCGTCAAAGAACATAGGTGCGGCAGCTATATGCGTCACCCCATACCTCTTAACCAGCTCATAGGCGCGTTCGGCGTTAAATCCCCGCATCACGACGACAGCGCCTCCATAGTGGTGAATCGCCAGCATGTGAAAAAGCCCTAGGACATGGGTTATAGGAGATGCCAACAGGCCTATGTATCTATCAAGACCTGGCGTGGTATACATAGCCCCATATGCGGCTGCGCAGGAGGCCACGCCGTAGTGGCTGTGGAGAACCTGCTCTGTTCTCCCAGCTATGCCAGCATAATAAAACACGAGAGCAGCGTCCCTCTCAGGCTTTATCTCCGCCGAAAAGCGCCTATCCCTTCCTTTTTTAATGAAGTTTTGGTAGGAATCTGGGCGCTCTTCCCCCGCGTCTAAAACAACTACGCGGCTAACACCAGCTTTAGATATAGTAGCGCTCTCCCGCTCATAGACATCGCCGCTAACCACCATAACCTTAGGCTGCGCATCACCCAACTGGTAGAGCAGGTCCTCAGACATAGTTGTAGGGTCTATCACCACTGTCGTGAGCCCGCTCTTGAGCAGGCCATAGAGGGCTTCTATGGCCTCCACACTGTTGGATGCCATAAAAACGGCCTTATCTCCCCTGCCTACATCCAGCTTGTTGAGAGCGTCTGCGAATAAGCTGCTACGCTCATCAAGCTCCCGATAACTTATACTGCCAACATCATCGCTTATGAGCGCAGCTGCGCTAGGATTCTTCCGCGCCACATCCGATAAGACTTCATGAAAACCAACACTCCTAAACTCAACGTCTCTAGGAAGATAGTTCGGCCAACTATCCTCCCATCTCCTCATCCCTCTACTCCACTAACACACTGCTTTAAGACATTTACTAAATCTTGAAGAGTTGCGGCCTCTGCCTGACCTCGTTTATGAAGTCCTCCACTAGGTTGTTCAGGTCTGTGTATCTGGGCTTCCATCCCAGCGAGAGTAGCCTAGTTATGTCTATGTCGCGGGGCCATGACCTGACTATCCTCATAATGTCGTCCAGCGGGTTGAAGCCTATCTGGGCTTCTGGTATGTATTTCTTTACCGCTTGTGCCATCATCCCAGCTGTGGGGCTTGGTGTTAGGCTAGTAACGTTAAAGACGCGCTCATCGCCTAATGTCCTGATTTTCCCATACACGAATAGCGTGGCGTCCACCGCGTCTTTAACGTAGACGATGGGCATTCTTGTTTCTTCATCCACGCTCGCGGTGTAGCTCTCGCCCTGCGCTGGTTTCTGTATGATTAGGGTAGTGTAGCTTGATGCTCCGCCATTCCTTCTGCCAGGCCCTATAACCGAGCCGTACCTAAACGCGGCGAACTGTATCCCATACGTCCTGTAGAACCAGAGGCCCAGTAGCTCGCCTACAATCTTTGAGATTCCGTAGATTGTTGCTGGTGGTGCGTAGAGGTCTTCGCTGTAGTTCTGCGCCTTCGTGGGGCCATATGCTGCCGTGCTGCTGGCGAAGAGAACCGCATCCACGTCTGCCTCTCTAGCTATCTCAAATAGCGGCCATGTTGAGGCTATATTCACCTCATAGCCCTTTCTAGGCTCGCGCTCAGCCGCTGATGATAAGAGCGCAGCGTAGTGGATTATAGCGTCGGGCTTATTCTCTCTAACCGCCTGGCGTAGCCTCTCATAATCGGTTATGCTTCCACGTAGTATCCTAACCTTGTCGCGGAGGTCATCCACCAAACGACTTTCGGTATTCACATCATAGAGAACTACTTCATGCCCCTCGCTCACTAGGCGGCGTGCAAGCCAAGAACCAATAAACCCACAACCCCCAGTTACTAGGAAAGACGACAAACCACGCACCCAGTATATCTGCTGTGAGAGCTAGGTCTTAAAAATGTCATAGCCGCGTGCTTAACCGTTTGTCTTGGTTGTGTCTTTCAGACCTGCTAGCTGTTCAAGGACTTTGATTACTGCTGCCGAGTCTATCTTCTCCAGCCCCCGCGTAATAGCCGCGCCGTACTTCTCGTGTGCCAGGCTTGAGAGGAGCATGGGGAGCTTAAGCCTCTCCGCCGTCTTGAGAACGAGGCCCAGGTCTTTATGTATTAGGTATGTTTGCCAGCCCCTACCGAATTTACGCGCAATAAACTGCGGCGCCACTCTCCTGAATATGAACGAATCGCCAGCGCTTCTTTGAATAACCTCCAAGACCATTCCAAGGTCTAGGCCGAGGCTTGACGCGAAGAGCATAGCCTCGGCAGCGGCTAGCGTATGTATAGCAACGAGTATCTGGTTTACCAGCTTCACGCCCTGCCCAGCCCCTGGCCCGCCTACGTGGAAGACATGCCTACCCATGGCGCGTAGTATCGGCATACATCTCTCCAGGTCTTTGTTCTCTCCGCCCACCATGAAGGTTAGTGTTGCTGCCTCAGCCCCTTCGGGGCCGCCGCTCACTGGAGCGTCTAGAAAGCCCACCCCGCGCTTCCGCAGCTCTTCATACAGTTCTCGTGCTGTTAGCGGGTCTGTTGTGCTGGTGTCTATTACCACGCCGCCTGGGTGTATTCCCTCAATTACGCCGCCAGTTCCTAGGACTACTTGCTTAACGGTCTCTGGGTAGGGGAGCGAGAGGATAACCACATCAGAGTTGGAGCCTACCTCACTGGGTGAGCCAGCCATCTTAGCTCCATGTGAGGCCAGCTCCTCCATAGGTGGTTTACTTCTGTTATAGACCGTCAAACTATAGCCAGCGTTCAGGAGATTACGCGCCATGGGCTTCCCCATCTGTCCCAGGCCGATGAAGCCTACCCGCTCCATACCAGCTAGATACCCGCGGCATTCTGGAAAATATACTATGTAGGAATGGCTCGGCTAGGATAATTAAGGCGGTGATTGCTATCCTATACTGTCGTGCTATCTGTGAAGGATTATTACGCTAGGCGCGACGTGAGGCAGGAGATTATAGACTTTTGCCGCGGTAGGTGGGTTGCTCTAGAGGGGGAAGAGGCGGAAAGACGCACATTCATAAGATACTGGGACAGGGAGCATACAAAGCCTTTAACAATCAACGCGGAGCGTGATATTGATGAGATATTCAGAAGGTTCTTCTGGCTTAAGCCAAGAACATTCTACGCTTCTGCCAGCATATACAAATCCCTAGATAACCCACAGACTCTTGAGACTCCAGATAGTATAGCCGCGACTACGCCGACGTTTGATGTTGATTGTGAGAGGGGCGATTTCAAGGATGTGATGAGTGTTGTGAGGCTGGTTGTTGATGAGCTTGCCAAGCTGGGTGTTAGCCGCTCTGTGTATATCCTTTGGTCTGGTAATGGCGCTCATGTAAGGATACACGAACGCGCCTTCTCGCGCAACCTATTACAGAGATACAACCCACTAGACGCGGCCTACGCTATAGTGGCGTATGTTCTCAAGCGTATTGCTAAGAATGTTGAACAGCTCTCCAGGGAGCGTGGAGCCTCTCTAAAGGTGGAGAACCTAATGGACATCAAGAGGGTTTTTACAGCCCCCCTAAGCCTACACCGCAGGCTAGACCTAGCTGCCGTCTGCATAAAACCCAGCGAGATTGACGACTTCAACCTTAGCTGGGCAAGCCCCGAATCGCCAAGACATAACCAAGCCTGGCGCGACTTCAGCGAGGGAGAAGCAGACAATGCCGCCCAGATAGCGCTTACAGAAATCCCAGGATACTTCGCCGCAGCCTCTGATGTCAAGATTGTCGTTGGAGAAGAAAAGACTAGAGCAACACGTGAGTCTCCGCGCGCTGCTGCGATTGGAAGGTTTCAGATTATGGCGTTGTTGCAGGCTGCCCGCTACTATATCCTCTTCGGCGACTTGGATAGGGCAAAGTCCTTCGGCTTGAATAGGGCTATATTCTATGCGTGGGCTAAGAAGCGTGGGACAACTACCACAAGGAGGCGCGAAGCTCCGCGCCCCGCTCATGAGACGCGTGAAAAGCTCGTAGCAAGGATTGGTGATGAGCAGGCATACCTCTCAAGCGATGGCTGGTTCGCGATAGGCGGAGATGTGCAAACACCAAGAGACTATGACAGAGAGATAGCGAGTAGGATAGAGCGACTCATCCCCTACGAGGAGGCTTGGGCAAAGGCAGTTGAGTATGTCAGGAGCTTTGACAGGAAGGTTCTAGAGAGCCAGCGCGACTTCTACGAGAAGGTCTACCAGCCCGTTAGGGATAAATTCCTCAGAGAAGCATAAGCAACTCCAGCATGGTGTTTTTAGGCTTCTCACTCTGGAGAGGCGATAGAAACTCACATAGCGAGAAGATAAGAGAGATACGCGACGCTGGCTTTGACTATGTGGAGGTTAGCTTTGATTTCCCATGGCCTTTGCAAGATAGCAGGCTGCTAAGGGAGATTTGTGAGGAGATTCGCGAAAACGGCTTGATGGTAGCTGTTCATGGGGGTTGGCGCGACGTGAAGCTGGCGTCGCCGATAAACGAGGTTCGCGAAGCCTCGTTAAAATACGTGCTGAAGACGATGGAAGAAGCCCGAAAAATAGAGCCGCTCTATATGCTCTTTCACATAGCCACAGAGCAAGCTACCAAGGAAATGGACGAACACGTAAAGACTGTGCGAGAGTCCGCAATAAGCTCTATGAATACACTAGTGAAACATGCGGAGGAGCTTAATATTAGGCTGGTCTTTGAGAATGTTCCGTCTCATTTCCTAGCAGACCTGAACGACGCTAAGGCGGTTTTCCTAGAGGTTGACGGTGCTAGGCTGTGTTTTGATGTTGGGCATGCGTGGATGTATGAAGCCAGACGCGAGGAGAATGTTTCTGTGCGGGGTGTTGTGGAGCGTTGGTTCAGTGAGCTGAGCAAGTGGATAAGTGGTCTCCACGTATATGACTGTCTAGCCATAGATGGTTGTTTGAAGGAGCATATACTCCCCAGTGTTGATTCCGAGTTTTTGAGGGCTGTTATAGATAATCGGCGGAAGTATGGTGTGGTTGTTGATTTTGCTGTTGTGGAGGCTTTCAAGAACATGCGTGATGAGGATGTGAAGCCCAGCGAGCTTCGCGGGGTTGTGGAGCTTCTGAGAAGTGGTCTATGAGTATCGCATTATCGTCCCCAAGGCTGGCAGCGCCAGAGTGAGTATTAGCGACAACCAGCCCACGACTATCAGCTTCATCCTGGTTCTGCTATACTCCCTCTCATCCTCAAGGCCTGAGAGTCTGCTCCCTATCCGCGTATGATATATAGCCAGAACCACGATTATTGCTGCGAGGATTGTCTTGCTTGCTGCTAGGGCTTCCACGAATGTATCCACCTCTAGCAATAGTGTGATTGGGTTTATTCCCCTGCTCAGGAGTAGGAAAGGCCCAGTGCCTATGGCTATGTAGAGGGATATGCGCATGGGCGACGCTATTATACGGCCTACCTTTTGAACGAGCGCGGTAACCTCGCGCTGGGGCATCTCTCTCCTAAGCCCGCGGCTCATAAACGTGGTGAAGATTATCCCGCCAATCCAGATGGCGGCAGAGATAACGTGTATCAGCTTGATTATGATTATCCATGTCAGGAGCATGAAGCAGCACTATATGGGGGCGTTATGCATGTTCTATTAAACTGTCTCCCTAGCGGGCTTAGTGTATGCCCGTCTTCTTCAGGTTGAGAGCCAAGAGCGCGGCTACTAAGGGAGCTATTGCCGCTAGCGCTATTAGCTGCCCTATTGATAGGTAGGGTGCGAGTAAAGCGCCTACCAACGGCCCTAAGAGCGTTCCGACGTCCCATGCCCCTAGATATATCGCGTTCCCCAAGACCCTGAACTGCGGCGCCACTGTTCTAGCTGCGATTATCGCGGTTACTGGGAACGTGATTCCATGCCCAATCCCTATTAGCTCAAATCCCAGTATGAAGAGCTGTGGTGAGCCGCTGAGCCCCACGATGGCCAGGCCTGCCGCTGAGATTGTTAGCGAGAGTATTAGGAGGTTCTGCGCTCCCAGCAGGCCTAGGAGGCGCGGTAGCAGCACGCGGGTTATGAACGAGATTCCGAAGTATCCTAGGAAGAGGATTGTGATTATCTCGTCTGCTAGCCCCAGCCTAGGCCCAGCTATGAGGGGCGCATAAGCCAGAAACACGCCGTAGACGACGGAGAAGAGGAAGAAGATGGAGCTGGCAAGCCTTATGCCAACGCCGCGTATTATTGTGATAAACTCCTTAACAGTAGTGTGGTGGTGGACGGGGCCCAGCCAGATTCCGCGCGACCTCCGTATGAAGAGATACCCTAGGATGATTGTTGGTGCGCTTATGAGGGCCGACGCCAGTATGGCTTCTCTAGTCCCCAATACCGCCACTACTACGGTAGCTATGGCGGGGCCCGTCATAAGCCCCATGGCCACCGCTGCTGTATATCTAGAGAGTGAGCGCGCTATCTCGCCCTCGTTGGCTACTACGAGGCCGATTAGGGTTAGCATTGTTGTGTTGTCAAGCGCTATTGCGGCTCCGTGTATTATGCGCATGACGAGCATCCCCTCTATCGTATCCACCACGTAGTAGCCTGTTATGCTGAGCGTGTTGACCACCAGCCCCAGCAGTAGCAGAGCTCCTAGACGGTCTGGGCTCACCAGAAAGGCCAGGCCCACGCGGAGAAGTAGGCCAGCTAGGGCGAAGACAGCGAATATGATGCCAACCTCGGCAGGCGTTGCTGAGAGCTCGCGATAGACGTAGATGGCCAGTATCGGGTTAAGTATCTGGATTGAGGTGGTTAGTATGAAGCCTGATACGGTTATATTAGTTCTGGCTGTTAGCCTTATCCTCAATTAACAACTCACCTCCAGTGGCCTGTATGGAGAAGCCTAACTAACGCCCTAGATGAGGGGTTGGAGGAGCTATTTCCCCGATGGAGAATCTTTCCCCTAAGCTTCTCTACCACTAGCCTCGTTGGGCATCTTATTAAAGATGAAAAATAATGTTGGGATGTTTCCCGCGTATGCTAATGCGCGTGCATCGGTGCTCCACAGCAGGTCGGTGTTGGCTTAGAGCCGCCGCAAGAGGCGCAGACCATTTTGTCCCCCTCTTGCTTCATGGGCGAGCCGCAGCAAGTCGGCGTATCCATCTCCTTCCCACAACTATGGCAAACAAGCCCTGCCATGATTATCGCCTCACAGCCACGCGCTCCATCGCTTAATAATCTTGCCCAGAACCGTTTAATCATCTAGTAACAACCGTTGTATATGCATGTAATACCCAAATAGCTGATTCTTGTAGTGTATCTTGTAAAATATTTTTGGAAAAATTTACGCAAGGGCTGCTCTGGCTATGATTTTAAGGAAGGCGATAAGCGGCGACACTTGTCAGATAGTCGTGGTAACC
>WAQC01000034.1 GCA_015520425.1 Candidatus Pelearchaeum sp. | reverse complement strand
GATTTGAACTGGATGGATTATGTTGACGCTATCCTTCATGTGGTTGAGCGTTTCCATGTTGTTAGGGTTTTCACGGTTGGCGGGCTACTTGACAGGGTTCCTCATACTGTGGAGCCTTTGGTCTCGTTTGCAACCAACTCGGAGCGTGTTCTTGATAGGTTGAGGATGTTGGACTTGGAGCCAACAGACTATGAGGGGCCTAGCAGCGTGCATAGCTTGATACTCTATAGGTGTGGGGAGCTTGGTGTGGAGGCCATTAGCCTGTGGGGGCACTCGCCATATTATATCTCTGGAGCAGATTTGCAGACGATATACCATGTTGCGCGGCGATTGTTGGAGCTTATGGAGATACCTCTAGATTTGCATGACCTTAAGCTTCAGAGCGAGGCTTATCGTGAGAGGCTGGATGCTGAGATGAACAGCAACCATGAGCTTAGGAAGCTTGTCGCGGAGCTTGAGGGCGAGTACCAGCTCTCTAGGAGGCGGCCTGATTACGTGAGCTGAGAGGCTGGTGATGATGTGTGGATGATTGTGTGTTTTGTAGGATTGTGCGCGGCGAGGAGTGGGCTGCTCGCGTGGCTGAGGATGATGAGCACATAGCGTTCATGGATATTAGGCCCATGTCGCGCGGCCATACTCTCGTTGCGCCCAAGAAGCATTACAGGGATGTCTTTGAGATGAGCGCCGATGACGTGGCGCGGCTTTATGGTTTTGCGGCGCGGGTAGCGTGGGCCGTTAAACGCGCTCTAAACCCAGCTGGCCTAAACCTGCTACAGAATAACGGGACAGCAGCTGGTCAGGTTATCTTCCACGTGCATGTGCATGTTATTCCGCGTTATTCTGGGGATGAGAAGCGCTTCAAGAGTGGAATGGGTAGGATAAACACTAGCCTTGAAGAGCTTGCTGAGATGGCACGTATGATAGGCTGTGAGATGACGTGATGGCTTTGTTTAGCGTTTCTTCCTCCCAGTTCTTCGCGCTGCTATAAGGCCCACTTTCCTCCCTGGCGGCGCGTTCCTGTCTATCGTTTCTGGCCTGCCTATCTTCTTATGGCTACCACCGCCGAATGGATGCAACGCGGGGACCATCGCCACACCCCTGACGCGCGGCCAGGGCCTGTGCTTAGCCTTCATCCAGTGGTATTTCTTCCCCGCCTTCAGGAATGGCTTATCCACCCTACCGCCACCAGCTACTACGCCCACCACCGCTAGAGATGACGCGGGTACCTCCACAGTCTTCTTGGAGGGTAGGCGTATTATCGTCCTGTCGCCCAGCTGTGCCATGATTATCGCGTGCGTGCCAGAGGAGCGGACAAGCTTTCCACCATCTCCTGGGTGGAGCTCTATACATGAGACCGCAGTGCCCTCTGGCAATCTCCCCACTGGGACTATGTTTCCCGCCGCTGGTTCTGCTGACTCTCCTATCTGTAGAACCTGGCCGACGTACATGCCCTCAACGGCAGGTATTGCGAAGACCGTGCCGTCTGCCTGTATCTCCGCTACTGGCGCGCCGCGCCCAGGGTCGTGGGCGAGCTCCCTGACGACGCCTGACACTATCTTTCCCTGCCGTATTAGCATGCTGGGGATTCCTACCTTATACTTGCGCGCCAGCGACGCCTTGAAGGTTGGGGAGCCCCTCCCCAGCCGCTGCGCCCTAATGTTCCTGCCCAAGCCGCAGACACCTAAAGCCCCACTACACCAGCGCATTATTTTTGGATTGCCATGAGATTGGGGAGCCTATATTTTAAGGAGAGCAGAAAAGCCCCCTTACGATGCAATACATTAATGCGCCGATTATGGCCTTATGTGTGGGAAGTCTCTTTGGGAGAGGAGAGGCTAGCTAGTTTTTATAATGATAATCTTGAGATGCTAGCTCTATTGGAAGAGGCTTACATTGCTTTGCGGTATATTGCCGAAGATATTGCTGAGCGCGCTCTAGCCTTTGCTCATAAGGCTTTGGGTGTTTTTGAATGGCTGGAAAAACTTTGATTGATTTGTTGTTGGAGATTCGTGAAGAGCTTGGCAAGTATTATGAGAATCCATGGGCTTATCTCAGGATTATTAAGGAGCTGGTTAGGCGGCGTGATTCCGACGCTAGGGTTCTTGTTTTCGGTAGTTTCGTTAAGGGTTGTATGCGGCCTGATAGCGATATTGACGTGCTGGTGATAACGCGGCTGGCCTCTGATGACTGGGTTAGGGCTGGAC
Organism: Candidatus Pelearchaeum sp.; assembly: GCA_015520425.1. GTDB lineage: Archaea > Thermoproteota > Nitrososphaeria_A > Caldarchaeales > Caldarchaeaceae > Pelearchaeum. Next base: position 2,741 of record WAQC01000034.1, on the reverse strand, counting down.
TCAGGGCCGAGATAATGAGGGAGCTGGATGGGATTAACCCATTTGAGCTGCACATAGTAACGCCTGAGGAATATAATGGCTGGTATGCGCGTTTTGTTGATAAGTGGGTTGAGGTTTAGAAGATTCCGAGCTTGACCGCCAGGTCTGCTGCGCGGTATTCTGGCTTGAGCTTGACGAACGCCTTCTTCTCGCCCTGCGGCGTTATGAGCGTATTTACCTTCTCCACCTTAACCTCGTACAGCTGTTCTATCGCCTGCTTTATCTGCGGCTTCGTGGCGCGCGTATCCACGATGAAGACCAGCTTATTCTCCCTCTCTATGAGCGAGACCGTGTCCTGCGTTACGAGCACGCGTTTGACTAGTTGTTGTGGGTTCATGCCAGCCTCTCACCTATTATCTGTAATGCTGTTGGTGTGAATATTGTTAATCTACCTGGCTTTGCTCCTGGCGCTAGGTGCAGCACGCTTAGGTTCCGCGCCTCCACCACATCTACGCCTGGTATGTTGTCCGCCGCCTCCCCTAAGCCGCGGTCGTTGGCTACCACTATGAGCGGCCCTACACGCTGCTTATAACGCCTCCCGCGCCGCTTTCCCTTGCCAGCCCTAACTTTACGCGTCGCGCATCTACGTAGCTCATCTGTAAGCCCCAGCCTCTCCAGCAGGGCCTTTACCTCGCGCGTCTTCTTCAGCGCCTCCACCTCGTCTGAAACAACTATCGGGAGCGTCTTATCTTCTGGTATGCGGTGGCCGCGTTCGGCGACATGTTCGCGGCTGGCTGTGTATGCGAGCGCCACAGCTAGGGCGAGCCTCCGCTCCTTCTTGTTCAGCCCCTTATGTATCTTCTTCTCAGGCACGGGCGGGTGTGTGGGCCTTCCCCCCACAGCGGAGGGCACCATACCACCAGAGCCATACTTGGGCGTCCCGCGTCCGCGTATCCTGGCTATGCGCGCAATCCCATATCCAGGCCCCCAGGACTCAACCGAATACTTGTGGCCTGAGCCCTTCATGGCCCCCTTGGGTTGTAGCGTATGCGTGAGCATGTGAACCACCGCTCTCCGCACCAAGTCTTCCCGCTTCGGCGCCAAGAAGATGTGCGGCAGTTTCGTCTCTCCCTCCTGCTCTCCCTCTAGGTTATAGACTGGGACCACGCCGCCGTCCTTTCCCTTCAGCTTCAGAACACTGGTCTGGACGTACATCTCTCAAAACACCTACACTTTGATTAGCGTTATCTCTGGCTTCTCTACTGGCTGGGGCGGCTTCGCCGCGGCGCGTAGAACTATAGGCCTCTTGGGTGTGCCTGGGACTGAGCCCTCCACCACAACCACATCACTCCTGATTATGCCGAATTTATGAAAACCGCTGCGCGGCGTGTATTTCTCACCCTCTTCGGAGATTACCAGTATGCGCTTGTTGAATTCTGTTCTCCTGTGGTATCCCATCTGGCCTGAGCGTGGCACGAGGTAGGTCACGTATGGCGGCTTCCTCCCGCCTATAGCTCCAACGCCCCTGACGGTCTTCCTAGACTTATGCTGGAGCTTGGAGACGCCATAGCGTTTCACCACACCCTGGAATCCCTTACCCTTCGTAACCCCTATCACGTCTATGAAGTCGCCTTCTCGGAAGACCTCGGATATCTTTAGCTCGCCTCCCAGCTTGCTTAGCGCGTATTCAAGCGCTTTCTGCGGCTCGCCTCCTACTTTTATCTCCGTGATGTGCGGCTTCTTCCCAGCGCCGACTACACGCGTCTGCGTAGCCACTATCAGCCTCACCTCAGCAATCCTATCGCGTATCTTCTCCAGCTTCCTACGCGCATCATCCTCGTTGGGCCGTAGGTTCTTTATCCTCCGCCTAATGTCGTCGGGCAGGTTGTTGCTCCAAATCTTCAGAACATCGCGTAAGGAGCCGTCAACATTCTCGTAGAGCGCTATGCCCACCACCCACATGGGCGGCGCGGCCAGGACTGTGGCCGCCTTCTGGACCTCTGTCCCCTGAAACGGGGAGTTCGGCGTGTTATCCACGTAATAGACCGAGGTCATCCCCGCCTTGTACGCTATGAAGCCCAGCGGCTTAACATCACCGCCGTCGGGCCAGTACTTCACCCGCGGGACAAGCCTAGCAGCCCTACCCCGCGGTAGGTATGCGAGCGACCCATGCCGCGGCGCAGAATACTTCCTATGCCCCATCCTCCGTCTCCTACCCTTCTAGCTAGGGCAGAGAGGACGCAGGAAGATAAATACCTTGAACTAGATTTGGAGACCGTTTAGCTGCCTGTCCTCTTTAAGCTTTCGCAGCCTCTTTCTTCCGCGAATACACCAAGCTCATCTACTAGGACTATTCCTTTATGACATGCTTCTTGAAATAAAGGCGTATTCCGCTTTTTCTGCGTCTCAAACTCATCTATGGTGAGGACTATAGGCTCAACTCCAGCTGGTGGCGGGCACCTGCTTATAATGTTGTCCATCCTTTCTAGCGGTGATTTGGGGGCGTTCTCCAAGATTATAAGTAGGTCAACGTCGCTCCATTCGTTGAAATCGCCCCGTGCGTATGAGCCGATTACTAGTATGGTCGCCCTGCCAAAGCAGCTCCTAACTCTTTCGGCGAAGCTTCTCGCTACTCGCAGAGCTTCTTCGCGTATCAGCCGCCGCTCTTCAACGATGCCCACGTAGCTCTCACCCCAAGCAACTACCCTCTCGGCTCTACTTACAGCCTTAGGGTATGTGGTTGTTTAGTTGTGCTAGTGTGT
>WAQC01000033.1 GCA_015520425.1 Candidatus Pelearchaeum sp. | reverse complement strand
GGATTCCGAGAGCCTACCAATGCCTGTTCTACGAGGACGAGAGAAGGATACTGGTCTCTATTACGCTGGGAGAGCAGGCGGTATATCTAGGATACAGGCCAGACGAGAAAACACCACTCATACCCACCAGCAGAACACCAGACTACAGAAGAGGCATATACTGGTGTAGTAGGTGTGGTATAGCACTACCGCTTATGGATGTATGCCCAGAATGCGGCACAAAAACACGGAAAAAACCAAGAAAAAGAAAAACAACAAAAAGCCCCCTAGAATAAGGTATTACTGCTTCATCCTCAAGCGAAATGAGGAATCATGTTATACGTCAAAATCTCTAGAAGGCTTTAAAAGTTGAATATGGCAAATCAACCGACGACGTGGTGAGGTGATGGGTTGCCTCCGAAGGGTAGGATAATCTGGGTAGCTGGGCCTGCTGTGCGCGCAGACGGGATGATGGGGGCTAAGATGTATGAGACCGTTTACGTGGGTGAGGAGCGTCTCATAGGGGAGATAATCAAGCTAACAGGCGACATAGCCTTCATCCAGGTGTATGAGAACACCAGCGGACTGAAGCCAGGGGAGCCCGTGATAGCGACTGGCCTCCCCCTCTCAGTGGCCCTAGGCCCTGGGATGATAGGAAGCGTCTACGACGGCGTTCAACGCCCCCTGGACAGGATAGCCGAGGTGAGCAGAAGCGGGTTCATACGTAGGGGGATACAGGTAGACCCGCTTCCCCGCGACAAGAAGTGGCGCTTCACACCGACGGTAAAGAAGGGCGACGAGGTAGGGCCCAACGACATCATAGGGACTGTCAAGGAGACACCACTAATAGAGACTAGAATAATGGTCCCACCCGACACCAAGCCTGGGAAGATTACCGACATAGCTGGGGAGGGCGAATACACGATAGAGGACGTCATAGCCACCGTAGAGACCAAGGAGGGCAGGACGGAGCTGAAGCTCTACCACAGGTGGCCAGTTAGGCGCGCAAGACCGTTCAAAAGCCGCCTAAACCCAGAAGTCCCGCTCATAACAGGCCAGCGCGTCATAGACACGTTCTTCCCCATGGCCAAGGGTGGGACGGGTTGCATACCAGGCGCATTTGGGACGGGCAAGACGGTTACGCTCCACCAGCTTGCTAAGTGGAGTGATGCGAAGGTAATCTTCCATATTGGCTGTGGTGAGCGTGGTAATGAGGAGTCTGAGGTTCTGACCAAGTTCCCAGAGCTCACGGACCCAGCTACGGGTAGGCCGCTTATGGAGAGAACCGTGCTTATAGCAAATACGAGTAACATGCCCGTAGCGGCGCGTGAGGCGAGCATATACACGGGCGTAACGATGGCTGAGTTCTACCGCGACATGGGCTATGATGTCCTGCTGGTCGCGGACTCTACCAGCAGGTGGGCTGAGGCTCTCCGCGAGATTAGTGGGAGGCTTGAGGAGATGCCAGCAGAGGAGGGCTACCCCAGCTACCTCGCGAGTAGGCTGGCCGAGTTCTACGAGAGGGCTGGCAGGGTGAATACGCTGGGCAACCCACCGCGCGTGGGGAGCGTAACCCTCGTGGGCGCGGTGAGCCCGCCAGGCGGGGACTTCACAGAGCCAGTAACAACCCACACGATGCGCTTCATCAGGACTTTCTGGGCCCTTGACGCCAACCTCGCCTATACGCGGCACTACCCAGCGATAAACTGGATAACATCATACTCGGCTTATGTTGAGACCGTCAGCAAGTGGTGGCACTCCGACGTGAGCCAGGAGTGGCTGGAGCTCCGCCACGAGGCTTATAGGCTACTCCAGCGCGAGGAGGAGCTTCTGGAGATAGTCAGGCTACTCGGCCCAGAGGCTCTTCCCGACGAGGAGAAGCTGATACTTGACGTTGCTAGGATGATACGCGAGGGCTACCTGCAGCAGAGCGCCTACGATGAGGTTGATGCGTACTGCCCACCATCCAAGCAGGTCAAGCTCCTAAGGCTCTTCGTGAAGTTCCACAAGCTGGCCGAGGAGGCTCTCAGGCGTGGGGTTCAGCTAAGCAGCATAAGGACGCTGCCGATAATACCTAGGATGATAAGGGCGAAGTACGAGGTTAGGAACGACGCCCTGCACGAGATTGACGAGCTGGAGAGGAGCATAGAGGAGAGCTTCAAGAAGCTCGCGACGGAGGCGCCTGTCTCCGCATAAGCTAGAAATAGCCACATACCACTCATGGAGTAAGGTGCTTAAGGGTTGTCGCGCGCTAGACAGACGGCGGGTGTTGAATACACCTCCATCGCGGAGGTCAAGGGCCCGCTGATGGTTG
>WAQC01000032.1 GCA_015520425.1 Candidatus Pelearchaeum sp. | reverse complement strand
GTTTTCAGGTGAGGGCAGCCCCATTCGGCCCCACAGCACCTGCCAAACGTGTTCAGATAGCTGAGAACCCCCAAGTCCCGCGCATCGTTGATAAGGTCGCCGCCGACACCGACCTGAAGGCGGAAGAGTCGGTGAATAAGCTATACGCCGCCGGCCTGCGGGAGTATGATATAGTCAGGCTGCTGAGCGCTGGGCTGCTAGGCACGCGGATTGAGCGGCGCTTCGTCCCAACAGAGTGGAGCATAACCGCTGTTGATGACATCATAGGAAAGAGTCTCCGAAGGGAGGTGAAGAGAAACGCGCTCATCAGCGATTTCCTATTCTACACAGCTTCAGGCGTGCACAACCGTGTGTCTATAGCGCTTCTACCCCTTCCCTGGATGTTTGAGGTTGCAGAGTTCTGGCATCGTAATGGTGTTTCTGGCCCGTTTATGGATTCGGAGCTGCCTCTTGAGCGGGATAGGTATCCTGAGAATGTGGGAGGAGCTTATCACGCTGTTAGACTCCCAATTCTGGAGCACCTGCATAAGCTGGGGAGGCAGGCCGCGGCGGTAGCCGTTATAGAGATATGGCCTGGTTGGATTCCACTCGGCGTGTGGAGGTTCAGGGAGCTTGCAAGACGCGCACTAGCAGGTGAGCCGCGTAGATTTGATGACCTAAAGGAGTTGCTAAGCCACATGCGCGAGAGTATAGGAAGACATCTAGACTCGTGGCTCAGGCGGAGCAGGGTTCTCAGGTTCTATGAGGAGCAGCGCTCACTTGGTCTCTGGATGCGCTGACTTACGCTTCACAATCCTAATACGGCAGAAGAGAGCATCGCCATCCTTAATCTCAAATATCTTCCTAATCTCCTCTGGTATCGTTATCCTGCCGCCAGCGGTAACCTCGGCGAAAAACGGTATATCCTCCTCGCTTATCTCTACCATCCCTGCTCGTTTCTGGTAATGCCTACTTATTAAAATGCATCCGCCTTCACTCGGCCTTTGCGGGGCCTCCTATCCCAGACTTGATAGCCCTATAACCCAGCTCCTCCACTTGTGCCTTCACGTATTCCACATCCTCCCAGGTGGTGTTTATGAAGACGCTGGGGCCTGTCTGCATGGAGTAGAAGCACTCAACACCCTCGCCGCGTAGCTGCTTGACCAGCTCCACAACCTTCAAACTATCGGGCGAGGTTAGGATTAGCCGCTTGGGGCCTGTCATGGTTACCGCGTGCAGCTCTAGGGTGTCCAGCTCCACCAGCTCTCCGAACCTCTCTAGGTCTCCGCCCCTTATTGCTGCTTCAAGCTCGTCGCATCTTTTCTGCGCTGAGACGCAGCGCGCCTGGAAGAATGCTGAGAGCTCGGCCTCCCTGTGAGCCTCCTCCGTAGAGAGCTCTGCGCGGAAGGGTATGATGAGCATAGCCAGGTCAAGCTCGTTCTTCCCAGCTATGCGCGCTGCGTAAGAGTCCTCGTCGCATGTTCCAGCATACCACCTAGCATACTCGCCCACAACGCTCCTACACGCTGAGCCAGCTAGCTTTCTAGCTATGCGTGAGATTAGCCGCGTATCCCAGCCGAGGCTTCTATCAAGGCCAGCAGCCCTGTATGCTGCAGCTGCAAGAGCGGCTCCAGCGGCGGCGGAGAAGCCGAGCCCCTTAGCAGAGCCTACTGGAAGCGAGTTCCAAGACTCCACGCGGACACGCTCCTCAATAGAGGCTAAACGCCTAACCGCGTCTATGACCGTTAAAATCCTCTCCAGTGGGCGGCCAGTAATCAGAGAACCATCAACCAGGGCTTGGTCGTTCTCAAAGTCGCCGAACTCCACGCTGGTGGTTGTGTATAGGGCTGCCACGTTTACGGATATGCTGTCGTGGTAGGGTATTCTCTGCTCCCAGTCGCGTAGGCCGTGGTATTTTATCAACGCCTGCATTGGGTGTGCTTTGGCTGTTGCCTTCAAAGCCGTGCTCCCAGCCTTATTGGAGGGCGTATCTTATCTTTTTGAAACGTTTTAGAAGCCTAGCCACACCTCGTCTAGCTTGGTTTGTGCGTCCATCCAAAGCGAGCTTGATGAGCGCCGCCACCTCGCGCATTTCTCTAGCACCCATGCCCAGGCGAGTTACCTCGTTGGTTCCCAGCCTAACAGCCATGTCAGCCACTATCCCAGCCTCCTCAAGCATGTCCCTGAACCGCACACCCTCGTCTGGGCTCTTCGGTATGTAAACCTGGTGCGTCTCCGTGTATCCTCTGCTGCCTTTGAAGACGTTTATCCCAGCCCTATCAAGCTCAGCCGCTAGCGTCTTGGCGTTCTCCACTATGCGCGGGGCGTATTTGGAGCCGTAGCGCCGCATCTCCTCCAGCGCAATAGCGAGAGCAGCAACCCTGTTGAGGTGTATGTTATCAACAAACTTGTGGAGAGTGTTAGACTCTATCCTAGAGGCCAGCTCCTTGTTATTGGTTAGTATTATGCCGCCCTGGGGGCCTGGGAATGACTTGTGGGTTGAGCCTAGGAGTATGTCTGCTCCCTCGTTGAGCGGGTTTGGGAATGCTTGGCCCGCTATGAGGCCCAAAACATGGGAGCCGTCAAAGATTACAGCGCCGCCGTAGCTATGTACCTCCTCTGCAATCTCCTTGACTGGCTGGGGGAAGAGTATCAGGCTGGCACCGAGGATTACCACGCTGGGCTTCTCATCTCTTATCACATCTAGGCAGCCCCACAGCTCTAGCTGCTGCTCGCTATTGTTGAACGGTAGCTGGACTGTTTGTAGCGAGAAGATTTCAGGTATCTTGTCGTGGTCCAGCCCTGGATAACCGCCATGCTCAGAGGCTATCACAGCTATCTTCTGCCCCTTGGACGTGGCTGAGTATAGGGCTGTCATAAGCGCCACATGCCCCGATAGAGGTGTGGCCGAGCAGAACTCCGCTCTGAAGACCTCCTTCCCCAACTGCTCGGCAATATCCCATAGTTTCCGCGCGTATTTCGTGCCGCCGTAGAACTCAGGCCTAAAAGCGTATCTCCCAGCCAGGTCGCTTGCCAGGGCTCTCTTGGCGGCGGGGCTTAGAACATTCTCACTAGCAACAAGGTTAAGACATCGCCGCCTATACTGCTCATGCGCTGCCACCAGCTTGGTCGGGTTCAACGGCTGCTCTGTAGCTTTAGGTAGTATATTAGCTCAGCCTAGACCAAGGAGTATCGGACATCGCTCTTAACTATCCTTATGGTTATCAGCGAGTTGACTTCTATCACTCCCTTGATTCTCTTCACCTTGTTTATCGTCTGGTGGAGTCCATCCAGGTCGTGGGCCATTATGACTGCGATAGCGTCATAATCTCCTGAGAGCTGGTAGATGTGTGGTATCTCGCGCATGGCGGACATCTCGCGCAGAACCTCGTCTATATTCTCTGGGCTTATCCGCAGCATTAGCGCTGCTGAGTGGTTTATCCCAATCATACGCGGGTCTACTAGCGCTACTATCTTACGGATAACCCCAGCCTTGATGAGGCGTGATATCCTAAACCTTATCGTGTTCTCATTTACGTTCAGCTTCCTGCCAATCTCGGCGTATGACGCCCTGCCATCCTCCTGGAGTATCTCAAGGATTTTCTTATCTAGGTCGTCTAGCTCCAACCCCCATACCACCTACTTCCTGTCTCCCTCAGACCATCTAATCGTTATAGACCTATCCTCGCCGTTTAAGGGCAGTTCAAGGAAGCGCCATCCCCTGCCCAAGAATCTAATCGCCACAACTGGCTTTGGGTGGAATTCGCCGCCGCAGTGTGGGCATTTTATCCTAAATCTTTTTGAGAAGTCCTTGAGCCGCTTAACCTGCTCCACCTCCAGCATGGCGTAGCGCTTGCTGCTGGACTTAACCTCTATAGCTAGTAGCTCGCCGTGGTCTACCGCTATTATGTCGGGTTTGGCCATCTTGCCCGCGCCGCTTCCAGGGGTTCTCACAGCGTAGCAGCCGTCCTCGCTGGCTTCTATGAAGCGTCTCAACAGGCTATACTCGCCCTCATAGCCTACACGCGCCTTATACCTGGGAGAAGCGGAATCCTGCGGCTTTCTGGGCAAGAAGGAGAGCACCTCCCTTTCCTTTTACACCACCTTCTCACGTATATCTACTATCTTCCTTTCTTTTTCGCGGTGTAGTGGGCGTTTCTCTATCTGGCCCAGCTCTATTATGAGCGGGCTTAGGAAATGGCTGAACGACGCCGAGTTTTTCACCCATTTCCGCTCGCTGGGCTTTGAGAGGTAGCCTATCTGAACTAGGTTCGTGAGGAGCGTGGATATGCTTCTCCTCTTTCTACGGTCTTTTACAAGCTCTTCGGGGAGGAGTTCTGTTATGTCTGTTAGTGTGAAGGGGTGCTGCTTGATGTTCGCTATCGCTGCTAATATGGCTTCTATATCCGAATCGCTGAGTAGGCGCGTCTTCCATGATAGCATCTTAATTATTGGATTGCTGTCAGCCATCACCTATCCCCTCCCAACTATAACAACTCCCCTTTTTCTAATAATAGCGGAGAAGCGTCGCGGGGTTAAGCTGTATATCGCGCCTGCAGCTACTGCATTCTAGGACGATTTTATCTCCAGCCTCGGCGGCTTCCTCCAAGTCCTCTCTCACTGGTAGCATGACTATCGTCCCTTCACCGCAGTGTGGGCATTTGACGCGGGCTTTCTTCTCTATCGTGTTTGTGAGTTCCTGCTTGGTGCTTAGTCTCTTGAAGAAGGCCACTGCTGGCCGTGTCTCCGTTTTTTCTACAGCTTCTTGGGTAGCCTCCTGCGCTGGTGGCGGTGGCCTCTCCTGCCGCTGCTCGGTGTATAGCTTCCTGAGCTCCGCGAGCTCTGCCTCAAGAGCCACGCGCTTCTCAGCCAGAGCCTTAAACTCCTTCTCAAGCTTGTCAAACACCCACTTGGGGACAAGCTCGCTCCTAATGGCTGGGAGAATCAGCTCAACTATCCTCTTCCGCGCGTTCTCCGTCAAACTCTGCTCAAGCGGCCTCAACGCTGGAAGCTCTCCCTTCCTAACCTTGACTATGTTTAGAAGCTGGTGAGCAAGCGTCTCAATCTCCTCATTTGGGACTATCTCTGGGTTCTGCATCAGGTTGAGCAGCGAACGCGCCGCATCAACCTCTTCCTCAAGAATCTTAACCTGCTCCTCTTTCTTGCTTATCTCCTCATCCAGCGATGCGAGAAGCTCCTGCTTCTGTCTTATCTCATTCTCTATCTCCTCAGCCTTGCCGCGATAACCGTATAATGACTCGTACTCGCGTGTCAGTTCTTCTATCTTGGAGTTTAGCTCATTCACTCTATCCTCAAGCTGTTCTACCTCAGCCTTAAGCCTGCTCCTCGCCTCCATTATGCTGTTGAACTCTGGCTCAGCGTCTATGAGAGCCGCTATCTGCTCCTCCTTCTCCTTCTTGGAAGATTCTATCGCCGCCAGCTCTTCTTCAAGACTCTTCTTACGACTCTCCAGCTCCTCAATCTCGCTCAAGAGAGACTTACGCGCGTCCAGCATCTCTAGAAGCTTAGCTGGGTCTCCTCCAATCTCCTTAAGCTGCTTGGCAGCGGAGACGAGTAGTTCCAAGTCTTGTGTAGAGATGCCATGACTCTCAAGGAGCTTGAAGAGGTTGGACGCCTTATTGACCTTATCTAACGTTAGTTTCTGCTGCTCCATGTATATCTTCAGGTCTTCCTCTATCTTCTCACGCTTCGCCTTAAGCTCGCTTATCGCATACTCAAGCTTCACACTCTCTTTAAACTTCTTATCATATTCGCGGAGAAGGACTGTGAAGCTTTTTCCCGTTTCACGCTCAAGCTCCCTAAGCCTCAGAGCTGTCTTGATATATTTACGCAGCTTAGCGGGTTGTTTCTCTAGAGAGGCGAATAATTCCAGTAATGCGTTGATTGTTTGCTCATCCAAGCCCAACTCGGTGAGGCGCTTCATTGCCTCACCCCCAACCTCCTTAGGCTGGGACTCGCTACCCACATCCTGCTCACTTACTCCCTCCTGGTCTGGAATGTGCGCCATACTCAGCCAAGTTTTATACGGTCTGTATTGATATATATGTGCCATCCCGCGGAAACTACGCATAATATCGGCGTATTTTCGGGCTAGGGCTCGCGTAGATGCGGAGAATTATGCAGTTTATATCGGCAAAAACTATTATAGTGTGTAATGAATTAATCAACTTGCTGCACTATGAGCGTATTAGCACAGCTCACACCTGGAAACATCTTTCTAACAATCTTCCTGCTCATAATAATACTAGGGCTGCTATCATCGGCCATTAAGATAGCTACAGAATATGAGCGTGTGGTCATCTTCAGGCTGGGTAGGCTACTCGGCGCCAAGGGGCCTGGGCTGGTCATAATACTGCCAATAATAGATAAGCGGCGCATCGTTGACCTAAGGCTAATAACACTTGACGTACCCAAACAGCGTATAATCACGAAGGATAACGTAACTGTTGATGTTGATGCTATCGTCTATTTCAGGGTTAATGACCCTATTGCTGCTGTTGTGCGTGTTAAGGACTACATAACAGCCTCTGCCATGTTGGCTCAGACCACGCTGCGTGATGTCATAGGCCAGGTGGAGTTTGACGACCTCCTCACTAGGAGGGAAGAGATTAACAAGCGGATACAGCAGATACTTGATGAGGCTACGGAGCCTTGGGGTATTAAGGTGACAACGGTAGCAATACGTGATGTGGTGATACCTGAGACGATGCAGAGGGCTATCGCCAAGCAGGCTGAGGCTGAGCGCGAGAGGAGGAGCAGGATAATCATGGCTGAGGGAGAGCTGCAGGCAGCGCAGAAGATGGCTGAGGCAGCCGACTACTATGCCCAGAACCCATCCGCCATGAGGCTTCGCGAACTCCAGACATGGGCTGAGATAGCTAGAGAGAAGAACATGATAGTGATTACCGAGAGTAGCGGGCTTAAGGAAATGGCTGCTATGATGGGTATGATAGAGTCGTCAAAGAAGAGATGAATAGAGCCGCAACTATAACCATAGCAATATTCCTCATATCTTTTTCAGCTTTACTCGCCGCTTCTGATAGCTATGGCTCTACTGATGAGAAGCGCGTCCTCTGGCTGGAGCTTAACGGCTACGTCTCGCCAGGCATGGCTGACTATGTTGAGGAGAACCTAAGAAACGCTGGAGACTATGAGGCAGTTCTCATGACGTTGGACACCTTCGGCGGCCTCGGCGACGCCATGTTCAGGATAATTGACGCCATACTAGAGTCTCCCACACCCGTGATAGGCTTCGTCTACCCAGCTGGCAAGCAGGCGCTCTCAGCAGGCACCTACATACTCATGGCGACAGACTATGCTGCGATGGCTCCCTACACGCTGATAGGCTCTGCCCAGCCAGTTGTCGGCGGCCAGCCGAGCAACGAGACCAAGCTCATAAACTTCCTCACAGCCAAGATGAGCTCCCTCGCCGAGCTGCATAAGCGAAACGCAACCCAAGCTGTTAGGTTCATCACGCATAATGACAACCTAGGCCCAGAGGAGGCGCTTAGGCTGGGGGTTATAGAAGCAATAGCAGAGTCGCCTGAGGAGCTTCTAGAGAAAGCGGATGGGGCGACGGTGTATAGGCTTGGTGGGGAGAGAACTCTAGACCTTAATGGGGCTAAGCTGGTTAAGGCGGGGCCTAGCATAAGGTCTTCAATAATAGCGCTCTTCTCAGACCCGCTGGTTTCCAGTCTTCTCCTCTCCATAGGGATACTGGTCTTGATACTTGGTTTCACGAGCCCTGGGTGGGGCGCTGAGGTAGCTGGGGGCATAATGATACTCCTAGGGCTCCTGGGTCAGGGCTTCAACGTGAATATCATAGGAATACTACTCGCAGCCATAGGCGCTGCCCTCATAATCTTTGAGCTGCACACACCAGGATTCGGAGCAGCAGGCCTAGGAGGAATCTTCGCACTAACCCTAGGCCTGATTCTCCTCATAGGATACCCGCCCTACCCCATATACGTCTCCGAAGAATGGCTGCAACAACTATACTTCTCAGTAGGAGTATCAACTGCAGTCGCTGGTGCTATCTTCGTCTTCCTAATCTATAAAGCGCTCAGGATACAGAAGAGAAGGAGCTATTTTGAGCAGTATCTCGGTGGTGTTGGCAAGGCCGTGGACGACTTAAAGCCAGGTGAGGAGGGTTACATCTTGGTCTCAGGCGAGTACTGGAGAGCTACCTCCAAGACGGAGATTAGGAAAGGGCAGAAGGTTAGGATAGTTGAGCGCAGAGAGGGTCTTCTGCTGGTAGAGCCTGTTGAAGAATGAAGAATAAAGAATAAGGGAAGGGGGAGTTTAAGGCGGTTTGGTTCTTAGAGTCTTCCCCGTCTAAATGGGCGGCGCTGGCCGTAGCCCCTACTCTGGTAGCCGTAGTCGCTGCTATAAGTCTCCCTCGCGGAGAGGTTGTTCTCCGTGTTTATGTTCTCAAGAACCTCATCTGACAGCTCCACAGAGCCATACCTACCCAGATTCAGCTGCATCCTACCACGGAAGACCTTGACAAAACCGTTGTTCACCTTTATCGTATCGCCCTCATTAACCTTCTCCGCGTTGTCGTCCCAGAGAATCAGCTTTATAGCGCCTGTGTCGTCTGCTATCAGAGCTTCAGACAGCGTATGCTCCGACTGGTCGTACTGTGAAGAAACAGTCTTCGTCGGCGGCTTCTCAACAACCTTAGCCACTAGGTTTACTCCGCGCGAGCGCGGAGTCAAACTACCTATCTTAACTATTTCACTCAACCTTTCTTTACACGCTCTTTTAGGTGCGCATATTCCGTACCAGCCTCTTATTTAAATCTATGGCTAAGCCCAAAAACTACGGCCTACCAACGGCTTCGCGCAACTTCTCTATCGTCCTCTCACGACCTAGGTCTTCAAAGATATACGGCCCAAGACGCGGCCCTCTCGGCTGTCCTATCAGCACCTCGTAGAGTGTTCTGAAGAACTCTGCTGGCTGTAGGCCGTTGTTTCGCGCCGCGTTGAATATTCCGTTCTGTATCTCGTCGCCGCTTCCAGCCTTCTCTATGACTTTGATTAGCTCGTTAATCGCTTTCTTCTGGTTCTCGGATAGTTGTACTGGCTTGACCTCCACCTGGCCGAAGTCTTTGACGAAGTTTATCGCCATCCTAACCCTCTCCCTTACTGTGTCGTCAACCTTGTAGCCGTAGCGTTGTAGGCGGCTTATCACGAACTGCTCCTCAGCCCCATCGGGAGCCGCGCCCGCAAGCTGGGTGAGGAGGGTGTAGGGAACTTTTGAGGGCGGCTCTCGCGGGGGCTCTAGGTTATAGATATACATGAAGAGGCCCCTAGACTTTATGTCGCCGCTTCCAGAGTAGTATGCGTCTTGTAGCCTGTCCAGCTCGTTCATCAACGCTGGGATTAGCGGTGGCGAGATTACGCGTGTCCCCTTTATACGCTTGAGCAGGAGCAGGATGAGGCTCTGGGGCGTTCCGTATCTATACCAGCTCTGCGGCGTGAATACACTAACCCCACGCGACTTGGATATCTTCCTCTTTGACTCGTCTAGGAAAAGCTCGTATTGGACGTGCATGGGCGGCTCAAATTGAAGAATCTCGCGCGAGACCCAGTCGTTTACCATTATTGAGTTGGCTAGGTCTTTCCCGTATGCTTCAAACCTTATGTCCAGCGCCGCCCATCGCGCGGCCCACTCAACCTTCCACGAGAGCTTCCCGTCAGCCTTCTTTATGTCCGCTTCCCCCTCATAGCCGCATCCCTCGTGCCAGACACCCTTAACCGTAACACCCTTACAACGGTAGAGAACCTTACCACTCCCAGACTCAAACTTGTATGCATAGGCTGTATAGACTCTCCCGCAGTTTCCGCATATTGGGAAGTATGGGAGCGTGTCAAGAAACTTCTTCTGCCCTGTGAGTTCGTTAATCTTCTCGCCTACCGCTTTATGGTTTTTGAGTATCTTCCTTATCTGTTCTGTGAGTATCCCGCTCTTGTATGCGTCGTATGCTCTCATGAACGTCGCCCTTATCCCAGCCTTTTCAAGCGCGTCAAGCAGGAGATACTCCATGTGCTCCGCGTATGAGCCATGGCAGTTGAATGGGTCTGGGATTAGCGATACTGGGTGGAGCAGGTATTTCCCAACCTCGCGGGGAAGCTCCGCTGGAACGCTTCTAAGACCATCCATATCATCCGCGAACTGTATCGTCTCGGAGTTGTATCCAAGATTTTTGAGGGCAAGCGCTACTGCGTGGGCTCTCACAGAGTCGGCCATGCTCCCTAGGTGGACTATCCCAGAGGCTGCTATGCCAGCCTCGGTTCTGAGGAGCTCTAGGGAGCGGCCTAGCCGCTTCTCGCGCTCCACAAGCCTGCTGGCGAGCTTATCCATCCAAGTGCCGAGCCCTATGACCTGCCTCTGCGACATAGCTAAAGTCCTTCCCCTAGCCTAGCAGCTTGAGAGAGCATGGTATTAGGGTTTAAACCTTGACCGCCTTAACGCAGCGTGTGGAGTGGTCAAAGCTCGCGCTGAAGCCAGCGCTCCTAAGCCTCTCCAAGACACCCACATAAATCCGCTTACCCGAACGCACACCAGGCTCTCCTACATAGTGTATGAGAATACCTCCGCGCTTCAGAAGCTCGTATAGACGTTGATAGAACTGCCTGCTATATAGCTCGCCAGCAATCTTAATCGTGGGCGGGTCGTTTAATATTGCGTCAAACCGTTCATCCAGCTCATCCACTATGCTCACCGCGTCGCCTGTGATTATCTCTATACCTCCAGCGAAGAGCTCGCGCGACCATGGGTTGTATCTGGCCAGCTCTAGGATGTTCTCGTCCTTCTCTATCGTCTTAACACTACACGCGCCTAGCTTCTTGGCCCAGATGGCGGTGTAGCCCAGCCCCGTACAAATGTCTAGAACACTCTTGCATCTTAGCCTGCCCATAAGCTCAACCTTTCTCCGCGCATCCTCCTCAGGAAACATACCCTTTACGCGGTGCATGTGCACGCCGTCTATCTCAACCGTAGGTGCGTGGCCCCAGGAGGTCATGGTTAGCATGTAGAAATGGCCTGATGCCGAGAAGTAGAGCTTGCGCGGTGGTGTCTCAACCGTATATATTCCCCGCTCATCCTCCGAGACCGTTTCCAGAAAATCCCATTCAAGTAAAACTCCCCTAGCGTAGAGCCCCTCGCTACGTATCTCGCACAGCTCGCTGGACAAGCCTAGGTCAAGGGAGATTCTTACCTGGCCCTCCCTCCCCCTTCTGGAGAGAACCTCGCGGGCAACGTGAGATGTGATTAGCCCAACGCCAGCCGACATGCATCCACGATAATAAACGGTGTCCCATCATAAATTAATAGTCGCCAGCGCAACGACAGCATAACAGTCATGGACAAAGTCATACTCTGCTCCAAAGAGGACCCAGCCTCGCTCAACATAAGGGAGCGGCTGATAGAGTCATTCGGCTTCAGAGAAGATTCTTCCAGCATGTTTGGGAACCCCGTCTATAGGCGTGGGGATATTAGGATAATCACGGTAAATAGGCCTTCAATCTATGCTGATGATGAGGTTTCCAGTATTGATGCGGGGCTTATTGTTGTGGCGTCTAAGCATGTTTCGGAGGCTGGGGTGAAGGCCGTGCTGTCTCATCCAGTAGGTAACTGGGGTGAGAAGGCGGAGTTTGGAGGTAGGCCAAGCTCTCTCGCCACCACATCCGCACGCGCGATATTTTCTGCTGTAAGCAAGCTGAGACGCCTAGTGGAAGAGGCTGGGCTAGCTGGATGGGATGTGGGTATGGAAGCAACGCATCACGGACCCTATTCGGAGAAGCCCCTACTCTTCGTAGAGCTAGGCAGCTCCCCAGCAGAGTGGAACAACCCGAAGATGGGTGAGATTGTTGCAGAGGCATGTCTAGCAGCATGCGCGGCTGAGCATGTGAATGCTCCTGAGATAGCTGTTGGTTTTGGCGGCGGCCACTATACGCCGCGATTCACGCCCCTAGTATTACAGGAGAGGGTAGCCTTCGGCCACATAGCGCCGAAATACCACTTCCCACTATCAAGCAAAATGATACGGGAAGCGTTTGAGAAGACGGTGGAGAAACCAAGACTCGCATACGTTGATTGGAAGGGAATAAACTCGGAACAACGTCAGAAACTGCTAGAGGAGTTGAGCGAGATTGGAGTTGATTATGTGAGGCTTTAATGCTTAATTATTGGTAGAGAATTGGAGAGTAGCACGGGTGATTACTGCCTTGTCGTATCCCCCATCTCCCCCACCACCAGGCTATCCGCCAGGGCCTCCTCCCTACCAATACCCGCCGAGAGGACCAGCACCGTATCCGCCGCTCACGCGCGACAAGGTTATCCAGGACGTTAAAGGCATGCTACAACAGAACGGGTTTGAAGTGGTGGAGGCGCATAGATGCAGCGCCATGTTGGAGATACAGCGCGGCTATGTATCGTATTTCCAGCCCCATGAAATAGGGAACGTCCAGGCGGTCTTGCAGGTCTTCATAGAGCAGGAATGCAAACCCAACGGTGTGAATAGAGTATATGTATGGACTAGCAGGGAGGGTAATCAGAACTTCGTGCATGTGGGATTTTTCAAACAGCCTCAGCCGACGGGAGAGCCTACGACCTTAATCATGGTAACAATATTCACCGTCTAGTCTGTTACTATTGAGAGCGCGCCGCCGCATCTAGGACAGGCATAGGTTATACCGCCGAATCGTGGAAATCTTGTATAACAGTTCTCGCAGTAAATCAGGCCGTCCCGCTTACATTCCATAAACTTGATTTTTTTGCCGAATAGTCCGCCTTTCTTAGCGCCGCATGAGGCGCACTTATCTTTCTCGGCCTTGATTCGCGGCTGTATCTGTTGTTGTGGAGACATGGGTGGTTGCTGAACCCTTGGGGGCTGGAGTGTTCCAGCCCTAGCTTGCTGTTGGGCTTCCCTCTCGCGCGTAAATAGGCGGGAAAATACGCGGCGATGCACGGGCTGCTGAATGGCTTCAGCCCTCTCGCCACCCATCTTAGCGTAGAGCGTCCCCATCAACATACCCCAAAAGAGGCCAGCGGCAAGAGGGGGAATTATAGCAGCCATAGACGGCCCCAGATACTGCTCAGCCGCAGACCTAACGCCATGCCCCACGAGAACCTCTGGCCTCCCATCGTATATCATCAAACCTGCCGCAACAAGCCCCATAACCATAGCCAGATTAGCCGAGGATATTCTCATAAAGAACAGCGCCTTCTTCAAACCTGCTATAATCAGACCGAGAAGCGCAGTGATTACGAGTGTTATGACGGCATCGCCTATTACCTGGCCTATCTGAGAGAGATTCATGGTGAGTGAAACCGCTACATTTATCGCTACCAAGGGAACACCAGCAAGAGCACCCGCTTTAAGACCATTACTGCCGACAACCAATAATAAACACCCCTTGCAGCCTATGCTTGGATAGGTTAAAAATTTTATACCCCGCAGCTGGGTGTGTTAAGTAGCTTATAAAAATGAGCATTAGGTTTGTGGCTGCTGGAACTGGAATCCACAGTAGGGGCATATAGGTGCTCCAGGCTGTATTTGGTTTCCGCATCTAGGACATGTGTAGATTGGTGGAGTCGGCGCATAAGGCTGTGGTTGCGACTGCTGATACTGCGGGGGAGGAGCCTGCTGATACTGCCCACCATAAACCTGAGCCGCGAGCTGCTGCTCAAATTTTGTAATGAACGGATAAGCCACGAACCCTATGTATCTTAATAAACGCAAGTTGGACGACATGTACCATAGCTCATTTGGATTTATCTTCATATGAATAAGTAGCAGCCAGAGAAGAGCAGCTATCCCCTGAACACCTCCAGCGATAACGAAGAGCCAGCCAACAATCTCCTGCGCAACATTCCTCTGAACTATCAACCCACGCACACCAACTGAAGTACTTATTAGTATAGAGCCAATAACAGCCAAAACCAGCGTACCTATTAGGAGAATTATGAAAACCCTAATGCTAGAATCCTTGAGCATTCTGTAAGGGTCGTAGGGGGCTGTTGGGGGATAATGTGGTGGTGAAGGAGGATAAGCTAGTAGAAGCATACTATCTAGTTTATTTGACATTATATTTAAAATTAATGCTTAGGTAAGCCTAGAGAATAAAATAATGAAAAGGGGGTTATTCTATTTATACTGCTGGCAGGCTGGACACCAGTTTCGCTGGTATTGAGGTATGAACTGTAGTGGTGTTCCACAGGTCGGGCAGGTCGGCGGCGCCTGCTGTGGGGCTGGCGGATACGTTGCTGGGGGCATATAGCTGGCTCTTCTCCTCTTTATAATCGCAGCCACAACAGCTCCCACTATAAGCGCCGCACCAACACCCCCAGCTACCCAAAGCCATACACCACCCAAAACACCGCCAGCACAAGCGTCAAACCCATAGAACTGCCTAGAGTATTGGCTGACCTCGTTAGGACTTATTTGACAAGCCCTATTGACGACTTGATTGGCAAGCTCAAAAGTTGCCTGCTGCCCTAGCCTTAAGCATAGATTTGCTATCTGCTGGTCTTGTGTTAGAGGAGAGAGACAAATATCAAAAGCTAATGCAATAATCTGCTGCTCGCGTTGCTGACTGGAAGCAGACGGTATTACGCTAGCCGCTATAAATACAACAAATAACGCCAAGAGTATCCTGTCTAATCTCTTAACAAAACCTGTGCGCCATAACATAATTGCGGCTTTCCGCCATTAATTGTTAATAAATTTTCCCCACAAAATAAAAAGTGATATGAGGAGAATTCACCTATACTGCCTGCATGTGGGGCACCAGTATCGCTGGTATTGGGGTACGAACTGAAGCGGTGTGCCGCATGTTGGGCACGCTGATGCTGCGGTTGGCGGAGGAGGCGGAGTTGGCGCTGTCGGCGGAGGATACATAGCCGACGGAGCAGGCTGGAAAAACGCCTTAACATGCCCGCGGGTCAAGTAGAACAAGACAACCAAAGCTATGAGAATACTTATCGCAGAACCAGCCAGCGACTGGCCACGTAAATCTATCTGCTGTCCAGTTATTGGGTCTGTAATAGCTGCGGGCTGTAGGAATGGGTTGATTAGGGATATTATGATGTATATCACGACCGCACCTATTACTAGCATGTAAGCCCTTCCCATCAGCATGGCTACTCCAGCCGCAAGGCCGAGAATACCCGATAACACTCCTGTTATTATCACGGCCGTTGGCGACATGCCCACTGCCTCTAAAATAGCCCCCTGAGCAGCCGCTCCAGCAGCACCAAAGAATGCAAACACTGAAACTATTATGAAGAGTACAGCGAGGATTGTCAAGCCTATTGGACGTTTTCGCGCGGAGGGAACAGGAGGATATGTCATAACTTATTCTATATTTATTATAGGTTATAAATATTGTCTTTTGATGGACTTAGTCAAAAATAATTGATTTTTAGTCGCATTATTAATTTGCTACAAGAAAGAAAATATAGTAAAAACTAGACAGAGTGTGTTAGACGTATTTTCCTTCGTTGTAGCAGTACCAGCGCTGATACTGTTCTATATACGTTAGTGGAGAGCCGCAGGTTGGGCAGCGGTTTTCTTCCTTCTTGCCGAATCCAAGTTTTGAAGCAATCCCGCCTATTCCCTTCTGTTGTTGCGGGGGCTGTGGAGTTGGTGGAGTAGCCACATACGGCTGTGGAGATACTGGTTGTGGGGTTGGCTGCGAAGGCTGCGGAGCTGCGGTAGGCTGCTGCCCCTCAGGCGCCTTAAGTTCAATCTTATTCTTCAAAATCACTATATCACCAACAGCCTCAACCTCAGACCACTTAACGCTCTCAGTCTGATTATACTTTGTAATGATTTGCAGCGATATTTCCCCGCCTTCCTCTCCTATTGGCAAGATGACATCTTGTACTGTCCCAACTAACGTTCCATCAGGGTTATAGACCTGAAGCCCCACTACCTTACTTCGGGTAACCCCAGACATAAAAACAACATTTATGTGCCTACGTATAAGCCTTTTTCAGGCGGTTTTAAAGCTCCTCGCGAGTGGAGAATTTGAATAAAACGGTATAGGTGTTTTTCCGAAGAGAGAAGAGCATATAGTAGCGTTACTATGAAGGCGGCCATGAATATCGTGTATATCAGCACCGCTGCCAGAAAGATGGATTCAGCCAGTCTTCCTATTGATATGCCCACAAA
This sequence comes from Candidatus Pelearchaeum sp., assembly GCA_015520425.1. GTDB lineage: Archaea > Thermoproteota > Nitrososphaeria_A > Caldarchaeales > Caldarchaeaceae > Pelearchaeum. The sequence goes on along the minus strand of WAQC01000032.1, from coordinate 27,317 downwards.
AAAGCTCAGCGGAACTTGGATAAATGAGTATAGCTCCACAAGCTCGTCAGCAAATCTAGCCAACTGCGGTTTTAGCATAACTCGCCTTAACCTATCATATAACCTCACACCAGCATCGTCAAAAATCCACGCTACGGGACCGACGTAGATTGAGCCTACGGCCATTATAATTAAAGAAATCCAGACAATATCTGCCGTTCTCTCTAACATCCCTTCGCGGAAGAGTCCCGCTAGCTCAGGGATATATTGGGAGAGGTTTAGGAGGGTAAATGCTAGACCAACGCCGAAGGCTGCTGGATAGTATGCTCTAGAGATTATATTTGAGAGGGTTATAGGCTCTGGGCGAGGCTTTTCCACTATCATGAAATCATAGCGCGATTGTTTGTTTTTCAGAGATTTGCTAGACATTCCCAGTAATATTACTGAAGCTACGTAGGGGCTTAGAAAATGCCATATCAACCAAGTAGCGAGTATGAGCGCAATCATGCGGAGAACAATAGTGGGTGCTGGTATATAGTAGAGCAGCAGTATCAACGCTAGTATCATAACTAGTATTTTCTCATGACGGAGACTGGGTTCGGGAATGCCTGCAAGTCTCCTACGCCTCTCAACAAGCACCCCAGAAACTATGCCAGAGGTTATCAGCGATGGCGCTAGCGCGAATTGGAGTCCCCAGAAAAAATCCACGTAGGCATAGAGTATTCCTGAGGTGTCAAGTAATAATAATGATTGTACTAGGATGAAGATACCTACTCCGGATACTATTGGGTATAGATATGTTCTTGATAGAGGATTTAAACTTGATAGATACAGCCCAATTCCCCATCCTAAGATTCCCACACCTATATCCGAGTATAGAACAAGTGGAAGAAGCGTAATGATGCTTTGGGCTTGTAGGGTTTTAGCGTCTATGGCATCTGTAATCACTGCATTAGCGGCCAAACCAACCGCTATTACTATAAAACCAACCAGCGTTAGGATTAGCCCCAGTCTAGGCGACGGCTGGGCCATTCTTCTCTCACCTCAGGTGGAAGAAGCTTACCCATCCTATACAAGAGCGTCAGGACTCCCAGCACTATTAAAGAAGAAATTAATGAGATATAGTATGCTATTGGGGGTTCGGGTATTATCTGTGAGGTGATGCGGCGGCTCTGTTCAACAAGCCATAATGATAAGAATTGAGATATAGCAAATCTATTGAAGAATTCAGCACCCTCTATAAACTCCTCCACAATAGGGTAATATCCATCCCCGCTTGTCAGAAGCTTTACGGCAAACACTGAGTTATCCGCGAATAGCCTAGATAAATCCTCGTTAGTCGTTAGCCTGGTCAATCTTTCTAGAAGTAAAGGTAGGAGCACATCATACACGGGTATTCGTTTGTTTATGATGTCTGTTGAGGGCTCCAATGTCGGGAGATAGCTGTAGATAGTAAATAATTGTGTTAAATGGCGTGTTAGGCTATTGTCGGAGCGCCACAACCTTATGAGCTCCTTAGCAAGCTGTTCCGAGGATTTTAAAGAGCGCTCACTAATACCTCTATATTCTTCGCCAAGAATTTTACCCGCTTCGTGGATTGTGAGATAAACGCCAAGCGTTATAACGGCGGTCTCATAGACATCTGCATTGACCTTTATGCGCCCAACATCAGCGGGCAAAACATAAAACGAAGTAACATTCCATAGCACTATTATCTCATTTCGGATGAACGTCTGCGATTCAGCTGAATATCTTATTAAATTTGACAAGACGTAGGATAAGACTAATAAATTGAACAGGTCGGTTTCTTTCACGAGCTTTTCAAACTCTGTGTTGAGTATCTCGGCCTCTACCTCCCTAAGGTCAGGCTCTTCCGCCTTACCATATAGCATTACCGCGTATGACGACGCTGAAAGTAGAGAGTAAGCACGCGATACTCCTATACTCCAACCCAGATTGCTTATCCTATTATCAACCAGCTTCATCAAATTGGCTCTACTCCGCTCATCGCGGGTTATTCCATAATGAGCCTCTAGAAACTCTATAGTTACTCTATGTATGGCTAATTGTTTTAAGAAGTCTTCTTTACTCCATCTTCCAAATATTATGCCACTCTGCTCTTCAACCATCTGATTAACTCTTTCCGCTATCCTGTTGAGATACTGTAAAGGCTCTGCTAGTTGTGTTCCGAGGTATATGTATGCGGTCATAAGACCAAGAAGGGCGGTAGCTCTTAACTTGCTATATCCGCTAAGCTCTTCAACAGCCTCGTATGACGGGGTGAGATTCTTCTTAACATATTCAAAGTTCGTCTGCAATACTTCTATAGCTCTCAGCCGTATATCCTCCTGCGCATACGCCATAGTAAGTGTGTTAGTTAGAAACAGTATGGTCAAGATGGTTATGCTTAGTGTTCTTTGAATAGGCGGTCTGTTTATTTTTCTGGGTTTATTCATCATGTCCTATACGGCGGTGGAGGTGGTGGTATTCTTCTACTTCTCCTCGTTAAGGCTCCCATGAACGCCATACCCATTACTAGTCCAGTTAGAACCAAAAGCAGGGGAGCGTAATCTACTACGGTCCTTATCTCAACTTCTTTCTCCTTAACGGTATAAGTAACCACGACGGTCTTTGTAACTGTCCCAACGGTGGTTACTGTTGTAACTAGCGTCTCCGTAACGGTCTGATACACTGTGGAGGTTATCGTTATCGTCTCCTCGGTTTTAGCCTCCTCCTCTTCTTCAGTTGCGCCGCCAATAGAGGAGATTCTTAGCTTAAATGAGCCATCTCCAACATCAGCTACAGTAACACTAATACCACTAACGTTATCAATGAACTTATCTTCCTTTAAGACGAGTAAATATACCTCGCCTATAGGTGTTACAGCAGTATATTGTTTTCCAGGCGTGTTGTATGGCGCGTCAAGAACCTCGCACAGCCTATTTCTCTCTGCCAAAAATCTGCACTCTTCTGGTGTTTTTGGGTTCGCGTCTTTTAACTCTGCTAGTAGCCTTCCCTCCATGCTGAATGAGCGCATCTTGTTTATCTTGAATATTAAGACACCCTCAGCAGGTAGCGCTTCATCCTGCCCGACTTTTCTCCTAGCATGGAGGAAGTAGTATTCTTCATCGTTAATCGGTATTATTATTGCTTTCGGCTCTTGATTTGTGTCAAGCGTGTTAATCACGTATTCCGCCTCTCCCTTATTGTGTGTAATTGCATCTATCCATCCGAGGATATACTTGTTCCATCCATCTATGTCTGCTGGCGGGTTTAGAAATGCTCCAGCGTCCATATTAGACCAATACCCTACCTCGCTCCTCGCACTATAGCCCTGCTCCCCATATACGTAGAGGTCGCTTATACCCAAGCTATGCGTGAATTCATGAGCGAACACCGCCCAATCTTCCTGCTCGCTAAACGTGGATACACCCCAAACCCCCTCCACACCTATAAGCGCCGCAATAGGGTTGGCATCACCCAGCTCTTCAGCCGCAGGACCAAGACAATAACAGTGGCTCCAGTTTTCGTATGGGTTTCCGCTTATCGCCTCATCTCCCCCAGCGTGGATAACTACGAAGTGTTTATAGTCTTCCAGCCTAAACGGCGACATTCCGCGAAGAAGAGTGAATATATCTCTGTAATATTGTAACAAACCCGCCTCAGAGTCTCCCAACATGTTTCCAGGCTCTGGACTACCGTAAAAGGCCATCGGTCTGGGCAATGTTATTACAGTCTCCAATATGTCGTATTCTATCCACATCTTGCCGTAAGATGACCGTCTGAAGAAATCATCAACACTACTAACCAATTGCTGTATATAGCTTAAGGGAGATAGGAACCGTACATCCGAAAACTCAACAAGAATTATCAATGTTTTCTGCCCTCCTGTCACAGGCCTAGGCTCCCAAGGTATCCGCGGGTCTTGGAAATCCTCATCAACGAGTGGCTTAGCCGCATACGCGTGTGCGATGCTTGCTATGATTAGAATTGCGAAGACGCTGGTTGCGGCGATTTTCCTCATATGCCTATCCCCTATCTTGGGATTTCTCCACTATGCAGGAATCACTAGAGCCATGTAGATTATCGCTCCCAGGAATATCAAGTAGCCCAGGACGTATATCCCCGTAGCTACGGCGTCTTTATCAATCTCGTCCAAATCTATTCCGAAGGGTCTCAGGTGCGCTAGAATTCTGTAGTAGATGAATGCGAAGAAGAGCGAGAGCAGGAAGCCAGCTAAGAGCGCTGTTATCCTATATGCGAAGATAAGCACTGGACTTACTGTGGGGCCTAGACCAGAGGTAATTCCTATTGGTAGGGGAGATATAACCGCGCCGAGCAGGCTGAATGTGAGGAAGATGAATATGCCCAGCGCGAATAGCGCTACAGCTATTGGGTGGTTGCGGATATTATTCACTTCCCTAACCCCAGGGGTGAGCCTGTCAAGGACTCCCAGCGACGCTAAGCCTATGCCGAAAGAGATAATGAAGGTCACTATAGTTCTGATTAGCGTCCATGCTAGGTCGGTGAGGAATACAGCGGGGTCAAGCCATGTTGGAGGAGGTGGCGGCGTGATTTGCTGAGGAACAATCATTCCGACCACCCTCTGCACCTATGCTGGTTCCTACTGCAGTATGGTTGAATTTATTATAGTTTATAACCAGAATTGGCCTTGGGCAATATTCTTTTACTTAACCGTTTCTACGAGAATACGCTTCAAGTAATGCTTTTATTTCACTAACACGATTAATAAAACGCGCGTTATGCTACTTCCAGCAGAAATTGAGTCCAAGCTCACAATACCAGTAATAAGAGCTATGGTAGCTAAGAAACTAATCCTAGAGCATAGTTATACTCAAGAGGAGGCGGCGCGTGCGCTGGGGGTTACGCAGGCGGCGATAAGCAACTATATGCGCGGGGTTAGGGGTGTTGTTGTAAATTGGGAGAATGTGAAAGAGGTGAATGAAAAGATAAACGAGATAGTGGTGTTGATATTGAATAAGACGCCGCAGACAGAGATAGCGAGAAAATTTAACGAAGTGGTTGCGGAGATACGTAAGAAGCGGATGCTATGCGATATACATAAGAAAATAGAGCCTGACGTTGATATAGACTCCTGCCACGTATGTGATGAGTAACTGAAGAGGAAAACTCTCCTCACTATATTGGTCTTCACCCTACTACTAGTTTCCAACATACCAAGCCTAACACAGCCAGTGGATGCTCTCTCCTATGTTATAACTGTGGATGAAGACGGAGATGCTGAGGTGAGAGTAACGATTAACGCGAAGTTTCTCCGAGCTATGGGTATTGGTGAGACTTGGTTAGCCGTGCCGCGCGGTGAGCGTATTGTCTGGTCTTTCACAGATGGAAGGCCGAGCTATATTGTATCGCCGCTCTACATAGCGCCTGGCGAGACAAACATATTCTACAATAACATAACAATCTCCACATTGGAATACGATACAATAAGCCTACGCTACAGTTTTAAGATGGCTTCCTTAATTGTTGATGATAGGGCGCTCTTTCTATCACCCTTAATAATGATTGACGACAAGCTCTCTGGAAAGCTAGCTATTCGTATCAAAAACGTGGCTGAGGTTAATGAGTATAGTGTCCAGCCGCAACAGTTCAGCAAGGCTAAGGATAACATTAACGTTATTTTCACTCTTCCACTACCCTCTGGTAGGGTTTGGATTAGCTACAATTTGGAGAGACCTCTAAGCTTTGATGAGATAGTTATTGATGGTTTTAGGGGTGTTGTTCCTGAGAAATACTCAGCGTATATGCGTCATATCCTAATGCTATACTCTGACCTTTCTCCTAATATGACGGAACTATTCAAAGTGAGGCCAGAGAATATCACGGTGCGCTTCTTCCTTCCGCGTACATTTTATGAGGGAGTAGACGGCTATGTGCCCATACTTCCCTCTGGGCTGGGCGATATTAACATCAACATATTCACGATAAGGATGCTTCCTGGGATAATGGAGCATGTCGCAGTTCATGAGCTTATCCACCACTACCTATGGAGCGCTGGCATAGATGAAGACTTGTTATGGTTCCACGAGGGAGCAGCCAACTTCTTCTCAATATACCTTCTAAACAACATAGGGCTTAGAGGTGTTAAAGCTGTTGAGGATAGTCTTTTGGCTGTTTCTCAGAACGTTCCATATCCCGCGGGTTTTATAGTGGGGTGGAGCCGCTCATCACCAACACATAATCCAACACTCTACTATGCCTCATCATACTTAGTCTTCCACACATTATACAAGAAGCATGGCCTAAATTTGTTTGAGGACTTCTTCGCCTATCTAAACAAGAATAATGTTAGCATAAGGGAGACGCAGGATGTTGTTTCTATCTTCTCCATGCTTAGCGATGGGGCGACCGACAATACCTTCAGACGACTAGGCCTATTCGCTGATGACTCCACCTTGGCGGGAGACCTTCGGGATTCCCAGTTTCTCCTCTTTCTCGTCTTTTCACTCGCGGTGCTTTTGATTATATCGGTATCAGCCCTTACTAGGCTTAGACGCTCTGGCGAGCCCTACGTAGAGTCTGGCGATTTTCCTAGCTATGTTGGCTAGCTGTATCGGGTTTTCTCCAAATATGTATGTTGCTGGCTCGTATCCCACGCCTCCCTCATGAAAGACGGCGGCTGGCAGGGTTTTCAAATACGCGTAAGCACTAGCCACAGACCTTATAACGTCATCCTCCGTAAGCTCGGCTCTACTGGGCTCAATAACTTGCGAGTGTATGTTGAGCGATTTAACTGCCTCTTTCATTCCTTGGTCGTTTCTTAGGTTTATAGCAGCTCTCACGCGCTTATCTACGGCGCTTACCGCCAGCAGGACGTTTGCCATATGCTGCGAAGCTCCGAAAACCGGCCTACCGACAGCCTGGACGCGCCCCCCAACCTTGACAATCCTCCCAGGAACAGCAGCTATATCAGCGGTGGTCTGCGGATTATCCACGCTATAAACAATATTGACTGAAACCTCTGGCATGATGTTAGAGAAAAATGGTGAGCGCTCTATGCTCTTCACAGCCTCTTCAAGCTGTCTTATTACATCAAGCCTCTTAGCGTCAAGTGTTTCAGCGCTAATGGGTGTCATGCATATCTCGCATGAGGCGAGTTGGGGGTATAGTGTGCGGTGATACTCACAGAGCCTACCATCACCTAGTAGCTTTCTCCAGAAGGCGTATAGCGTGCCGTTTGAGCGCTCTGGGCTCTCTAGCAAGTCTTCGTGAAGGAGCTTAGAGAGGAGCTCTATCTCCTCAGCAGATATCCCCATCTGCTGGAGCTTCCTCTGGTAGAATGACTCGCTCCTTCTAAGTGATTGGCTCACAGCGGCCTGGGTTATTCCCAGCAACTTGGCTATGGCAAGTTGGGAGTGGCCATTCTTCCGAAGACGGTGAATCATAACACCCCTAACATTAGGAAGGAAATCCCTTACCATCATCTCGCATGGAGGAAACATTCTCCACGGCTAACCACAGCGGCGTGAGACTTATTATTTTCTATAGCATCCTCTCGCAGAGACGCTGAGACATGGATAGAGCTGCCGACATACACGCTATGGAGCTTCCCCGCGCTGTTATCGTGGGCGAGAGACTAGGCCCAGTCATAGCTGAGCGTGTGAGAGCTACGGCTGGCTCTAGGGCTTTGATGCTGACCAGCCCCACACCATATAAGCTACTCGGCAAGAAGGTGGAGGAAGCAGCAGAGAAAATCTCGTTTGACGTGGTTATCCTTGACTCGTCTTCATCTGTTAATGAGTGGCTTGACTCTCTGGCGAATAATATCCGCGCGGGCTATGGGGCTATAATAGGGATAGGCGGGGGAAGAGTGTTGGATGTGGCTAAGGTTGTGGCAGAGACATTCAACCTGCCGCTTTTTAGCATTCCAACAGTGGCCTCGCATGATGGTATAGCTAGCCCGATGACCTCCATACGTAAAGAGGGCCATGCATATTCTAGAAAATCCGTGATGCCCACTGAGATAATCGCGGATATGGAGGTTATCAAGCTGGCCCCCATGCGCTACACTATAAGCGGATGCGGAGACCTAGTAGCCAAGTATAGCGCTGTCCGCGACTGGTGGCTGGGCCATAGGGAGACTGGCGAATACTATGGGAGATACGCCGCGCATCTGGCGTATCTAAGCTCGGTAGTGGTTATGCGCTCTGCGGAAATCATAGGCAAGGGAGAGGCTGATGGGATAAGAACAGTAGTAGAGGCGCTCATCAGCGCTGGCGTGGCTATGGGGATAGCTGGGAGCAGCAGGCCATGCAGCGGGAGCGAACACCTAATAGCACACGCTCTAGAATATCTCCTAGACTCTCCCCCACTACACGGAGAGCGATGCGGAATAGCGACAATATTCACCTCATACCTCCACAACGCCAACTGGCGGCGCGTAAAGCAAGCCCTAAAAACAATGCACGCGCCATCAACCCTGAAAGAGTTAGGTATAGACGAGGATGTCTTCACAGAAGCGGTTAAGCTCGCTCCAAACCTAAGAAAAGAAAGGTACACGATACTGCATAAGCTTAACCTAAAGGATGAAGAAATCAGGAACATTCTTAACGATATTGGAATAAGCTAGGAGACGGGTGAGTGGTTTAAATTTAGCAGCATAAATTAGGACTAGTATGAGCGATGCTGGAGAGTATAGGATTGAGCGCGATACTTTGGGTGAGATGCAAGTTCCCGCGAACGCTTACTACGCCGCCCAGACAGCCCGCGCCATACTGAACTTCCCAATCTCAGGCCTCAGGTTTCAACGCCCATTCATAAGGGCTCTAGGCTTGATAAAGCATGCTGCCGCAAAAGCCAACAAGGAGCTGGGCCTGCTAGACCCCAACAAGGCTTCTGCAATAGAAAAGGCAGCTCTTGAAGTGGCGGAGGGAAAGCTTGACGACCAATTCGTGGTTGATGTGTTCCAGACAGGCTCTGGAACCTCAACAAATATGAACGCCAACGAGGTTATCGCTAATCGCGCGATAGAGATTTTGGGGGGCAAGCGTGGGGATAAGTCGCTCATACATCCGAACGACCACGTGAATATGGGGCAGTCAACCAACGATGTCTTTCCCACGGCGATAAACGTCTCCGCCGCTGAGTTGGTGGTTAAGAAGCTCATCCCCAGCCTAGAGCTATTGGAGAAGAGGCTTGACGAGAAGGCGCGAGAATTCGCCGACATAGTTAAGTCTGGTAGAACTCACTTCCAGGACGCTGTGCCAGTAACGCTGGGGCAGGAGTTTTCTGGATATGCGGAGATGATTAGGAAGGGTAGGAGAAGAGTTCTCAACGCTCTAGATAGCTTGCTGGAGCTACCTATAGGAGGTACGGCTGTGGGGACTGGGCTTAACGCGCACCCACGTTTTGCCGAGCTCGTGGTAAACCAGCTACGCGAGCAGACTGGAATAGACTTCAGGATAGCTGCAAACAGGTTTGAAGCCATGGGAGCGCGCGACTGCTGTCTAGAGATGAGCGCAGCGCTCAGGTCTGTGGCGGTATCCATACTCAAGATAGCGAATGACCTCCGCATACTGAGCTCAGGCCCCAATACTGGGCTTGCCGAGATAGAGCTACCCGCCGTACAGCCAGGCTCCTCAATAATGCCTGGGAAGGTTAACCCAGTTATACCTGAGTCAGCTCTAATGGCTGCCGCTCAGGTTATAGGTAATGATGAGGCGATTAGCGTAGCATGCAGGCTGGGCGAGCTGGAGCTTAATATGGGTATGCCGCTAATAGCGTATGACCTTCTCCAGTCAATAGAGATACTGGCAAACACTGCAAAGAATCTTGCGGAGAACTGTATAGCTGGGATAAGGGCGAATCCAGAGAGGTGTAGGCGCTATGGTGAGAGTAGCCCAGCTCTAGTTACAGTCGTCGCCCCCATAATAGGCTACGACAAAGCAGCTAGGGTTGCGAAGAAGATGCTTGAAACAGGTAAGACGATTCGCGAGGTACTGCTGGAGGAAGGGGTAATAGACCAGAAGACGATAGACGAAGTGCTGGACCTGAAGAAGATGACAAGAGGAGGAATATTAGCCAAGTAGCGGCTCCTCCAATCTACCCAGCTTCAATATTTTTTCCAACTGTTCCATAGTGTATTTCCTAATATCAGCCGCCGATGGCAGTTTTCTGACCACCTCACCATTTTTAATGAGCGGCTTTAACAATGGATTAACCTCTTCACCGCATCTGGGGCATTTTTCCAATTGTTTGTTAAATTGCGTTATTGTGTCGTGGAAGTTTGGGCAGCGGTAAACCTGCTTATGGCCTGGCAGTTTCCCCCGTTTGGCAATCGGCTTACCTTCTACCTCAACTATGTCTAGGGCAAAGTCTATTGAGGGTGGGAACGCTATTGATGTGCCTACCCCAAAACCGTCGGCCACATCGCTGAGCTTTCTTACCTCCTCCTCGCCTACTCCACCACTGACCAGCACTTTAACGTCCTCACGCCCCTTTAGCCTGAGCATCCACTTAACCTCCTGGACTATCTTCCTCATATCGCCGCGCCGCGAGCTTGGGGTATCCAGCCTAACGCCAGATAAACGCTCTCCGAGTGTATCTACCGCCAACGCGGCCTCTGTGCGCTCATCCATAAAAGTATCACAAAGCGCTATACGCGGCACGTCGCTGGGCATAACCTCGTCAAAAGCCTTCCACGCGCTTACCTGGTCTCCAACGACGAGTATTAGGGCGTGAGGCATTGTTCCTACTGGTTTCTGCTCTATCATGTCAGCTCCAACAACCCCTGAAACAGCGTCGCATCCACCTATGAACGCCGCCCTATCAGCCATTGGCGTTATTGCTGGGTGTATGGTTCTGATGCCGAAGAAGATAACAGGCTTCCCCCCAGCAGCGACCTTCACTCGCGCTGCGCGCGTGGCTATGCTGGTTGAGTGGCGGAGAAACCCCAGAATGGCTGATTCGTAGATTCCAAACTCCGAATAAACGCCGCTAATGGCGGCGACGGGCTCCATAGGCCTGAATACAGTCCCCTCATCAAGGCAATAGACATCTACGGGCTTGCCCTCAAGAAGCCAGGCAAGCTCCTCAACACCAGCTAATACGCCCCACTCCCAGCTATTCGGCAAGCTATATGCGTGAGCCTCGGCCACAACCCTCTTGGTGGATGAGTTGGTCTTTTCCAGAATCTGCTTAGCCCTAACGAAGTATATGTCGGTAACCTTTCCCCCGCGTATGCTCTCTGGCGAGGCGATGTAAATTCTGGGTTTCCGCATCATCCCATTAACCTCATACGAATCTTATCAGGTCGCTTCTGGTTATTGTTCCTCGGTAGAGGAAGGAGACCTGCCTAATTGCTGCCTTCATGTCAAAGTCCGTCAGTGCGGATATGCCGTCTATTGGCAGGTATATGTTGAACCAGCGTAGAGCGGCGCTTCCCGCAGTGTGTAAGACGCAGATATTGGCAACCGTCCCCACTATCACCAAGTTCTCCACGCCAGCAAGTCTCAGTATATGCTCCAGCGGGGTTCCATAGAAGGCGTCATACCTCAGCTTCTTAACAACAGTATCGCTGGGCTCTGGCTTAAGCTCATCAACTACCTCAGCACCCCAAGTATTAGCCACAGCATGCTCCCCCCATATCTTGAACTCAGGGTCATTATAGCCATGCCAATCCTGTGTATAGACTATCATCACGCCAGCCTTCCTAGCCTTGTCCAGAAGCGCTTTTATCGCAGGTATCGTCGCTGGTGCTGTGGGGACGAACAGCCTCCCGTTTGGGTGAGCGAAATCGTTCTGCATATCAACTATTATCAGAGCGGTTTTCCTACTATCAACCTCAACGGCCCGAGGCTCTGGTAGCTCAACCTGCTCCATACCAGACCAGAACAGCTACGACTCCCCTTCATATTAGCTTGGTGGAATAGCGTGGGGGAGAGTCTTTTAATAGGGTGTGTAGCCGCTTGGTGGAGGGGGTTAAATGGGCGAAGAACTGGAAAAACTATCTACACATCTTGACAACATAAGAGACCTACTTTACTCCGATTTGAGGCAACTCATAGAACAGCCCAGTGTTTCCGCGCGTAATGAGGGTATCAGAGAATGCGCGGAGCTTGTGAAAAACATGCTTGAGCGCGAAGGGTTTGATGTTAAGGTTTATGACGCTGATAGGCCTGTTATAGTTGCCTCCATAACCAGCTCTGATGATAGACCGACTATACTCATGTACAACCATTATGATGTCCAGCCTCCTGAACCTCTTGAGGAGTGGAACTCAGACCCGTTCAAGCTGGTGGAGCGCGACGGCTTCCTCTTCGGCAGGGGGGTAGCGGACAATAAAGGCGATATAGCTGCGCGCCTAACTGCGGTAAGGCTACTGCGCCACACATATGGAGAGCTTCCCGTTTCGTTGAAGTGGATTATTGAGGGTGAGGAGGAGGTTGGAAGCCCCAACCTAGGCGCTTTCATCAAGGAGCATAAAGATGAGCTTAATGCAGACGCCTGCCTATGGGAGGCTGGCGACATATCTGATGAGGGCGTCCCAAACCTATACCTGGGCGTTAAAGGCCTTCTCTATGTTGAGATTAGCGCTAGAACAAGCTCAGGCGATAGACATTCCATGTATGCGCCTGTCATACCCAACCCTGCCTGGCAGCTTGTCCAGGCGCTTAACACGCTGCGCGGCTCAGACGGCCGCGTGAAGATAAAAGAATTCTACCGCGATGTTAGGAGACCTAGCAAAAAGGAGGCTAAGCTCATACGCTCAATCAGGCTTGACGCGAATAAGCTCAGACAATCCTTGAGCGTTAATAGGCTGACCGAGAAGAACAGAGTAAAACTGGTTGAGAAACTCATTATGAGCCCCACATGCAATATAGCTGGCCTAGTATCTGGATACACTGGGCCTGGAGCCAAGACGATAGTTCCCAGCACCGCGAGTGTTAAGATAGACTTCAGGCTAGTCCCAGACCAGAGGCCAGAAAAGATACTCACGCTCCTCAAGCGTCATCTTAGACGATTTGGAGATTTTGAAGTTAGGGTTTATGCTATGGAGAGCCCAGCGCGCTCAAACCCAGACGCGGCTATAGTCAAGGCGGCGGAAGAAACAGCGCGGGAGGTTTATGGCGTGAGCCCCAACACATGGCCCTCAGTGCCAGGAACTGGGCCTATGTCGCATCTAATACAGCTCGGCATACCCTCAGCCATGCTCAACTGCATATCACACCCAGGCTCAAACTTCCACGCACCCAACGAAAACATAGCCGCCAAAGACCTAGAACGCTCAGTAATACATCTAGCGATGCTGATGAAGCGTTTCGCCGAAAAGATAGGTCGTTAGGTATGTGTTAGAGATTTATATTCCTGCAGTGATTCCAGGCGTAGCAGAAGATGCAGACCGATTATGATGTGATAGTGGTGGGCGGCGGGCCTGCTGGGACGCATACGGCTATGGCTATAGCAAAGTATTCGCAGCAAAACCTACGGATACTACTGATAGACAGGAACCCACGCGCAGAATATGGGAAGAAGACGAGGTCTGGCTGGGCGTGTGGAGATGCTGTAAGCAAGAAGAGCCTAGACTATGTCTGCGAAAATCTGGGCATCTCATACAGCAGCCCAGAGCTAGAACACCACGTAGATGGCGTTGTGGTCTATTCCCCAGACCACGAAGTTAAGGTTCTGTTTGATGGAGAGGGCTATCTCCTGAATAGGAAGATATGGCCCCAGAAACAGTTGGAATATGCTGAGAAGTTTGGTGTTGAGTTTGCTTTTCAGGTTGATGCTAAGCGCTTACTGGTTGAGGATGGATTTATCAGAGGCGTTGAGGGCATAAATCTTAGGGATGGCTCGGTATTTAGAAAAACTGCCAAGATGGTCATAGACGCATCGGGCTCGGCCTCAGTCCTGAGGATTCACCTACCAATAAAGAGCTGGATTGAACGCAACATAGATAAGGACAACGACATGGAGTCAACGGGTAGATATATTCTTGAGTTTGAGATAGGGGAGGACGACCCAACATGGTTTGACCCGCGCTACTGTCTAATCCACTTAGACCAGTACCTAGCTCCAGGCGGCTACTCATGGACGTTTCCAAAGGGAGAGAATAAGGTGAATATCGGCCTAGGTGTTCAGAAGAAGAGTCTGGATAGACGTAATAGGATGTTCGGTAAAGACGATACTCTACGTACATTGATAGATGAGTATGTCCGAGCTAACCGTGTTATTAGGAATGCGCGTCTTTCCCAGAGCCCGCTTGATTCTGGGAATACCTACGCCACTTGGCAGGTTCCAGTGAGGCGGCAGAACGATTGTATGGTCGCTAATGGTTATGCAATAGTTGGCGACGCGGCTTGGATGCCCAGACCAATAGACGCGGGGGGCATAGGGCCTTCGCTCTATGCTAGCGTAATCCTGGGCAGAGTGGTTGCAGAGGCTGTGGAGGCAAACGACGTATCGGAGGAGATGCTCTGGCGCTACAACAAGGAGTATGTAGATATATACGGCTACCAGATGGCTAGTTTTGAAGTCCTACGCCGCTATCTCCAGACATTAACCAACGATAAGATAAGCTACGGGATGAAATACTTCCTCTCGCAGGATGATATTGAGCACATAAAGAGGCGCGAACACCCGAAGTTCCCGCGTGTCAATAACTTTCTACGGGTCTTGTTTGATGGGGAGCTAAGACGCCGTATAAGGGAGGAGCCGCAGCTCGCGCGTGGTCTCCAGTTCACGGCTAATAAGAGCCGTAGGCTGATAAGCCTTTATAAAGAGTATCCAGAGAGCAGCGCCAAGTTCCCCGAATGGCATAAGAGGTTTATGGCTGAGCTTGAGGAGGCTTTCAACCGCTTCTCCTAAGCCTATTTGGAATATGGTTATTATCAAGTGAATAGGTGGTAAAGGGCAGTGTTAGCCGCATGAAGAGGCTCATCCTAATCTCGCTAGCCGCAGTCATAGCAATAACCTTCTTCGTTGGAGGATTCATATCAGCATACTTGATGCAGCAGCAGGTGATAAAATCGCTGGAAGAGCAGATACGGGATAGGGATGGTGAGATAGCGAACCTCAACGAGCAGCTGGTTGAGGAGAGGAATAAGGTTAGTAGCCTGTCTTCAGAGCTGGAGAGCTTGAAGGCTCTTCTCAGCAAGGTTGAGCAGGCGGAGAAGGAGGCTAGGCAGGTACTGGAGGAGAAGGAGGCTGAGCTAGCTCAGCTTAAAACGCAGTTAGGTGAGTCGGACTCCCGCGTAAAAGAGCTAGAGGCTAAGATAGCCAGGATAAGTAACGCGTTGGAGAAGCTATCCAACGACCGCGTCCTACTGAGCTGGCTGAGAAACGATGTCCCCAGCGACCGCGAGGGAGCCCTAAGACACTGGAATGAAACCCGCGACATAGCTGCGAGAAGCGACCCCTCACTAGCCATAGCGGTAGATAAGATAATCGCCTCTCTGGGCGTGTTCTTTGACTGGATAGAGTCATTCCCACAAGATGTGACGTATGAGCAGGGGCCGTTGGGCGACCTTTGTAGCTGGACCCTCTCAAGACCAGACGCTCCATACAACCTGCGCGTTTTCTGCGAGTGGCTCTTCTCACAGCCGCCAGGGGTGGATGAATACAGTCAGAAGGCAAATCAATTTATTGAGGAGGTCTATCTGGTGGTTATCAGCCACATAGATGAGCTGTCTAAAGCCATCAAAGACTAAGCCCTACGTCTCCGCAGCATAACGACAGCAGCCACAGCGGCTATCGCGACCACTACCACCGCGATTATCCACGTAAGCTGCACTCCGCCCTCTCCTTCAACCGCAGCCGTAGTAGCGGCTGTAGTTGTTTGAGTTAATGTCGGCGAAGCCACTTCGGTTGTCGTCGTTGTAGTCTCCTCCATCATCGGTATCACAGCTTCCACCGTCTCCTCTATCTCCTGAACCAGCGAGATATCCTCGCTGAAGAGGAGTAGGCTAAGCTGGTAGAAGCCTGGCCTAAGGTTTTGAGCTGCGAGCCTAAGGTCTTGCCTACCAGCCCTAAGCTCAACAACTCCCTCCGCCATCACTTCGCCGCTCGCTGGGTCCCGCAATACGTATTTAGCACGTAGGGTGCCTGGTCCTCGTGCCTCAATAGCTATGGTCGGCGTGTCTCCAAGCTTTATCTGGTCCTCAAGCAGGCTCACCTCAACCCTTTCTGGGCTCCCGAAATACCAGCTTCCTGGCTTGAATGGGTAGGATGGGTCTCTATAGGCGCGGAGCTCGGCATACTGGGCTGCTGGGTCAAAAACGCTCAGCATGAAGGGGCCATTACTTATTACCATGTGCCTGCGCTCGTTAAACCATTCTATCGCAGCGTTGTATCTCTTCAGAGCGTCATCTAACGTCTCGTACTTCTTGCCCATTACTGTGAATACGTTTTCTGGGAAGGTCTTTTCTCTTAGAAACTCCGTGAGAGAACGCTTGACCAGCGTTGCATGCTCGCGTAGAACTAGGCTTAGCTGCTCCACTCCAAATCTAGCAGCGGAAGTGTCGCTGTACATGAGTAGCTTCTTGTTGAAGACCACATCATCCATCGCTGCTAAGACCTCCCAAGGCATGGCCCCGCCGAAGAACTCAGCGTACTCTGCTATGTAGCTCTCCTCAAAATGCCAGAAATCAACATAAACCTCCAGCGTAGAATCGTCAACCACCCTAAATCCCTTAAACGTTTCAAGTATAGGCTTCGTAGTAGCTGCTAGGGCAAACTCTATCTTAGACTTAAGCGGGTCATTAACAATATCAAATATCTGGTATATCCTATACAGTATATCCGCCATGCTTATCTTGATTCCATGATGCCACTTCGCGTTTACGTACTTGCTATAGTCAAAGGTTACTTTGCTCACCGCCTTGGTTCCAGCCTCTACGGGTTTCCATGTCTTTGACTCTGCGTCCCACATTACGGCGTCGCCTGGTACGTCTAGCTTCCCGTCTGGGCCTGCTGTCTCCACCTTGAAGTCGGCTCTGAAGGGGATTGGTATTCCTGTGAATGGGTGGCGCGTTATAGGCGGGTCGTAGATGTTCCGCCAGATATCTACGCTGTATACGTCGTTAAATCCTCCGATAGGGTTCCAGACGGTGCGGGGTGTCCATACCCAGAGATGCCCTACCTTAAGCTCGTTCTTTCCAGGTAGATACGCCGCGCGGAGCAGCCATAAGGAACGCGCGCCAGCACCCAGGTCCTCTGTTACCCCCTGCATGTCCTTATCTATAGGCGTGCTCGTCAAGACGGTTGCAACCCATATTCTTACAGACTCCTCAATGCAGAGCTTTGTCATGTCTCTATAGAGTCTATCACGTTCTTCTTTGCTGCTGAACTCTCCTTTAAAGAGCCTCTGGCCCATATCATCAAGCGCTGGGTTCTCGTATTGCCAGTACCCCACCTCCCGCCATCCAGGCATGTTGCCCAGCCAGGGTGCGCACATCTGGTTTATCGTCCCGAAGTCATATTTCTCTAGAGCGCCCTTCCCCCAGCCCTCGGTGTATAGATGCCACTGGAACTCGGCTGGGTCTGTCGTGTAAACCCGCAGTATTGCCTCGGCGAACCTGTGGTAGATGCGCTCAACCTCAAACCCTATCTTCTCAAGCTCGGCCGCGAGGCTGTCACCTATCTCGCGGCGCTCATCCTCGGTTCTTATCACAAACTTAACCCTAATAGGATTGTCGTTATAGTACCACTTTCCATCCCGCATAACGGCGCCAACAGCGGTTAAGGCGTCGCTTATCATCCTCTTGGCAAGCTCAGGGTCGTATCTTATCCCCGAATCTTTCACCACGTTAAAGATGGTTACATAATCATACTCAAATGGGCTTATGTGCGCAACCATTGGGACTGCCTTGCCTTTGTATATCTCCCTAGCCACGTAATCGCGGTTGATTAGGTATTGGACTGCCTGCCTTACTTCTGGTATTGAGAATGGGTTAAACTCCTTCTCTGTTGATGGGGCTGGGTTTAGGAGTATTGAGAGCGAGAGCGACGGAGCTCGGATTATCCTAAGGTCGGGGCTCTGCTCAAGTGGGATTACGCGAGAGACCCGCATACTGTAGAGATAAATATCCACATCCCCGCGCTCTATCGCGGCGGGAGCTATCTCCTCCGCGAAGGCGTTAAACTTAACAACATCAACCGCAGGGCCAGGATTGTCGTGGGGAGGCTTGTATTCCTGCGCATAGACGGGATATAGTAGGAGTAGCAGAAGTATAGCCGTAGTTACCTGCAAAATCCTCTTCATGACCTGCTCCTACCTCGCGTCGTAGCGATGAAAAGCGCGGCCAAAGCTATAACCATGGCAGCGATGGATATTATAAACGCTGGCGTTATACCAGAGTCTCGCGGCTCCTGACGAGAGGCAAGCAACGGCTCTATACGCTTCACAACCTCATCAACAATCTTTGACACAGTAATGTTAGCTGCTTGTGGGTTATCTGGTTTTATGGATTCTAGTTTTCCAGCCATTTCCTTGATGACGGAATCTATCCTGTCTTCTATTGTGTTGAAGCCGAAGGTAGAGTAGTAGTTTGCTGTAGCCACGTTTCCAAGCACATCTATTGCGCGTATGGTATGCGCCCCCTCCCCAGAGACGGGCATGAATATCTGCGCCACAAAACGGCCGCTGTCATCTGTTGGTACTGAGGAGATGACCACACCATCAACCTCAATAAACACCTCCCTCTGCCTTGGGGCGAAGTTGAACCCCATTATAGTTATCGTCTGGCCCGCAGGCCCCTCAGGCGGGCTTAATGTTATTGAAGGCTTTGGTATCGCTCTTAAACGAGCAAACGCGATGTCCTGATTTCTCCCACCAACCTCCCCAGACCTACTGTCAGTCCAAACAATATACACATCCTCATTCGTGGCCGCTATTCCAAAGTAGTCGCCTATGAATATGGGAATCCCGCGTCCAGGGTTTGAGGGATAATCCGAGACGCGGGAGTTCTCCATAAACGTCTCCCCACCATCACCAGACTTGGTATAGTAGATGTGGTAGCGATAGTTGTTTGGGTCGTCGCGCATATCGCCCCATATTATATGTATGGTCCCGTTGGGCGAGACGGTTAAAGTTGGGAAGAACTGGTTACGTAGCGTCAAGTCATCATTTACGCGTTTAGGCTCTCTCCAAGTCTTCCCACCGTCAGTTGATTTGGAGAAATATACGTCGGACCTATCTCCACCAGCCTCGCCTAAAGCTCCAAAAACTATGTAGACCTCCTTGCTGTTGTTGGGTGATACTGCGATGAAGGGGAACATGGAAGACCATGAACGGAAGTACGTTGGTTTTAGGAAGAAGTCCTGCTCCCACGTCCCTCCTGGAACCACCGCATAAGGCCCCTCAAAGCTCCTGCCACCATCGTAGGAAACCGTCACATAGGGTGAGAAGAGGCCCTTAAATGGGCCGTCGGACATAGAGTCATAATACGCTATGTATAACGTCCCATCCTTGGCCACCGCAATGTTAGAACCTTGTACTATTGGCCTATCAAGCTCACCAGCAGGGTATCTATAGACTGGGCTGACCGCGACTGGCCTGGTCCAAGTCTTCCCACCATCATAGGAGACGACCAGCTTTATTGAGACCTCAATGATTGGCGCCGCTACGAACGGGTATTGGTCTAGGAATGGGTATATGAGCCTGAACTCTGTATAGGTTACGTATATGTTATCTCTCTCAGGGTTGAATGGGTCTGGGCCCACGTTCATCCAGATTTTGTCTATGAACGTTATGCTGGCTGAGTTCTGGCCTTGCTCTACTATTCCTGTTGATGCTATGTATGGGCCTTCCCACGTTATCCCGCCGTCGCGGGAGATTGATACTACAGCGCTGCTTACCTCAGCTACTAGCAGAAGCTGACCAACCCTCAGTGGGCGTGTCCCTATTGATAGGTAGGCATAATACACATTACCATCGCGGTCAAACGCTAGAACGGGGTCTGAGCAGAAGCTGTCTTCAACGGCTAGGTCTGCGTGGAACGGGCCGCGCCATGTCTCCCCACCGTCAAACGATACATAGGAAACCACACACGGGGTGTCGTAGTCGTGAGCGCCCACTACCACGTGGTCTGGGTCTAGTGGGTTAACCGCTACTGTCGGCTCGTTTTGGTATGGTATTGCGCCTAGGTCGTATGTTAGAATGACATTTCTGCTGAACTTTGCTGTCGGTGAGCGGTAGGGTATTGATACGAGGGGCTGCGAGGGCCTAGCTCCCCCCGCAGGCTCGGCCGACTGCTCTCCCACCCTAATCCAGCTATCGTCTCCCCTGAAGAACTGTATCCTATTTAAAGCGCCCCCAGATAATAGCTCCTCAATAGGCTTGAGGAGAGGCTGGGCTAGGGGTGTTTGGAGCTGCTCATCCTCAGCCCAGGCAGGCTGAAAGGGAAGGAAACCAACCATAACCACCAACGCGGCTATAACCGATGCTAGGACTCTCACCCGAATGCTATGCATTTTGTACATAGCCTCCAACCAGCAATGTCTTGGGAATAAGATAAGGTTTTACCCAAGCCAAGCAGTCTTTGATTCCTTTAGGACACTCATCTGAGATTGTAAAAACGTTTAAAGGCTATTGCATTTAGGGGATTGTGTGAAAAGGCTTGCCCAGCTATAGTAAGGTTTGGCTTTCCACAGTGCTCGCGCTACTCATAACAGCTCTTACTGGCGCTTATGCATTAGAAGAGCCTGGGACAAGCTTCAGCACAGCTCTTGAAGTCGAGCCAGGAGAGTACTCATTCAATCTAGAACAGGAGACTGTTCATTACTTTAAGATATACGTGGAGCAGGGAGACACTCTAATCATAACACTTAGAATGCCGCGGGGACAGGATTTTGATATAGTGGTGTTTGACCCTCTTCTGGACTTGGTTGATAGGGGAATTAAACCAACAGGTCTCTCTGAGCGCTTAGGGGTTCTGGCACCTGTAAGCGGGTATTATTATTTTGCTGTCTTCGGCTTCGCAGGCTCTTCGGGGACTTACACGCTATCAATAAGCATACTAAAGCCTCCAGTAAAAACAGTAACAGTAACAGATACTTATACTCAACGTGAATTTAGGACGGTTACGCAGGTGGAAGTTGTATCGGTTACCCAGACAGTTAGGGAGATGGTTACGGTAACTTCAACGACTACTAGGACTGTTGAGACTATTCCTTGGGGTGTTTTAGGATTTGCGGTGCTGGCTTTTGCGATAATATACGCCAGCGCCACGTTTTCTGATGTTCTTTCCAAGCGTGAGCGCGCTATTGCTAGCTCTTCTGGACACGTACAACCCAGCGGTCAGAGTCAGGACAGCGAAAAACAGCAAACTTGAAACCCCGATTCCTCATTAGCACTGGAATAGACTCGCGCGCCACATTCTCCATATCTGTTGTAATATCTATAACAGCGCCCCGCTGTGCGGCTTCAATCTTTCTCACAGCCTCAAACCCTGGATAAGGGCATACAAGCCCGCTTACATCAAGCTCATCCGTCGGCTCCGCATCCACTAAACCCTCATCACCCTCAACGAAGATTGTTCTCTGCTTTTGTGTCTGCATGCTGTCCCCCTCCCCTTTTTATACGAACAGTACTATTCCGCCTTGCCGTGCCGCTGGGAGGGCATTATTTAGGAAGCCGAAAACGTCTTCAAGCTCCACGCCTTGCAGGACTGTCTCGGCAGTAATCCCCATCTGTTGTAGCATCTCTTTTGAGGGCGCGCAGGCCACGAATTTGACGCCAGCATTCTTTGCGTCTTCAACAAGCTTTGAAAGGGGAGGAGCCCCTGCAAGCTGAATCTTCTCAACCTCGCCTTTCCTGACGATAGAGAGCCCATCCATCGTGCAGTAAACGAAGGCCTTAGCGCCCATTACCGCGCTACCTAAAGCTAGGGTTACCGCTGGATATACACGCGTAGGCTCTTTAGTTGTTAGGATTATGTGGATTTCCTGCTGTTGGTTCTGCGCCATACTTGATATTCTGCTTTTGCCAATATATTAGTGTAATATGATTGCTATAATATGGGGATAATATTGGCCGATTAAGCCTCGGTTACGAGGAACTCCTCCATAATCTGCTCAATATCGGCCGTGGGGTGTTTCTCCGCATCATGTATGGGCTGTCTGGCTGGCGGTATGGTTAGGTAGTTCGGTATTCTGCTCGCTATGCGCTCCTCGTAGCTTGGCACGTAGGGGTTGCGGTAGAAGACGCCTATGGGTATCCTATCTCCCCATTCAAAGGATTTAGCAAGAGCTACCGCAATCTTCTTCTCAGCTTCAGCAGGGTCGGGACTTTGGACCTCCCCATCATACCCCGTATCCTCAAGCTTATACACCCGTGGAATAGGCTTACGCGTTTCAGGGTCTATCCTATCCTCACCCGCATACCATTCCTTCGTTGTAATATCGTTGTACGTTGGGCATGGCTGTAGAACGTCTATGAAAGCAGAGCCCTTATGCGATATAGCCTTACGTATTATCTCCTTCAGGTGCTTATTGTCATAAGCATATGCGCGTGCCACAAATGTATAGCCAGCGGCTATCGCTATTGCTATGGGGTTAATCGCCTCATTAATGTTTGGTCTGGGTAGCGACTTGGGCCTGAGACCACGCTTCAACGTGGGGGATGCCTGTCCCTTGGTAAGCCCATAAACACCATTATCATGCACTATGTAGGTTATGTCAACGTTTCTGCGTCCAGCGTTTACGAAGTGTCCCGCGCCTATTCCCAGGCCGTCTCCGTCTCCACCTACCGCGAGAACTATGAGGCTGGGGTTAGCCAGCTTAGCGCCGAGCGCGTAGGGTAGGACGCGGCCGTGAAGAGTGTGTATGCCGTAGGTATTTATGTAGTGTGGAGTTTTGCCAGAACAACCTATACCAGAGAATATAGCGATGTTAGACGGGTCTAGCTGCATATCTGCAAGCGCCATCTGAATAGCGGACAATATGCCAAAATCACCGCATCCAGGGCACCAGTCGTTATGCACGTTTGTCCTGTAGTTTGCAAGAGTGAGCTTTACAGCCATCCACTAACCACCTCACGCACCCGCGTTGGTTACTATCCTAGCCTCATTCTTCTCTATCGCCCTCTTAAGTGTATCTCTAGCTTCCGAAAATGAGAAAGGCCGCCCGTTGTACTTGAGGATGAGGTTATGGGGCTTTATGCATGTGCGCATGGCGAGTAGCTGGGCGAACTGGCCGCTGTAGTTCTGCTCTACGCAGATTATTCTTTCATAGCGCGGCAGTAGTTCCTGCAATAGTTTTGTTGGGAATGGGCTGAGGAGCTTTACTTGGGCGAAGGCAAAGCGGAGACCATGCTGGGCGTGGTACTCTATGGCGTCAAGTATAGCCCCCTTAGTGGAGCCCCAGCTCACAATTATGTAAGGCGCGTCAACATCACCGTGAATTATCACCTTCTCCCTGTCTGGAATCTCCGCATCAGCGGTCTCAAGCTTTCTCATACGCTTCTCCATCATCCTACACCTATTGACAGGCTCCTCAGATATGTGTCCAAACTCGTCATGCTCGTCTCCCGTGTTCCAGAATATACCGCCAGCAGCCCCCAGAACAGTCCGCGGCGATATGCCGTCATCAGTGAATTCAAACCTCTTGTACGGCCCATTAGCAGAGGGCCACTCAAAATACAGCTTACCCCTATCAATCACCAAGTCATTATATACGAACTTCCTCACCGTCATTGTACTATTAGCTAGTGCTTTATCAAGCAGGTGTATTACTGGTGTCTGGTATCTTTCTGCGTAGTTGAATGCCGCTATAGCGTCGTAGAAAGCTTCCTCAATATCTCCTGAGGCTATCACTATGCGTGGAAACTCTCCATGTCCAGCGTGGAGGACGAAGAGCATATCACCCTGCTCATGTCTTGTTGGGAGGCCGGTGCTGGGGCCGCCGCGTTGATAAAGTGTTATTACTACTGGGACCTCGTTCATCCCAGCCCATCCCAGCCCCTCGGTCATCAGCGAGAAGCCTGGTCCTGATGTTGCTGTAGCAGCTCTAGCTCCTGCCAGCGCGGCTCCAGTAGCCATAGTTATCGCAGCTATCTCATCCTCGGTCTGCACCACAACAATAGACCCCTTACCGTTAAGCTCCATACTCTCCGCTTGGTGAGGATTCTCCGCGAGAACCTCAACCTCCCTACTCTCAAAGACTTCATGGTCCTCCAGATACACGCTCTCATCGCTCGCGGGGGTTATTGGGTAGTATGTCTGGAATCTACAGCCAGCAACTATCTTTCCAAGAGCTACTGCTGATGTTCCATTGATGAGAAGCCGCTGCTCTTTTGCTGGTCTAGGCTCTATGTGGAAACTTATTCCATTATTACTGAAATTCCTAACGGCATATTCGGCTGCTATCTTGGCTGCCTCTATATTCATTTTAGCTACCTTAGCCTTGGCTTTAAAGACCTGTTCAATCGCTTTGAAGAGATGCTCTTCTGGAAGCTTGAAGAGCGCAAATGATGCTGCGACAGCCATGACGTTGGTCATTCTGGATAAGATACTGAGCTGCGTCTCCCCTATCTTCTCACCAACTTGCTTAAGCAAATCAACGTATGGGAGAGGATAGAGCTTTACGCCGTTCTTCTTCGCAACTTCAAGAACATCCATAACACTGTTTCCCAGACCTTCCCCCTTAAGCCTCTCCAATATACCACTCACTACATTCTTCTCTAACGTAGGTATGCTGGTAATCTTCTCACTAGTTTGCTTCGGGTCAAATATTATACCGCCACCAGACTCCACCTCCCACGCATGTCTAATAATCGTCTCTGAATCAAACGTAGCGAGGAGATGGACCTCATCCATGTGTGAGCGTATTACACTGTTTGACAACGTTACAGAGAAGTAGCTGTGCTCGCCTTTGATGTTTGAGTAGTATTCTCTTTTTCCGAAGACATTAAGGCCGGAAGACGCGGCTGCTCGCGAGAAGATGTTTGCTGCGGAATCAACACCAGTGCCCTGGGCTCCTCCAATCATCCAAGAAACTTTACTTTGGGCCATACTGCTTGCCCACTTGGTTTAAAGACCTTCTGCCAGCCATATTTAACCCTAGCCCATTTGCCTAAATCTGGAAGGCTCGGCTACTAAAGATATTTTGAGCGGAGCTGAGGTTATTATTCAATCTTTACTCTATGGCCCTTCTTCGGAGCTTCCGCCTTCTTCTCCACCACCACTTCCAAGACACCGTTGTTATAACTGGCCTTAGCGGTGTTGGGGTCAACGACTGCTGGTAGCTCTATCTCCTTGAAATACTTGCGGCTCTCAGTATCCACTTTAACCGTCATCATACGCTCATCAACGCTAAGCTCTATGTCTTCTTTCCTAACGCCTGGAAGCTCAGCAACAACCTTTATCCTATTGTCTTCTTCTATAACATCAACGAGAGGCTCGCGTTCTGGTCTCACTTCAAGAGCTGATTTTGCGGGAAGCGCTCCTGGCCTAACGTTTCCAAACTCGCGGATGATTGGCTTGCCGTCTGGGCCTATGGTTATGGAGTAGCCATAGACGAATGGCCCTACTTCGCGGACTACACCATCCTTGGTGGTCCTTTCCCTTATTAGCTCCCTAGGTGCTCTCTCCATAATCCACTTGAACTCCTCCTCCATCTGCTTTTCAAACTCGCGCATAAATTCGTCAATGTCTTCAAACAGACTTCTGAAGAGAGGCCATCTCCGCCTTCTCTTTCTCCATTCTTCCCACCAATTATCCGACATATACTATACACCTACATTCTATCACCATACGTAGGCTTATTAAGAGTTTTCTTTCTCTGGCCATGTGTTGGTGGTTGATGGGCAATTTTGGGGAGGCATCGTGGTCTTTTTCCAAGTTTTGGTTGCTCTCGCATGGCTGGGCATAGCGTTAGCCAGACAACGCATACTACGGATGCTTCCCCAGCTAGAGGTCAAAGAGGAGTCGCAAGCGCTACCCGCTACTTTGTCAGTTATAGTACCTACAAGAAACGAGGAGAGGAACATAGGAAGATGTATAGAGAGCATTATACACCAACTAGATGAAAAGGGCGAGATTATAGTTGTTGACGATTCATCAACAGACTCCACGCGGGAGGTTGTGCGCCGCTACTCCAAGCATGGCGTTAAACTTATTGAGGCAGGTGAGCTTCCTGGAGGGTGGTTGGGGAAGACTTGGGCATGTCATCTGGGATATACATACAGCCGCGGTGAGTGGCTATTATTCACCGACGCTGATGCGGAGTTTGGGAAAGGATGTATAAGAAACGCGCTCATTACAGCGCTCAAGCAGGGCGCCGAGCTAGTCACGCAATACCCAAGGATGAAGATGCGTAGTACATGGATAAAGGCTGTACTTCCCATACTTCTACTCGCTCTCTATGCATTTGGGAGGCCGCATAAAGTATCTAGTGGTAAAGCAGCATTTGCTTTCGGAAGCTTCATACTCATTAGACGTGATATTTACGAGAAGCTCGGCGGCCATGCGAGGGTTAGGGACGCTGTCTTGGAGGACCGCGCAATAGCGCTTTTGGCGCGCGACGCTGGGGTAAGGACGCTTTTCTTGGATGGGACAAACAGCATGACCGCCGAGTGGAATAATAGTCTAAAGAGTCTCTGGAATGGGATGATACGGCTCTTCACGACGCTCTACCTGGGTTCAAGCAAGAAATCCATCATAAACGCATTCATGTTAATCATGCTATTCATATTCCCGCTAGCTTCTTTAGCATATTCACTTGCTTACAACATTCCGACATACACCCTCCTATCATCCCTCTCCATAATTCTGATAAGCCACGTTATTGGAGAAGAACTCAGAAAGCATCGCGTGCCTTTCATATACGCCGTCTTATGGCCTCCTGGGGTTTTTCTAATACTCTGTGCCGTTATCGTTTCTGGGTTTAAAGCGGCTTTCAAGCCCTTGTTTAGATGGCGGAATAGGCTATACCGCATTGAGGCTCATGATGGTAGAGAGAGGGCTGTCATTCTTTCCGCATAATTAGTATGCTCTCTCTGCTCTCTCCTATTTTTATGACACGACGCGTTGTTGCCGCTCTTTTATTTACGGCGATTATCCTCTTCACGGTAAATCCAACATCAGCGGCAAGACGTGCTAGGGGTATATCCACGTCTATCACCCTATCGGGAAAAACCCCGCCGCCCACCACCATGGCGACCTTCCCGCCATACTTAAGAACCCTAAACAACTCGCCGAACACCTTAAGCATATCACTAAAGTAAGCCCGCGCTATGGGTGGCATCTCCATATCTGGGAGAGGCTCGCCTGCAGGTTCTTTAGGCGTTAAGCTGATGTAAGCCCTCAGCGGGTCTATCTTAACGTTGGGGAAAAAGAGCTCGTACTCGGGCCAGTAAGCTT
>WAQC01000031.1 GCA_015520425.1 Candidatus Pelearchaeum sp. | reverse complement strand
TGCCTCCGAACATATACTCTCCATAGAGAGCGTCGTCGGCGAGGACTATGCGCGAAACCCTGCGGCGCCACCGCGAGTCTGGGGCATACTCGGAGATATCCAAGCTATATTCGCGTCGTTTCTCTATGCTTCTCCGCCTATTCTCCCACCGTTTGAGGGCTTGCTCGTATATCTCGCGCTCCTGCTCGCGCGGCCTTATCTTGGTATGCACCTCGCGCGGCTCACCGCGCGCATCGGTAGCTACGAAAGCCATATGCGACAGTGTGGTGAGGGCGCTCTCGCCAGTGAGCGGGTTCTCCGAATACGCTTCAACCCCAATCTCCATAGAAGCCCTGCCTACATACTCAACCCAAGACCTAACAAGAACCATGCTGCCAATCTTCACAGGGTTTATGAAGAATATACTATCAAGCGCTCCCAGCGTCGCGCTGCCGCGCGAGAGCTTCACAGCAGCGAGAGCGGCGGTAGTTACCATCCAGTTCATCATATAGCCGCCGTGAAGCATACCCATACTATTGGCATGCTCAGGAAGAACACCATAAATTGACTCAACAACGGTATCCTTAATCGCAACACTATTTCCCATTCAAATTCACCAGCATAATACCGCTCCTCCTTGAGGATAACCCAATAATAAACCGCGTGATTCTTAAAATATCGTAAGCAGATTCGTAGGTTTTTAGGGTTGGGATGCTTGAATTTCTAGCTATATATCCAGCTTGTTGCGGTAGCATGTTATAGAAATGACGCAGAGGATAATCGCTTTATTGTTGGTGTTACTGCTCCTCGCGAGCTTTACGGTAGCTGCTGCTAATGGTGATGAAGACGAGGAGGAAGAGGAGGAGAAAGGCGGCGAGGCTGGAGAGAGCGGTGATGGCGAGGGAGGTGAGCGGGAAGCAGGTGAGGGCGGCTCAACAGGCCTGGCAAACACGGTCTTCATGCTAACAGTGGCCGCGATAATAGGTGTTGTAGCCTACACACTAATCCAGACATTCTGGCTGAAGCGGCGCAGCAAAAATGTCTAGAATAAAGAATCTATACTTACTCCTGGCTATAATACTCGTGCTCGCGTCGCCTATTGCAGCGCTGGCTGAGGAGGACGAGGGAGGGGAAGACGCCGCCAAGGGCTTGGGATGGATAGCGGTATGGACTGGAACGATAGCCACAACCACTCTAATGCTCTACAAGAGGGTGAGAAGCCTACCCATCTCAAGCAGTATCACGCGCGAGCTCTCCATATACTACAAGCCGCTTCTAAGTTTCCACATCCTACTAAACATGATAGGATTCACGGCAGGCCTGGCTCATGGGTACATATTCTCCAGGAGCATGGAGCCGATAACCCTATCGCTGGTAATCGTCATGCTCTTCCTCACCGTGAGCGGAGTACTACTGAGATACACAAGCGCCAAGAACCTTAAGATATTCAACAAGCTCGTCCACGGCCAGCTCATAATGACGATTCTAGTAATATCGCTTGTGGTCTTACATATTCTAACGGCCGAAGAATAGGAGGTCGCGGTTTATAGAACAGTAAAGGATTTGAAGAAGGAGAGCTCAGCGCTATATGCGCTGGAAGTTGAGAGTCTCACGCCGCCGCCTACTGGGCCTAACCCTCACATCACTCCTAGCTCTTAGCGTAGGTGTTAGCTACGCTGAGACGCGGACGCTACTAAAGACGCGGCTGAAGGCAGGTATAGGCACAAAGATAGTATTCCTGACAGACCCGCATATACACTCGCTGGGAGCGGTTGAGGAGGCCGTGCTGGAGCAGGTCGCCTATGAGGAGCCTGATATAATCCTCCTAGGCGGCGACGTGGTTGATGAACTTACGAGAGACATGAAGAGCGCTGAACGCTATGTTTCCCAGCTAGACGCGCGGGAGAAATTCGCCGTTATGGGGAACCACGAGTACTGGAGCGGCCTCGTAGGCGAGATGGCAGGCATACTCAAGCAAAACGGCTTCAGCATACTCAAGGACACAAGAGCAAGCTCTCACGCGGGAAGCATCTACGGCCTAGACTGGCGCGAATCCCGCGTATATCCACAGCTAACAGCGGAGGGTATAGTGCTGGTCCACGACCCTAACGCGGCGCAGAACATAAGGGGCAGGTGCCTAATCCTAGCAGGCCACACCCACGGAGGGCTAGTAATAGCAGGCCAGACCATATACTCCAACTCAATATACGTACGCGGAGAATACAAGATAACCCAAGAAACAACCCTATACGTCTCACGCGGATTAGGACAGATGCTACCGCTTAGACCAACATCACCACTAGAGCTGGTAATAGTGGAATAATTCCGCCAAAAGAATATTATATTTTTATATTAATTCCAGTTTATTAAGCTATTTTCGCTGAAATTTAAGAATAACCACAACATCCATAAAATTAGGTGATTTTCTCATGAATGCACTTCTAATGCATAATAACATTAATAATAGTGGCGGCGCTGAGCGCGTCGCCGTATCAGTACTCGCACTACTTAAGAACATGGGGTTCAAAGTAACAGTATTATCATCAGGCCACGTAGCGTGGGAAAGAATCTGCCGAAGCTTCGGATACAAGCTAGACGAAATCAAGCCAGAGCGCGAGATACCACTCAACACAAACCACTTTGACGCATACAAGAGAATAGCAGAAGGCATCTACACGATACTAGCCAGACAAAGCTACGACATAATAATATCAACATACGCAGAGACAGACCGCGGCCTCGCAGACATAAGCTACATACACTACCCCTACCTCTACGGCCTCAAAGAAGAGCGCGAAAAATTCTACAATAGCAGCCTCTGGAGACTCTACTACACACCATACCACATTATACAACGCGCAATAGACAACGTATTCCTACCCAGAACAACACTAATAGTCAACTCCACATACACACAGCTACTCGCACAACGCTACATGGGAATAACGCCGATGGTCATACACCCACCCGTGGATGTGGCAAGAATAAGCAAGCTAGCCACAACAAAAACGAAGAGACGCGAGAATGTAGTCATCACGGTAGGACGCATAGCACCAGGCAAAAACCTAGACATGATACCGTACATCGCAGCCAAGACTAGAAGCGTGAAGAAATTCCTCATAATAGGGAACATACAAGAGATGTTCCCCAACTACCTAAACCACCTACAACACCTAATCAACAAGCTGGGCGTACGCGACAAGGTAATGCTATTGCCAAACCTAACGTTTGAGAAGAAGATAGAGCTAATGTCCAACGCGCGCATCTACCTACACACCATGCCCAACGAGCACTTTGGCATAGCAATAGTAGAGGGAATGGCAGCAGGCCTAATACCAGTAATACACCGCTCAGGAGGACCCTGGCTAGACATCCTACAAAGAAGACACGACTACGGCCTCAGCTTCACAACAATAGAACAAGCAGCAGAGTGCATAGACGAGATACTGACAACCGAGGAATGGTTCATGGACAGCCTCTCAGCAGAAGCGCAGGAAGCTGCGAAAAGATTTGATGAACAGATATTCAAGGAGAAGATGCGCAGACTAATCCAGCTACACCTAAACAGCTAACATGCTCTCAAAGCTCTATGAACCATCAGAAGCCACAGCACGAGAAAATTATGCTTTTATAAAAGAAGACAAAACCTAACCCATAGCCGTGAGCCTATCACAACTGAAAGCAGTCCTACCAGTAGCTGGCCTCGGAACAAGAATGCTACCCGCCACAAAAGAACAACCAAAAGAAATGCTCCCAATCTTCGCAAAAACCCACAACGGAGAACTATGCGTAAAGCCACTACTACACCTAGTCTTTGAACAACTCTATAACGAGGGCATACGCGAATTCATCTTCGTAGTAGGCCGCGGAAAAAGAACAGTTGAAGACTACTTCACACCAGACTACTCATACGTAGAACTGCTCAAAAACAGCGGCAAGAAAGCAGCAGAAGAGCTAAACAAATTCTACAAAATGATAGAAAACTCCACACTAATCTGGGTAAACCAACCAGAGCCACGCGGATTTGGGCATGCGGTTCTTATTACGCAGAAAGTAGTAGGCTCAAACCCATTCATCGTACATGCGGGAGACACTTACATAATATCACACGGAATAGAAAGACCACTAGCTAAGATGTTTAGAAAATTCTTAGAAGAGAAGGCTGAGGCTATCCTATTACTTCAGGAAGTTGAAAACCCCAGACAATACGGCATAGCAGAAATAACAGAGAAAAACGAAGAATTAATAGTCCAACGCGTGGTGGAGAAACCAGAAAAACCAACCACAAACCTAGCCATAATGCCAATATACATATTCAGACACACAATATTTGACGCGCTCAACACGATAAAACCAGGCGTTGGCGGCGAGCTACAGCTAACAGACGGAATACAAGAATTGATAAACCAAGGGAAAAAAGTGATAGCAATCAAGCTGGATAAGAACTCCATCCGACTAGACATAGGAAACCCAACACAATACTGGGAAGCAATACAACAATCCTACACCCATGGAAGAGGTGCCGATAAATGACACAAAGAAACAAGCCCAAACTCTCATTCATAGGCCTAGGATACGTAGGACTCACAACAGCAGCATGCTTCGCCTCAAAAGGATTCATAACACTATGCTATGATATAGACCAAAACAAAATGGAGAAAATATCCAAGGGAGAGGCACCGTTTTACGAGCCAGGCCTAGAGGAGCTCCTAAAAACAACAATAAGCAACAAAACACTACAATTAGCAAACAACAGCCACGACGCAGTAATGAACAGCGATATAACATTCATAACAGTAGGAACACCCTCAAAACCTGACGGAGATATAGACCTGACATATGTTCAAAAAGCCGCACAAGACATAGGCCAAGCACTACGCAAGAAGAAGGAGTGGCACCTAGTCGTCGTGAAGAGCACAGTAACCCCCACAACCACCGAAGAGCTCATCAAGCCTATACTTGAAAGAGAGTCAGGGAAAAAATGTGGCGAAGATTTTGGCCTCTGCATGAATCCAGAATTCTTACGCGAAGGAAACGCAGTAGAAGACACGCTAAACCCAGACCGCATAATCATAGGCGAATGCGACCCAAAGTCTGGAGAAGAACTTGAAAAAATCTATAGAGAATTCTACGGCAGCAACACACCACCCATCCTAAGAACAAGCCCAGTTAATGCGGAGCTCATAAAATACGCCAACAACGCATTCCTAGCGATGAAAGTCAGCTTCATCAACATGATAGCCAACCTATGCCAAAAACTACCAGGCGCGGATGTTGAGCATGTAGCGGCTGGAATAGGCCTTGACAAACGGATAGGGCCTTATTTCCTTAAGGCTGGGCCGGGCTGGGGAGGCTCATGCTGGCCCAAAGACCTACAGGCACTAAGACTGTTTTTCCAGAAAGCGGGTGTGGAAGCACCCCTCATAAACGCAACACTTGAAGTTAACGAGGAACAGCCACAAAAGATAGTTATGCTTGCGGAGGAAATTCTAGGTTCTTTAAGAGGAAAAAGGGTAGCAATTCTTGGGCTGGCCTTCAAATCTGGAACAGACGATATACGTGGCGCGGTGTCGCTTAAGATAATTAAGGAACTCAAAAACAGGGGAGCAGCGATGAAGGTCTATGACCCGAAAGCGATGCAGAATGTACGTAAGGAGTTGGGAGATAATGTGGAGTATGCCTCATCATCTAAGGAGTGTCTAGCCGAGGCTGAGCTAGCAATAATACTTACTGACTGGCCAGAATTCAACAATTTAAGGCCAGAAGACTTTAGAAACCTAATGAATAAAGCGCAAGTATTGGATGCACGTAGAATATATAATATTAGTAAATTCCTATCTGAGGGTGTGAGGATTTCGGCAATAGGGTTAGGGTATTAGTCTTACATTTTCAGTATTATTTTATAATCTGGCAGTTTTCCTAATTTAGATGCCGTATGAAGATAGCGCTTCTTCAACAGAACTATATAGTGGGCGACCTGTATGGTAATGCCCGTAAGATTATTGAGGGCGCGCGGATGGCTGAGAGAGCTGGTGCAGAGCTTATTATTACTTCAGAGCTATCGCTTCTAGGATACCCTCCGCGCGACCTGCTCTTACAGCGGGGATTTATCAAGAGGAGCTGGCAAGTCCTTAACTGGCTTGCCGAGCAACTCAAAGACACCCCACCCACACTTGTTGGTTTAGCAGAACCTAACAATCTCAAAGAAGGCAGACCACTCTTCAACACCGCAGCACTACTAGAGGATGGAGAGATAAGAGTCTGTTTCCGTAAGAGCCTTCTACCAACTTACGATGTCTTTGACGAAGATAGATACTTTGAACCAGCACCAACTCCCCAAACATTCCACCTCTCCAATAATCTAGTAGGGGTAACTATATGCGAGGATATTTGGAACGATAGAGACTTCTGGCAGAGGCGTAGGTATCATATAGACCCTGTGGAGCAACTGGTCCACGAGGGCACTAACTTAGTGATTAACCTATCTGCATCACCCTTCACAGTGGGTAAGCAGCAACTTCGCGAAGCCATGCTAAGCCATATGGCGCAGCGGCACGGTGTAACACTGGTATATGTAAATCAAGTAGGTGGTAATGATGACCTAGTGTTTGATGGTAGGAGTATGGTATTCTCGTCTAAGGGTAAGCTAATAGCACGCGCTAAAGCCTTTGAGGAAGACTTGTTAATAGTTGATTTAGACTCTATGCATGGCTATGTGTCTCAGGACGATTTTACGCCAGAGTCTGAGATTTGGCGGGCTCTAGTTTTAGGAACACGCGACTATGCTCGCAAGTGTGGATTTTCGCGCGTCCTACTCGGCTTGTCTGGTGGAATAGACTCCTCGCTCACAGCAGCGATTGCCGTAGAAGCTATGGGACCTGAGAATGTCTTAGGCGTCATCATGCCCTCACCATTTAACCGCCCAGAGAGCATAGAAGACGCGCAACAACTGGCCAGAAATCTAGGTATAAAGACGCTGATAATACCAATAGCGGACATTATGAAGTCGTATGAGGAAGCCCTTAGAGATGCATTTACAGGCTATGAGCGGGACGTTACTGAGGAGAATATACAGGCACGCATACGCGGTAACTTGTTGATGGCTCTCTCAAACAAATACCGCGCACTCCTGCTCACAACTGGTAATAAATCAGAGCTCGCCGTTGGATACTGCACGCTATACGGCGACATGTCAGGCGGGCTTGCAGTAATATCCGATGTCCCCAAGACAATGGTTTACCGCATCGCCAAATGGCTTAACAAGCAGAAACAAGTAATACCAGAGCGAGTTCTAACTAAAGCACCCTCAGCAGAACTTAAACCTAACCAAACAGACCAAGACACCCTACCACCATACGAGGAACTAGATAAAATACTACACATGCACATAGAACAGCACATGTCCGCAGAAGAAATAATATCAGAAGGATTTGATGAGACGACTGTAAAGCAGGTTCTGAAAATGGTTAAAATTGCGGAATTTAAGAGAAAGCAAGCACCAGTAGGAATTAAAGTTACCGACAGAGCCTTCGGAACAGGATGGAGAATGCCAATAGCTTATGTAAGCTATGAAGAGCTTGATATTCCTGAAGAAATGTTTCAACGTGGTCAATAATCAGCTAAGACTTGATAGATATAGAATGATTTTTATTTAATATGCTTGAAAGCTATTATAGTAGCAGCCACTCTAGGAATTCTTAAACGCCAAATTACCGCAAACGGCAAGAAAAACCAACCTTTCTTAGCAAAATCTGGTAGGAAACGAACAGAGTAGCCCATATTCTTTAGCTCTTGAGGAGACCAACTACTCCTATGTTTCATCCATGGATTATCATCAGACTCATGACGCGACTTAAAGCCTATAGGAGTGGAAAGAGCTACAATCCCCCTACATACCCGCTCAACTTCATTAAGAAAAGTAAAACCTTGTTCTTTTGTTAAATGCTCCAAAACTTCCACAGAAACGACGGCATCTATTTGCTTATCCCTGAATGGAAGACTATACACACTACACTGTATCCTATGGTCATAACCTAATGCTTGTTTGAGATATGGCAAGAATACATCAACACCTATGAGTTCCATATCAGCCCTCTTACCCCTACCAGCACCCGAAGCCACAAAAGAAAAAAGCCCAGAACCACAACCAGCATCTAATATTCTCCCTTTTCTAGGTAGTCTAGCGAAGCAAAAGTAATACGCTAACACATTGCCTAAGCTTACCATGACCAGAGAGTATTATAAACTAGCAGTAAATAAAATTCAATACGCTTATATCTGCTAGAAATTAACACCAAGACCGATATATTGTATATCTTTTACAGTAGCTACTGAATCTCTGAATATTCTCCAGCAATCTATAAGAATCTTCCCTCTAAAAAACTTAAGTGGTATATCTTTAAAGCTATCCCAGGGAGTAGCTATTATACAAACCGAGCATTTCTTGACGCATTCTTCTAAACTTTCACAATACTCCACCACATCACCCAATACTTGACGCGCATTAGACATAGCTATTGGGTCATATACAGCTACCCTATATCCTTTCTTAACCAGTTTATCGGCAATTATTATTGACTGAGATTCCTCTACTACGTTAGTGTTGGGCTTATACGATAGTCCTAGTATAGCTATTTGAGCAGGCGGCATTACTGCAAGCCGTTTAAGAACATTTAACACACGTGAAGCCTGACGCTCATTTATTCGTTGAGTGGCTGTAGCGATATAAGCGTTAACACCAAGTCGTTTAGCAAACACTGCAAACGCCTTATTATCCCTAGGGAAACACGGGCCACCATACCCAAGCGCCCCCTTAAGATAATACGAACCTATACGCCTATCCTTACCAACCGCGTTTGTCACTACATCAACATCACCACCAGCTATACGCTCACATAATTC
>WAQC01000030.1 GCA_015520425.1 Candidatus Pelearchaeum sp. | reverse complement strand
CCCCAGCCGTTGGAGACTGTTTTCCCCAGCAGTATCGCTACAGGCCTCAGCGGCATCTTAACGCCATCAACCTCAACAGTTGCGCCGACCATAGCGTTGCTGACGAACTACCGCGCCAGTCTCCTGATTACATCAGGGCTTACGTCGCAAACCTTCGCAGCCCACTCTGGGGTGTATGGCTTCACATGCTCCACGAGCAGGTCAAACGCTGGCCTGCATTCCACGTCCTCATACTCCCACGTCTCGCCGTCTGGGCCTAGCTCCACGCCGCGCTCAACCCTAAACCTGCCCACGAGAGCTGGCTCGCTTACTGCTGGGTCATCATAGGCACGCGGCTCGCCGCGCAGCTCATCCCATACCAGCGGCTTCCCGCTCTCTGGGTCGCGTAGGTAGTAGCCGCGGGGGCCTATGAGGTATGGGCTGTTCGTCATCCGCTTGAGAAACTCCAGGTCGCATACGTCCTGCCAACGCATCTCGTGGAGTATTGTGTGGAGCATCCCGTAGAGGAACGCCGCGTCTGTCTTCGGCTTTATGGGAATCCACTCATCGGCGGTAGCGCCAGTAACGGAGAGGTGCGGCTCTACCTGTATCCAGCGCATACCATTAACGCGGGCGTGGGCGTTGCGCCACACGCCTGTAACTCCTCCTGAAGCGTTATCATTATGACCGAAGGAGATTACGAGGCGCGTGTATGGAACATCTGCCGCGACTATGAATGCGCGGTGCCAGTACTCGCCGAATAGGTGCTCGGTGTGGTAGCACTTAACCCCCTGGCCGCTTCCTAGGCTGAAGTCAATAGGCCCCCAAGCTGCGAAGAACGCGTTAAGCGTCCCGAAGTACGCCTGCGGCGTCCCAGCGCCGCCCAGCGTTACCGCTAGCCTAGGATAGCCGCGCTCGTCCAGAAGCCCCCTGCTACGCGCCTCGCGGAGCTTAGAGGCAACAAGCTCAAGAGCCTCATCCCACGAAACCTCCCTCCAGCCAGGGTCCTCATCAACACCCTTACGCGGATTCGTCCTAACCATAGGAGCCTTTATACGCCTCGGGTTGTACATCTTCTGTATAAGCCCATACGCCTTGACACATACCCTCGCGCCTGCTGGATGCTTATCGCTGACGTCAAAATTGGGCTCAACAGCTACTGGCGTGCCGTCTTTTACGACTATTTTGAGCAGGTCTGGGCCGCAGACGCACTGGTAGCAGTAGGTTGGGATTTTCTGGAGGGTCATCTGGTTTTGTTGCTGGTTTGGAGCTTATATTTTTTGAATCTTAATTATATAATAGCTGCTCCAAAATTATAACGCGGCACGGCCAGGCGCGAGTATGCGGTTGGCAGCGGCGTCAGCCATAGCCACGCTATAGCCAGCTATACGCCTAATCTCGCGCGCAATCATAAGAAGCGTTATAGCCTGTTCCAAGTTCTTCACACTATCCACCACGCTGAAGTTTATCCTCTCCTCATGCTGCTTCACGTCCTGCATCATGGCGGTAACATCCAAGACCTTCTGGAAGTTCTTGTCTATGAATGCCTCCACAGCCAACTGCTGCATCTTGCTGGCCGTCTCAGAGAGAGCCTCAATCATCTTCAGCATCTTACCAGCAGATAGCGGCTTGGCAAGCCTTAGGTAGTGTTTGGCTATGTAGATGGCGTGATACACTGTTCTGTTGAGGTCTCTCGCAACTAGCGCGTATGTAACCAGCTCCCTGCTGTCTCCCACGCCGCTCTTAAACGCTATCTCAGGATTCGTGCTGCATAGCGAGAGGTGGCGTATGAGCTTTCGGTAAACCCTCAGAAGCTCGGCCTCGCGGCTCACAACATCGTTAGCAAGCCCAGCGTTGCCACTCACAACGCTGCGCACAGCGTCGCGATGCGTTGTCAGCGCCATGTTATGAATCATCATTATCGTATCGTCCAGCTTCTCGTTCATCTCCTCGGTGAATACGCGGTATACGATTCGGTGAGCGTCGTCGTGGATTATCTCAACGCCAGGCAGGGCCAGCCTCATCTCGCGTAGCTGCTTCTTCCTATCAGCGGAAAGCACGTCGCGCGACTTGACTATCATCTCGTCAGCCCCCTGCATGTAGTAGGTGAGTATGCAGTAGCGGGCTGACTTCATGTCCTTCAGCGAGTCCAAGTCTATCTCAACGGTCTTCTTCATCTGTATTGATTCTCTCGCGGCTATCCGTAGCGAGACGCCGTCCTCAGCCATGAAGAGCTTGGAGCCTTTCTTCAGGCCGTGCTTATCCACCCACCAGCGCGGTATCGTTACCGTGTAGCTCCCTCCCTTGATTGACTGGAGTATCCTTATCCCAGGCATTGACGGGACTATTCTCCCCATAGCCTAACCCAGCCCCAACAACCTAACCTGTTTAGGTAAAAATGCTTGGACTCCGCTACTATAAGAGCAGTAGCCCCATAGAGGCGCATCCCAACCAACTCCACCGATGTTATAGTATCTACGCCAAACGCTTATTAATGCTCATTCTGCGGGTGGTTGGGGGTGAGTGAAAAACGGCCTCCAAGACGCTTTACTGGGAGCCCCATATAGAGTTGATGAAGCGCTCGGAGTTGCAGGAGCTTCAGCTAAAGCGTCTTAAGTTCATACTTCGTTATGTGTATGAGCGCAGCAGGTTTTATCGCAGGCGGTTTGACGAGGCTGGGGTAAGGCCAGACGACCTGAAGAAGCTGGAGGATATACGTAAATTCCCCTTCACGACGAAGGATGACCTGCGGCTCCACAGCTACCCCTATGGCGGTGATTTCCTCTGCGTGCCCCGCGAGGAGCTCATCTGCTGGCACATGACATCTGGAACGACTGGAAAGCCCACAGTGGGGCCATACACCTACAAGGACCACGAGACGTGGGTTAACCTGATGGCGCGCTCACTCGTTACATGCGGCGTGAGGAAGGGTGATATTATGCTGAACATCTACGGCTATGGCCTCTTCACAGGCGGCCTGGGTTTTCACCAGCCCTCGCACATGGTTGGCGCTACTGTGATACCCTGGGGCGTGGGGAGAACAGAGGCTATGATAGACATCATAAGGGACTTCAAGCCCACCGTCATGACGGGAACACCATCATACCAGCTCTACATACTTGAGACGCTTCGGAAACGCGGCGTAGACCCTGAGAAGACCTCGCTCAGAATAACCATACCAGGAGCAGAGATGTGGACCGAGGAGGCGCGTAGGCGTCTTGAGGAGGGCTTCGCGCTGAAGGAGAAGGGCGGGGGTGCTAGGAACGTCTTTGGGGCTACAGAGCTACTGGGCCCAGGCTCTGGGATAGAGTGCGAGTATGAGCAGGGCTTCCACTTCTGGATAGACCACATCTACCTAGAGATAATAGACCCAGAGACTCTTGAGCCAGTATCGCCAGGCGAGGAGGGTGAGATGGTTGTAACAACCTTGACGAAGGAGGCCATGCCCCTGGTTAGGTATAGGATGCGCGACATAACTCTTATTGACGATAGCGGCTGCGAGTGTGGGCGCGATGCTTTCCCGCGCTGCAGGTGGATTCGCGGGAGGGTTGATGACGTCATACACTACCGCGGGGCTAAGATATGGCCCAGCACGATACAGGAGGCTCTCCTCAAGTTCCCTGAGGTGATGGAGTATCAGGTGGTTGTTGATAAGTCCCTCACTGGCGGCGGTATATGGATTAAGGTGGAGCTGGAGCAGCAGCGCGACACGCCAGAGCTGCGCGAGAAGATAGCGGCGGAGCTTAAGCGCGGCCTCATGTTCGTCACGCCGCATGTGGAGTTCGTCCCTGAGGGAAGCCTGCCGCGCTACGAGGGGAAGAGCAGGAGAATCATAATCAAGGAGGGGAGTTAGTGTGGTTAGTGATGAGCTGCTTAGGAGGGTTGAGCAGGTCTATACTGCTCTAAAAGAGCTGGCCGAGGAGGCTGGGAAGTCTGGGAACTATGGTGTGGAGAGGACAGCGCGGCACATGATGAGCCACGCCCAGACGCTCTTGGAGAGCCTCAAGCGGAGCGAGGCTGGGTATAGCTTATAGCATACTAGAACAACAAACAACGCCAAACAGGTAACAACCTAAAGGGAGGCGCAACAATTGAAAACACTACTAAAGATTGAGAATATCACCAAACGGTTTGGCGGGATAGTTGCCCTCAAAAACGTGGATTTGGAGATATCCCAAGGAGAGATAGTCGGCCTAATAGGCCCCAACGGCTCTGGGAAGACGACGCTCATTAACGTTATCTCTGGCGTGTATAAGCCAGAGGCTGGTAGGATATTGTTCAACGGCCATGATATAACGCGCAAGTCTCCTGAGGATATTTGTAGGCTTGGTGTTGGGAGGACTTTCCAGATAGCCCAGTCGTTTCCAAGCCTTACTGTGAGGGAGAATGTGAAGGCTGGGTATATCTTTGGAAAGGTTGGGAAGAAGGACAGCTCTAGGGAGGTTGAGAGGGGGGTAGATGAGATTATAGAGTATGTCGGGCTGTCTGGTAAGAGTGATACACCAGCCAAGGACTTGACGGTTGTTGAGCTTAAGCGCCTAGAGCTGGCCCGCGCCCTCGCCACGAGGCCAGCCTTACTGCTGCTGGATGAGATATTCACTGGACTTAACGTGGCTCAGATAAATGAGGCGATAAGCCTGGTTAGGCGTATAAGAGAGGGTGGGATGACGATAATGCTCATAGAGCATAACATGCGGATAGTCATGAACCTGTGCGAGAGGGTTGTCGTTCTTCATTTTGGGGAGAAGATAGCCGAGGGGCGGCCTGAGGAGATAACGCGTATGGAGGCCGTGGTCAGGGCTTATCTTGGCGAGAAATACACTTGAGAGGTGTGGGTGATGCTCCAGGTTAGGGAGCTTCACGCTGGGTATGGGAAGGTTCGCGTGCTCTGGGGAATATCGCTGGAGGTTAGGCGTGGTGAGATAGTCTCGCTCCTAGGCCCCAACGGAGCGGGGAAAACAACTACGCTCAAGGCGATAATGGGCTTGGTCAAGCCAGCCTCAGGTGATATAGTATTTGACGGAAAGAGGATAAACGGCCTACCGCCTCATAGGGTTGCGCGTCTCGGAATATCAAGCGTCCCCGAAGGGAGAGAGCTATTCCCCCACATGACGGTCTACGAGAACCTCATGATGGGCGCGGACTTACTTCCAAAGAACTATGACGTGCAGCAGATACTGGAAGAGGTTTATAGCCTGTTTCCCATACTGAAGGAGAGGAAGAACCAGCAGGCGGGCACTCTGAGCGGCGGGCAGCAGCAGATGCTCGCAATAGGTAGAGCGTTGATGTCAAAGCCCCGCCTCCTGGTGCTTGACGAGCCGTCAACGGGCTTGGCTCCCAACATAGTTGCGCAGATATTCAGGGTTTTGGAGCAGCTCCGCGAGGAGGAGCTCACCATGCTACTGGTGGAGCAGAACGCGCTGATGGCGCTTGAGGTCTCGGATAGGGCTTACCTGCTGGAGACTGGCAGGATAGCAGCGGAAGGAAAGCGGGAGGAGCTTATGGCTGACGAGCGGATAAGGGCTACATACCTTGGGATATGATTTTCCTTCTTCCACCAAGCCCGTAGATTAGCGAGGGCGCTCTAGCTATCAGCGACCTTATCCCACCTGGCATGAGTATTATGACGAGCGCTAGGAAGATACCAAGCCCTATCAAGCCATAGAACCCTGCTATAGCTCTAAACGCCTCCCAGGCTATCCAGAGGATTATAGAGCCTATCAGGGGCCCTTCAAGCGTCCCAAGCCCTCCGCCTACCGTGAAGATGAGGGGCCAGAATGATGTCTGGAGGTGGAAGACCTCTGGGGAGAGGAATCTGAAGAGGACGTGATACTGCAACGCTCCTGCCACTCCTGCTATGTATGTGCTTATGACGAAGGATAGCAACTTGTAGCGCATGGTCTTGACGCCGCATACGCGCGCTACCAGCTCGTTATCTCTTATCGTCTTGAAAGCCAGTCCCAGCCGCGAGTTGAAGATGAAGTAGCTGGCGACATATGTTATAACGGTAGCTGCGAGAAGCGCATAGTAATTCCATACACGCAGAGGCTCAAACTCTGGGGGAATTAGGTGAGGAGCCAGGAGGCCATCCCATCCATTAGTAAGCCAGCGGAGCTGGTCATCAACAACTATGGCTTGCATGATTACGGCAAACCCAAACGTAACCATCGCGAGGAACCATTCCTTAAGCCTGACGCATAGCAGGCCTATGCCCAGCCCCACCAACGCCGTGAAGAGCGGGCCTACCACCACGGTTATCGCTGGGGGCAGGCCATAAGCCCGCGCTAGGATTACCGAGCTGTACGCACCTATGCCGAAGAACGCCGCGTGGCCTAGTGAGACCTGGCCCGAGAGGGCGAGGATGTTCCAGCCTATTGAGTAGATGGCGAAGACGTATGCTATTGAGAGTGTTTGGAGGATGTATGGCTCTTGTGTTATCATCGGCACCGCAGAGGCGATGACTAGAAGTATGATTCCAGCGACGAAGCCCTTCTTCATCCGCGCTCCCCGAATATGCCCTCAGGCCTCACCACTAGTATGGCTGTGAGGAACGCGAATGCTATTGCATCTTTCCATACACCGCCCAGCAGGAATGCCGCGGCCGATTCTGAGAGGCCGAGTATGAACCCAGCCATCACAGCGCCTGGTATGCTTCCCAGACCGCCGAGGATTATCACCGCAAACGCCTTGATAGCTGGGAACGTGCCAGAATACGGGTCAAAAGGCGCGAGTATGGCGAGGAAGGCGCCAGCAAGCGCCGCTAGGGCTGAGCCTATCCCGAAGCTAATCATGTCCATCCTCTCCACATCAACACCCATCAACGCGGCTGCTGTCCTGTTCTGGCTCACAGCCCTGAGACGCCTCCCAAACCCTGTCCTACGCAAGACTAGGAAGAGACCAACAAGCACCAGGGCTGTTACTGAGAGTATGACCGCGAAGTCGTTGGGAAGGTTAACGGGGCCTAGCGGTATGCTCTCTAGGCGGAATGGGCTGCTGATTAGCACTGGCTTGAGCTCGCGTAGGTTGGCTACGGCAACAACCGCCATAGCGTTTTGTAAGATGAGTATGAGCGCCAGGCTTAGGAATATCTCGTTTATCTTGCTCGTCCCCTTTATCGGCCTAAAGCTG
Organism: Candidatus Pelearchaeum sp.; assembly: GCA_015520425.1. GTDB lineage: Archaea > Thermoproteota > Nitrososphaeria_A > Caldarchaeales > Caldarchaeaceae > Pelearchaeum. The sequence goes on along the minus strand of WAQC01000030.1, from coordinate 6,237 downwards.
AGCCTCTCTATGAGCATTCCAAGCCCAGCTACGACGAGCATGGCTACAGGTATGACCAGGTATGGGTTAAGCTGAGCCATGCTCCAGAGATAGAACGTAACGTATGAGCCTAGTATCATAACCTCGCCGTGTGCGAAGTTTACGACCTTCATCACTCCGAATATTATGTTAAGACCTGTGGCGAGGAGCGTGTATATGCTACCCGCCACCAGCCCCCAGAATATTATTCTGGTTATTGTTGCCGCGTCAAGAACCATTCATGGCACCCAAACCCGCTTTATGTATGCTTGAACAGGGGGAATAAAATAATAGTGGTGGTAGGATACGTTGCCCCTATCCTCCAGGCTGGAAGTCTGGAGGCAGCCTTACCTCGGCCTCGGCAATCTCCTTAGGCCAGACGATTACTGGCCTTAGCTCCTGGATGTTCTCGTCCCAGATTAGCTGCACTCCATATAGCTCAAACGTCTGATGCCCTGTTGGCTGGAATTTTATGACTCCACCAGGCACGGGCAGCAGGAGCTCTCCCATTACGAGGTTTCTCAGCGCCTCTGCTACCTTAGCCTTATCCAGCGTGCCAGCCTCCTCAATTGCCTTCACCGCTATATACACAGCGTCATACACGCTAAGCCCCTGCGAGCCTGGCCTAACACCCCACCTCTCCTCAAACTTCTTACTGAACTCCGCGACCTTCTCAGCAACGCGCGGATGGACGTGGTATGGCCCGAAGTATGTCTGGATTAGTGAGAACTCTCCCTCGCGGCCCAGGTCTCTATAGTATGTTGGGCTCTCAACACAGACGCAGACTGGGCCGTAGAGCTTCTTTATGCCTAGGTCTCTTACTCCCTGCTGGATGACCGCGATGGTCTCGCCTATGAAGCCTATCGGGACTATCACATCTGGGTTAGCTGCTGCGGCTGCTGTTAGAAGAGCCCTGAAGTCCGTCTCCCTAACCTTGAACTTATCCACGAAGACCAAATCAATAGGCAGGTTCTTCTCCTCAATTATCTGCTCCATGCCAGCGAAGAATCCCTCACCGAAGGGCGAGTCCTGATAGAGGACAGCCACCTTCAGGTTTCTATCTGGAGCCACAACAGGCCTTACGGCCTCAGCCAAGATGAGCGAGATTGACTGGCCATGCTCAGGCGCTATAGCCTGGTAGAGGACGAACCAGCTGGTGTCTATGTCCGTTCGGGTTACTACTATTGGCGTGGATACTCCTGTGATTATGTATGGTGTTCCAGCCTCCGCGATTATCGGCTGGGCGCCTGGTATGAAGGCGCTGCCGAAGCCGCCTACGATTATGTCAACCTTAGCGACGTTGACCAGCCTCTCCGCAGCAGCTACAGTACCTTCCCTACTGCTCTGCTGGTCCTCAATAACAGGCTCCAACAAGACTTTTGTTCCGAACTCATCTACATAGACTCCGCCGCGCGCGTTTATCTCCTCAACAGCGAGCAGGAATGCCCGCTCCATATCCTGCCCAATGGGCGCTACAGGCCCTGTTTGATGCGTCAGCAGGCCTATCTTAATCTTCCTAGGCGCCTCAGGCTGTTTCACAACCGTCTCGGTCACTGTTACCCGCTGGGTCTCCGTGACGGTAACCGTGGCAGCCTGCCCCTCTCCCACCGTCTTGGTTACCGTTGAGACCTCTGTTACGGTTGTAACGCCTGTCTCTATAGGCCTAACCCACCCCGCGCCAGCGGCTATCAGGGCGACTATGAAGAGAACCGCGAGAACGGCTTCCAACCTTGTCAGTGCGGTTTTCTTATTACCTATCATGGCGGTTGTGTGAAATGCTAATAGGATATTAATATTTTCCTTATCTTAACTATAAAGATTATAGGTAAATAATAATTCCCGCAGCCCTCTTATACGCTTCATTAATTTTACACAAAAATAACCACTACCCGTTCAATAATTCTTTCAACGTACCAGAGCCTAACAGGATGGGTGGATGAGGTTGTTTCCCGTAATGATTTATCAGGTGGCGCTGGCTGTTGGTCGGGTGAATGACGCGCGAGCAGGAGCTATGCAACGTATGCGGCGCAGGGCCGATAGTATATCATAGAATATACTCTAATGAGAGGTTATGCAGGGCTTGCTTCATAAAGACGTTTGAGAAGCGTGTTGTAAAGACCATAGCCAAGTATCAGATGCTTAGGCGTGATGATAGGATAGCTGTAGCGGTCTCGGGTGGGAAGGATAGCCTATCCCTCCTGCATGTTTTGTATAAGATTGAGAAGAAGTTTCCCGACGCTAGGCTATTCGCTGTAACTATTGACGAGGGGATTGAGGGTTATAGGACGGAGGCCGTTAGGAACGCTGTTGATTACGCTAGCAGGCTAGGTGTTGAGATTTACGTGTATAGCTTTGAGGAGCTTTTCGGGTTTGGTCTTGAGGAGCTTATGAGGACTCCCGAATATAGGGGGCTTGGACTCCAGCCGTGTAGCGTGTGCGGCGTTCTGCGTAGGAAGGCGATAAATTACGCTGCGCGGAAGCTGGGCGCCACGGTGATAGCTACCGCGCACACGCTTGACGACATAGTCCAGACATATATGATGAACATTATGCGCGGCGACTTGACTAGGCTTGAGATAGGCCTGCGCGGCGATGGTAGCGCAGCAATACCGCGCGTGGCGCCGTTTAGGCTAACGCCTGAGAGGGAGGTCGTCTTCTACGCCTACCTTATTGGCATCCCGTTCCAGAGCCACGCATGCCCCAACGCTAGCCTCTCCATGCGCGACATGATAAGGAGATTCCTAGCCGAGTATGATGAGAGGTACCCAGGCTCCCTCTACGCCGCTCTCAGGAGCTTTGAGAAGATACAGGTGAAGCAGGAGCGCCAGCTTAAGAGCTGTAGATACTGCGGCGAGCCGACCAACAAGGATATATGCAGGGCATGCGAGTTGCTGGACTCACTAAAGCTTAACACCGCTGTGGTGAGCGCTGTATGAAGCGGGTGTATGCTACGGTAGCGCTCATTCTACTCGCCGCGCTAGCGTATAATGCTCCAGCAACCGCTCACGTAGTTGATGGGGAGCTGAAGATAGTCGGCAACTACCGCGTGCAGTTCAGGGTATCGCCAAGCCCGCCTGAGATAGGTGAGGCGGCAACCCTGTTCTTCAGCATACAAGACCTAGAGCTCCGCGATTTGGAGAACGTTACTGTAAAGGTCTCGCTCCTGCGCGGTGACGACACTCTGAAGGTCATAGGTGATGAATTTCAGCGATTCGGCGACTTCCAGTATCAAGTAACCTTCCCCGAAGCTGGGCGCTATACCGTGCTCCTCTCATTCACCACATCAGACGGCTCCAGTAACGATGTTGAGTTTGAGGTTGTGGTAGGCGGTGAAGATGGCTTTCCCACCGAGGTGGTGGTAGCGCTCCTAATCGTAGCAGTAGCCGCTCTCCTAGTCTTCCTAAGGAGGGCGCGGCGAAGCTAGAGCTGGAAGAAGCCGAATGTATTGTATGTGAATATTATGTTTGACGCGAGAAGCCCTAAGCAGGCAGCGGTAGCAGCTAGTGCAGCGCCGTTTATCTTCCTACCATCCCGCGTGTATCTCTCTAGGAAGGAGCGTAGGATTATGCTCCCGTCAAGCATGTGTATCGGAAGCATGTTGAATATCGCCACACCTATGGAGACTAGCTGAAGCCAGCTCAAGGTTCTATAGAGCGTGTAGACCGCGTTGGGGTCTGCTTCCATGAACCTGAGGGGGAAGTAGTAGTCAACCCTCTCAATACCCAGAGACCTTATCAAGGTTCCCAAGGGAAACTCGCTGCCTATGAACTCCTCGCGCACCTGGTATGTGTATTCTCCCTTTAGGCCTGTTACTGTTATCGTCTCGCCGAGGGTTATGTTCTTGAATCTCACGGTGTAGCTATTGACTGGGACTCCCTCAACGCTCACGATTACCTCACCCACTGGTATCTTGGAGTCCTCGCTGACTTCCGAGACCAGCAGCCCCTGCTCCGTTGATGCGAAGAGCCCCAAGACTAGGAAGACCGCTATAATCCCCACTATGAGGTTGGCGAATGAGCCTACTGCGGCAACCCTAATCCTAGCGTTGGGATGAGCATTCCTAAACGCCTGCTCATCAGGCTCAACAAACCCTCCAGGGAGTATGAAGAGGAGGAAGACCCCAGCAGACTTTACTGGAAGCCCCTCACGCCTAGCTATTATCCCATGCATCCCCTCATGCGTTATCAGGACGATGCCTAGGGCTATCAGCAGGTAGGGGATGTGCTCCAGCTTGATTGTAACGCCTATGATGAGCGGGATAACTATGTTCTGCGGCCCCACTGTCTCGGGCCTGAAGAGGTATGTTAGGAGGTTATTCACTAGGACGAAGACGGCTAGCGCCGCCATGCCCACGCCTGTGACTATCGCAATCCTTGAGATAGCGTCCCAGAAGGCTGGGAACTTGTTGGCAATCCTATCAAGGGGGCCTGTTACCCTCTTGGCTTTGAGCATGATGAAGAGGGGGTAGAGGCTTACGTTCTCCCCCTTCTCCACATCCCGCGAGAAAACATACTTCAACACAACATACGCTAAAACCCAGGCAACAGCTATTCCAAGCAGGACCAGGTAAACGGACATGCTACTGCTTCTCTCACCGCCTTTGCGGGAAGTCCTATATTATCTTAATCTCAGAAGTCATGTTTTTGCGTTAGGGTATTAAGCAGGTTTTGCTGGCCGCTTCCCCTTGGAGCAGGTGATTATGCCGCGCTACTTTAGGTGTGTTGACGAGGATACCTGGCTTACGGAGTCGCGGTCAGAATATACCTGGCGCGCTGCTCATGAGCTGGCTGGGGAGCTTGCTCCAGAGCTTGCCAAGCATGTTTCAAACCTCTTCAAGAAGCGTGTAGCGTCGCTGGAGGAGGTTAGGGCGTGGACGCAAATCTTCTTCAAGGCTAAGGACTATAAGCCACGCAACCTCTCCATCAGTCTGTCGCGCTTCTACACGCCAGTAGGGAGGCTTGACACACATGCGCTGGCGCGCGAGCTGGGGATAAAGACGGAGGAGGCCGCCGTTTTGGTGAAGAAGCTTGACAAGCCCTTGATGGTTGCTACGATGGAGGAGATTCTCCAGGCTGTTAAGCACAGCTACGAGCATCGCCATAGGATAGAGTTTGCGAAGGGCAGGGTTTAACGCTCGGCGAAGAGGTCTGTGAGGTCTAGGAGGAGCAGAAGCCCCTCTGGGGATGGTGTCTCGGCTCCCTGCTTAATCCCCGCAACAACCGCATCAACCCTCTCGGTAAGCTCGTCAAAACTCTGCTCGCTTATGGGAACTACCACGATGGAGAAGACAGGCGACTTACGCAGCTCCATCAAGTCCTCGCGTGTTACTGGAAAGACCAGCCACGTAACCCTGCGGAAGCTCTCCTGCGGCACAGCTATAACCCACAGGTCAAAGCCGCTCGCGGCGATTGGGTCTAGGAGGTGGAAGCTGTTGCTCTCCCTGAATCCTTCCCAGAGGGCGCGGTATATTCCTGCTGGTATCCCCACCATGAAGAGGCTCCGCGAGGGGAGCTTGGCGGCCGCCTCGTCCAGGGCCTCGCCCAAAGCAGTTATCGTGCCAGGCATTACGCGGTGCTCGTAGCCCTCGTACTGGCTGAAGACCTCCCTATACGAGGCAATTCGCATGAACGACTCTATTAGGCTCTTCTCCTGCTCAGGCATCAAAATGCCTTCACGTCTCGCTACTTCTCCCGCCACCGAGTAGCTAATGAACCTATGCCTATGAACACCGCAGCTAGGGCTAGGATTACCAGCAGAGAGCTCAACGCCACCTGCTGGTCGTGGAGTATGAGGTCTGCCCTAAGCCCCTCAGCCAGGTATGTGAGCGGCAGATACCTAGCCACCGCCTGCAGGAAGTCTGGCATGGCTTCAATAGGCCAGAACGTCCCTGCTAGGAACATCATGGGGAAGGCTATTGAGTTTCCCAGGCCTGTTACCGCTTCCACGTCCTTCACCAGGCCTGCGAGGAGCATTCCGAGGCCGGCGAAGGCTACCGCTCCCGCAACTATGAGGGCTATTCCAACTAGGCTTGGTGTGGCTCTCACGCCGAAGGCTACGTAGCCAACCGCTATGGTAACGGCTGTGAGTAGGAAGCCCAGTACTGTCTGCGTCATCACGTTGCCGAGAATCCACTCCACGCGCCTGAGCGGTGTTGTGGCTAGACGCTTAACCAGCCCGCGCCGCCTATACTCGCTCACAACAGGAGCAACGCCCAGGATT
>WAQC01000029.1 GCA_015520425.1 Candidatus Pelearchaeum sp. | reverse complement strand
TCTCTATATAGATAACGGTATATTAAATATAGAATACCACCTATCTTAATATTATGGCTAGCAGGCCGCCAGCCTGAAGATGAGTAAACCCAAACTCGCAGCCACAACCAGTACAGCAGTCTTGGCCATAATAACGCTGCTCTTGGGTATTGGTCTTGGTTATGCTTTAGGCTCTCAAGCAAGTGCAGGGGGCGTAGAGACTGTCACAGTTACAATCACGGGCACAGGGGCTATTGATGTTTCCGAGCTGTCTGGTGATATAGCGATAGACGGCTCCAGCACCGTATACCCCATAACTGAGGCTGTGGCGGAGGCGTTCATGGATGAGTACCCAAACGTTAGGGTTACCGTCGGAATCTCTGGGACTGGCGGCGGGTTTAAACGGTTCATCACAGGAGAGACCGATATAAACGATGCATCACGGCAGATAAAGCCCAGCGAGGTTGAGAGAGCACAGGAAAGCGGTGTTGAGTGGATAGAGATACCGATAGGTATTGACGGGCTATCAGTGGTTGTGAATAACGACAACGACTGGGTTGATTGCTTGACCTTAGAGGAGCTTAAGCTAATCTGGGAGCCTAAGAGCAGTGTGCAGAAATGGAGCGATATACGGCCAGGGTGGCCTGACGTAAAGATAGCGCTATACGGCCCTGGCCCAGATTCGGGTACCTTTGACTTCTTTACCGAGCATGTTGTTGGTGAGTCTGGCGCTAGTAGGACGGACTACGTAGCGAGTGAAGATGATAATGTTCTGGTGGCGGGGGTTGAGGCGGAGAAGTACGCACTGGCATACTTCGGATACGCCTACTATATAACAGCGAAGAATAGGATAAGAGCCGTGCCGATAGACGCGGGAAATGGTTGCATAGAACCAACAGACGAGAACATAAGAACATTCAAGTACCCGCTCTCGCGTCCTCTTTTCATATACGTGAATAAGCAGAAGTTTGAGGAGAAGCCTGAGCTTAGGCGTTTTGTTGAGTTCTATCTAGAGAATGCTCCGCAGCTAGTTCCTATGGTCGGCTATACTCCATTCCCTGATAGCTATTACAGGAGGGCTTTAGCCTTTCTTAAGGCAGGTCTTTATGATGACCTTTTGAAGCTCACGCGGCTGGAGTGAAGCTGGGAGTGGAAATGGACGGCTCTCGCGAGGATTCTTTCATCACAACACGGCTCTCTGAGAAGCTAGTTGGTTTAGGGCTTCTAGGCACGGCGCTACTTACCATAGCTGCGCTTATAGTAATAATGGCCACACTCATAGTTGAGTCAGCATCATTTTTCCGCGAAGTATCACCTCTTGAATTTATATTCGGAACCGAATGGACAGCTTTATTTGCCGATAAGAAGTTTGGAGCAGTCCCTCTTCTTGTCGGAACTCTCTTAACTTCTGGTGTGGCGATAGGTCTTTCCGCGACTGTGGGGCTTGGTTCCGCAATATACTTGAGCGAGTATGCCTCACCTAGGGTGCGCGCGGTCATCAAGCCAGTCTTAGAAATACTAGCTGGGATACCAACGGTTGTTTATGGATACTTCGCCATATACACCATAACGCCCCTGCTCAAATCCAGCTTATTTCCAGACATTAGTTTCTACAACGCACTAGCCGCTGGCCTGGCTATGGGTGTGATGATAATCCCAACAGTAGCGTCGTTGAGCGAGGACGCGCTCTACGCCGTTCCCGAAACCCTTAGACACGCCGCATACTCGCTTGGAGCCCGTAAGATTCAAGTCATCTTTAAGGTCGTCGTCCCAGCCGCGCTTTCAGGAATAATTGCATCGTTCATCCTTGGTCTTGCGCGAGCTGTTGGTGAGACCATGATAGTAGCTATAGCAGCGGGTTTCAGACCTATCCTAACTCTCAACCCGCTTGAAGCTGTACAGACCATGACCGCGTATATAGCGCAGGTCTCTACAGGAGACGCGCCGCATGGGACGATTGAATATCAGTCAATCTTCGCGGTTGGCCTCTACCTCTTCTTCATGGTTATGCTTCTTAACCTTGTGGGTAATTTGGTGGTGAGGAAATGGGGAATCAAGACCTGAGGCGCGGCTTGTTTGGTGGAAGTAAAACGTTGCTCGTATTTGCTGACAGAAGCGTGAGCTTCATACTTCTCCTCGGCATATCGCTGGGTATCCTCTTCCTCTCCCTCCTTCTTATAACAGTCTTTATAGATGGGTGGGCTCGGCTTTCGCCCAGCTTCCTAACCAACCCACCCTCGGCCACGCCCTCTAAAGCAGGAATATACCCAGCGCTACTCGGCTCAATATGGGTGGTCGGCCTAGCAGCGATAATAGCTGTTCCCATAGGGGTAGCCGCAGCATTGTACCTGACCGAGTTCTCTAAGAACGAGAGGCTTAGAAACCTGATATACTTCAACTTGACGAACCTAGCAGGAGTTCCCTCGGTGGTCTATGGCCTAGTTGGCCTAAGCCTGCTCGTATATACCCTCGGCCTAGGCCGCTCCGTGATAGCTGGAGCCACAGCGCTGGCCTTCCTCATACTCCCAGTTATAGTGGTAGCCTCTGTAGAGGCTATAAAAGCCGTTCCAGAGCTGCATAAGCTGGGCGCCTACGCCCTCGGAGCCACGAAACTCCAAGTCATAGCCAAGATAATCTTACCTGAAGCCCTCCCAGGCATACTGACGGGCAGCATACTCTCCATCTCCAGAGCGATAGGCGAGGCAGCTCCCCTACTCGTAATAAGCGGGCTTCTCTTTATCAGGGATGCGCCGCGTGGAATATTTGACGAGTTTACGGTTATGCCGCTCCAGATATTCAACTGGATAAGCAGGCCCCAGCCTGAGATGCGGGAGCTTTCGGCTGCGGGTATAATAGTTCTGCTGGCGCTGCTTCTCATGATGAATGCAGCGGCCATCGTATTGCGCAACAAGCTTCAAAAGAGGGTGATTGAGTAGGTATGAATGTGGAGTTGGGGGATTTGGAGCTTCTCGCCGAGGAGAAGCCTACACACGTTGAGGAGGAGAGGACGATAATACGGACAGTTAATCTCGCGGTCAGCTATAATGGACGCTATGCAATAAAAGACATAAACATATCCATACCGAAGAATAGCATAACAGCGATAATAGGGCCTTCTGGATGTGGAAAAACAACACTCTTGCGATGCTTGAACAGGATGAACGACCTGATAAGAGGAGCGCGTGTGGAGGGTAAGGTTTTATTCAACGGTAAGAATATCTATGACTCGGATGTTGATTCGTATTATATCAGGTCGCGTATAGGCATGGTCTTTCAGAAGCCCAACCCGTTTCCTAAGAGTATTTTTGAGAATGTCGCGTTTGGCCTTAAGATAAACGGGTATAAGGGCGATGTTGCCAAGCGTGTGGAGGAGGCTCTAAAGCTTGCCGCTCTATGGGACGAGGTAAAGGACAGGCTTAACCACAGCGCATACGAGCTGTCTGGAGGCCAGCAGCAGCGTCTCTGCATAGCACGCGCATTAGCTGTTGAACCTGAAGTACTGCTCATGGACGAGCCAGCAGCCTCGCTAGACCCAGTATCAACAGCACGTATAGAGGAGTTGATGATACAGCTCAAAGAGAGATACACTATAGTGATAGTAACTCATAACATGCAGCAGGCTGCGCGCGTCTCTGACTATACTGCCGTAATGATGCCTGATGAGCATGGTGTAGGAAGGCTGATAGAGTTTAGCTCTACACGCGAAATATTCACGAATCCCCGCGAGAGGAGGACAGAGGACTACATACGCGGTAGGATTGGGTGATTATATATGCCCAGATTGATGGATATGGGTCTTGAGCGTCTATCTAACATGCTGCTGGATATGGCTGCGATAAGCGAGAAAGCCGTTGAGACAGCTATAGAGAGCTACGTTAAAGGCCGCGATATGCGGGAGGAGGTTTTCCAACTCTCCGAAGAGCTCCGCTGGTATCAGGACGAGGTAGCCGAGCTGGCCGTTGAGCTCATAGCACGCTACCAGCCTGTGGCAACGGACCTTAGATACATTAGGTCATGCATGGAGATAGCATACGGCTTCTCACGCTTCGGCAGGTATGCTTACGATATTGCGCAAGTTCTTGGGATGTTCGGGAATTTGGAAGAATGCGACACAACACTGGTTAAGCAGGTCGGCGAGAAGGTTAAGGAGATGATTAAAGTAAGTGTGCAGGCGTTTAAGGAGAGGAATATAGAATTAGCGCGTAGTCTGAAAAAGATGGATGATGAGGTGGATTATGCCTATGTCCAGCATGTTAAGAGAGCGCTTAGTAATCCACTCTCAAGCAAGCGATGCGACATGGCTACGACCTTGATTCTTAGGTATCTAGAGAGGATAGCAGACCACGCAACATACGTGGGCGACTCGGTTGATTATATAGTAACGGGAGAGAGAACACCTAGGAAATGATTCTCCCCTTTTTGTTCTGAAAAGCTTATATAAGCTATAGCTTGGAGAGAAGCAACTATGGCTAATGATGATTTTACCAAGGAGTTTAGGGAGAGGACTAAAGCATCAGCCGAACTTTATAGACGCGCTCTCCATCTCACGCCATTTGGAGTCCATAGCAACTGGCGTATCTTTGACCCCTACCCGCTTTTCATGAAGAGAGGACGCGGCTCTAGAATATGGGACGCCGATGGGAACGAGTATATAGACTATAACATGGCTTTCGGGGCTCTTGGGATAGGCCACGCACATCCAGTACTCGTGGGAGAGATGCGGAGAATTATTGAGGATGGAACAATCTATGGATTTGAGACAGAAATCTCCGTGAAGTTGGCGGAAGTCCTCACACAGAGATATGGATATGACATGGTTCGTTACTCCACTACGGGGCTTGAGGCAACACTACTTGCCGTGAGGCTAGCGCGGGCATTTACCCAGCGTAAGAAGATACTGAAGTTTGAGGGCTGTTTTCACGGCACGCATGAGCAGGTAATGGTCAGCGTTAAGCCCAGCATCTACAGGGCAGGACATCCACGTAAGCCCAACTCAGTCCCAGCCAGCCTAGGCATGCCTGATGAGCTTACAAACCTAGTAGTAGTCGCGCCGTACAATGATTTGGAGGCAACGGAGAAGATAATGCGCGAACAGGGTAACGAGATAGCTGGCGTCATCATAGAGCCGATAGCTATGAACATGGGTGTAGTCATACCCGATAAGGAGTTTATGAAAGGTTTGAAAGAATTGACTGAAGAGTATAATTCTCTCCTGATATTTGATGAGGTTAAGACGAGTGGAAAATTCCTACGCGGCGCCCAAGATTATTTCGGCATACGTGGGGATATAATGGTTGTAGCAAAGTCCATCGCTGGCGGCTATCCGCTCTCAGCTGTCCTAGCTAGAAGAGAAATCTTTGATGTGGTAGGGCCTAACAAGACAGCACATGGCGGCACGTTCAACTCCAACATACTGTCGGTGTCCGCTGCATACATCACGCTAACCAAGATACTAACCGAAGACGGGCTTAGACACGCGCAGCAACTAAGCCAAGAGCTGGCACGCGGCTACGAGGATATCCTACAAGACTCTGGAATTGAAGCTCATGTCTCACATATAGCTACAAGCGGAACAATCTATTTCTGTAAAGAGCCTGTAAAGAATTGGAGAGACTTCCTACGCTATAGCAACTTCGGTAGATGGTATGCTTGGATAATGCGGATGCTTGTGAGAGGAGTAATTCCGCAGGCCCTCGGCTTTGACGAGCAGTGGACCGTCTCGGTCCAGCATAGTGAGGAAGATGTTGAGAAGACGCTTGAAGCCATGAAGCACTCTGTTAGAGAGATTAAGGGCGAGTTTAAGAGACTCTCGGTTGATGAGGTTCTCTAGTTTATAGGGCCTGATATGTTCTCCACTATTTTTATACCATGCTTTCCCAGCTCTTCAAAAAGCCTCTCAGGGGGCACGCATACCTCTGGCGGGACTACTCCCTTAGCTTTTATCTCTCCGTTGGCAATCATCATCGCCACTATTGACGCGGGTATCCCCACGCCAACTTGGGCGCAGCTCATCTTCCACTCAGGCTTCGGCGGTATGATAATATCATAGACCAGCCTCAACTCGCGGCCATCTTTAGCCCCTTCAACAACCACGCGCGTAATCTCCCAGTCGTTAGGGACTACATCTTCAGGATAGCCTATTAGGCCGCGAGACTCTATAAGCCCCAACAGAAAGCTCCTAGGCTTTACCCTCACACCAGCTACCTCCACCTCGCTAGTATCTGCCAGACCTATGTCGGCAAGCATCTTCACAGCCATAAGGTCGGGGCTACCCTCCATCCAGTCATTATAACGAAGTCCCTTATCCTTGAACGTCTTGGGGAACGTGGCTATCTCGGAGTGTATGGTTACATACGTCTCTAGGGTGCCAACGGGTTCTGGGAATTCCACCACCTCCGAGCGCGAGAGTGGCGGGATGGTCTTTAGCTGGCCATCCTCGTATATCACCGCGTCCAAAACAAGCTCGTCCAAAAGCGTCTGGAGCGACCAAGTAACTACGAATGGTGGAGCATTCTCGGTAAGGTCCCGCGAGCCGTCGCGAATCTTTACGGCCCGCATATAATCAAGGAGCGTTGAGGCGTGTTTAGCTACCGTGTTCGTTATTCCAGGCTGCGCACCCATCCCTATTACCGCCGTAAGTCCTTCAGACCTAAACAACTGGTCCAGCTCAAGCTGTTTTAGCGTCATGTGATAAAGCCCTCCCAAGTCTATGTAGTTCACCCTTGCTTTGAGCGCTGCGCGCATCACGTCAAGGTTTAGATAGTACTGTACGGCGTTTATCACCACGTCAAAGCCTTGGAGTAGCTTGGCTGTCTCATCATGATTTTTCACATCAACCCGCGCGGTCGTGAGCTTTTTGTTCCCAAGCTTCTCCACAACAGTAGCTACTCTCTTCTCGTTTATATCAGCCATTAAAACCTCGGATACCTCCTTATTCTCCGCAAGGTTCTTGGCTGCACACTGGCCAGTTAGTCCAGCACCACCTAGAACGGCTATCCGCATAGCGCAACCAGGCTATAATTAAGAAGACATGCCTATTACTCTTTCCAATTTCTATTCCTAAATGCTTGATGACGGTATTATTGCTCCCTCGCTGCGCCGCCATCCAATCTTAACTCTCTCGCCTACCGTGAAATTACGCTGCATCAAAGAACGGCTATGCTGATGAACCACGAATATGCGCGGCCCAACTTCAACCCGATACTCTATATACGAGCCCTTGAAAATTACATCTCTAACTATTCCATCAAATATGTTATCCAACCCTTCCAGCTCGCTATCTATGTTAATTATCTCAGGCCTAACAGCTAGGTAGGCTTCAGAGGAGTTTTCTCCGTGATTTACTAGGATGGGCTGGTCTAGGTCTTGTGTTGTTAAGATTCCATCCTGAATTCTCCCTCTTATCAGGTTTATCGCCTCGCCTATAAACGAGGCCACGAAAGCGCTCATAGGCTTGAAATATATCTCGGTAGGTGTTCCAACTTGCTGGAGACGGCCGTCTTTCATAATAGCTATTCGGTCGGACATGGTCATAGCCTCTGTCTGGTCATGGGTAACGTAAATGAACGTCGTCCCCACCCTTCTCTGTATGTTCTTTAGCTCAACCATCATGTGCTGCCTTATCTTGAGGTCTAGAGCCCCTAGGGGCTCTAGACCTCAAGATAAGGCAGCACATGATGGTTGAGCTAAAGAACATACAGAGAAGGGT
>WAQC01000028.1 GCA_015520425.1 Candidatus Pelearchaeum sp. | reverse complement strand
GGTTAGCGGTAGATAAGGAGAAGACAGCCGACGAGATAAGGCAGTTGATACGCAGGGAAATAGGCCCTGTGGCCGTGATAGGATATGTGAATATAGTTGATAAGCTTCCCAGGACGCGGACTGGTAAGATAATGCGCCGCGTAATTCGCGCAGTACTGCTCAACCAAGATGCTGGCGATGTCTCAACACTTGAGGATGAGTCAAGTGTTGAGGAGGTTAGGAAAGCTATAGAGGAGCTCCGAAAAGCGCTCTAATACCTGGGGGAGAGCCCGTTATGCTCGCCGAGATAATCCACAGGTTGGGCGTTGATGTATCTAGCGATGCACTGGACGAGCTTGAGTCAAATGCCAAAGAAAAAATAGCGACTACACTACAAAAACTTGAGAACAACGAACCCAACATACCGCAAGAACTCTCAGACACATTTAACAACGTCCTAGCCCACCTTATAGCAGTTGAGGCAACGATATTATCGCTGGAGCTTCATGCAGAATTGAAGAAACTGGCGCTTGACGATGCTGCGCATATACTACTCTTATCAGCGTTGCGCCGTAATTTAGATTATGAAAAGCTTGTAAAGGCTCCAGAGCTGGAGCCTATAGCGGGGCTTGATGGAAACGGTCTTCAGTTACTTCTCCTCTTAGCAAAGAACGCTCTAGCAACAGTTTTGCGCGTAGTTGAGGAGGCCAGACTTGATGCTGGTGTTTTGGAGGTTGTTGGTATGGTTAGGTTGGATGAGGAGAGGCATATAGATTTTCTGAAGGGAACTATTGTCAGGGATAGCATTAGCGGCGAGCAGGGGAGGTATCTCAAGACTCTGGAGGGCGCCAGTTATGTTCTTGGGTTTTGGGCGATGACAGATAAGGACATGCAGGAGAAGCTGGCCGCGCTTCTAGGCGGGGGAGGCGAGGAGGCGCGCGTTGAGCTTGGTATGCAGCGGCTGACACTAGCCCAGGAGGAAGCCCATACAGCGCGGGTAAATATGCTCCGCAGTATAGGGTTTAGCCTCATGAACGCCCAGAAGATATCCGAGCTTCACGGCGGGCTTGTAAAGCCTGGGTGGGGATGCTGAGATAAAAGGGGGAAAGCTTCGCTTGTAGTAGGTGGCTTGAGGTGGTGGATGCCAGAGAAGTAGCAGACCACATGATTGTCAGCATAGCATCCATGCTCAGGGATGGTGAGCGCATATTCATAGGACTCAACTCATACGTCCCCCTCCTCGCCGCGGCTGTAGCGAGGATAATACATGGAAAACGACTCTCAATCTACACCGTAGCAGAGGCACATAACCCAGAGCTGGAGAGGATTAGGCTGAAACAATCCACGGGAGACCCAGCCCTCGCAGCAACTGGAACAGTATTCATAACCGTTGAAGCATTTGACCTGGTGCAGAAAGGCGCTATAGATGTCATGTTTCTAGGCCCAGTCCAGGTTGATGGAGAGACCAACATAAACCTCTCGGTCATAGGGAGTTATGAGAAGCCCCGCGTAAGGCTGACTGGGGGGGCGGCGTCAGCGTTCATAGTGCCGCTCATAAAGAGGATGATATTCTGGAACACAAAGCACAGCAAACGCGGCCTAGTGAGCAGGGTTGACTTCGTAACAGCTACGGCGAAGAACTCTGATAATGAGGTATGGCTATGCACAAACCTCTGCTGCTTTAGATATGATAGGAGCATCTCCAAGTGGGTTCTTGAAGCCCTTCACCCATGGGCTAGTGTAGATGATGTAAGAGAGAACACTGGGTTTGAGTTTGTTGTCGGAAACGTATCAGCTACGCGGCCTCCGAGTGAGGAGGAGAAGGCGCTCATAAACACGTTGGACCCCGATGAGCTTAGGCTGAAGGCATTCTACTAGCCGCTCAACAAGTCCCAGACAGCCTCAAAGTCCGCATCATACCTATTGTATATCCCCGTCGGCTTAGCTCCCCCAGGAGCGTGGACAACTGCAGAGACGTACTCGGCGTGAATCGTCGGCCTCCTACCTCTGAAGTAATCTTCATCCACTATCTCCTCGGCCGTTATTATCACGGTCTTGGCGGCCTTGGCTTTGTATTCATCCTCATAGAGCGGCCCATCTATCTCCGCATTCCCCTGCTCGTCAGCCCTGTGGCAGTGTATCACAGCCACATCGGGTATTATGGCCTTGACTAGTAGTATGTCACCGCCGTTAAACGGGTCTGGAACCCGCTTCCATGTTCCAGCTTCTTCGTGCAGCTTCACCAAGTCCGAGCCTAAGACGCCTCTTACTGGCATGAAGGGCAGGCCGAACGCGCCTGCGCGTATCCCAGCCATGAATGCTCCGCATGTATCTTCTAGGAACTCAACCTCACCACGCTCAACAGCTCTCCTAAAGTGCATGGGAATTCCGAACCACTCCAACGTAACCATAGCAGCCCTCACACGCTTAACCATGCCAGCCTTAATCATGTACTCCACGCCCACGCCAGGCTCGCGGTCTATGAACTCCAGCCCGCGGACCCCAGCCTTCTCAAGGGCGAAGATAAACGCCATAGGATTACGGTAGAACGACATGCCGCTAATCGTGATTGAAGAACCATCTTTAACCAGCTTAACGGCCTCCTCCATGCTAACCAGCTTCTTCATCCCGCCACATATACCTGGTAAATGGATTAAATAAGCGTTAAACCATACAATACCAGCGAGTTGATTCATCTCATAGGTGAGGTGATTAAGTCTTGAGTTTTATGGAGACCGCCAGACTTAGGGCTGAGATGGTTAGGAACTGGAGGCGCTATGCCGAGAAGCTGGCAGAGGCGGTTAGAGGGGTTCTCCCAGATGCTGAGGCCCTCGTCTTCGGCAGCGTAGCCAGAGGCGAGCACATAGCGGCAAGCGACGTTGACATCCTAATAATATCCAACGAGGCGCCAGACGATATGTTGGGGAGGGCGCGTATAAAAGTTGAGATAGAAAGGAGGGCAGGCCTCCCATACTACCATCCATTTGAGCTACACATAGTGAGGGGGAGTGAGGCTGAGCCATACCTAAGAAGAGCAGGAAAACACATAATCAGGATGTAGGGATTATTTTTGTATGGTTGTGGTTAATGGCGTTGATGTTGATTCTCTTCGTGAGGCTTTGCGTGTTGTTGAGGAGCAGTCGCGTGATGTTGAGAAGCGTAGGATGATGAATGTTAGGCGTGCGAGGGCTTTCTGGTCTGGTGGTCTCCGCTCAGGCGTTAGGGCAGGCGCTGGGAGGTTTGATGTTGACGAGAACCTAGGGCCTGAACGCGGCTCTACCCCGACCTCTGTGGAATATGTGTTGGGCGCTCTGGGTGCTTGCGTGGTCGTTGGCTTCGTCTTCCTCGCAACGCTGCGTGGAGTGAATATCCACGACTTGGAAGTCGCTCTAGAGGGAGAGATAGACAACATGAACGTCTTCCTAGCCCTGAGCGATGAGGGGCATTCTGGGTTCAGGCGCATAAGCTTGACAGCATACGTTAGAGCCGACGCGGATGAAGATACCATTAAGCAGCTCTTTGACGAGGCTGTGAGGAGGTCGCCGATAGTTAATACACTTATCCATAGCGTTGAGGTTGTTCCTAGTGTTCGCGTCTTCTCATGACCTCCCTAATCTCCCTCGGCGGAACGTTGAAAAGGTTAGCCAAATGCTCCTCCGACACGCCAGGTGTGCTCGCCATAGCTTCTTCCACGGCCTGTCGTAGATAGTCTTCATAGCTTATTGAGGACTCCGAAGACCACAGCTTCTCAAAACGCTCCTTGAAGAGGAGAGAAAGCCCCTCTGAGTATATTCTATGTCCCTTCCGTGTTGGCTCCTCTATGCCACGCCTCTCTGGGAGGCCGAGTATAGTTGTATGCCCATCCACGACCATGTAGCGGAGCTCACTAACGAGGAGGGATGGGTTGTACTTCACCTCCGCGCCAGCCTCCTTGTAGCGGTACCCCATATGAAGCCTCGTCGGGTCTTTTGGGAGTAGGAGCCTTAGCTTGACCCCTGATTTGGCCGCCCTCCTAAACTGCTCTAGGAGGCGTTCTATTGTTTCACGCTCTTCTTCGCGTGGCGTGGTTCCCGTGACCGTTGCGTAGACGTAGCTGGTGGCCTCGCCTAGGGCTTCCATGACTGTGGTGAAGTACTCAGCCCTGCTGAACGTGCGCGTGGCGTGGACTAGTTGTTCTACAAGCTTTGACCTCTGCCTGGCCTCTCTCAGGCTTATGGCTACAAGGTATACCGTGAGTAGGAGGAGTATTAGCTCAACTATCAGTAGTAGCTCTCCAAGCTCCAGCAGCACCATGCTCCCACTCCACGCGGGGGTGTATGCGTTTTGCTGAATCCTTTAAAAATTCCTCGCAGGTCTTCTTGCTGTTGTCAGGCGAGGTTGTGGGCAGGGTTGCCGAGCTCTGGCGCTATCCAGTCAAGTCTATGGGCGGCGAGCCTCTGGAGGAGCTTTACGTAGATAAGCATGGTGTGGTGGGTGATAGGGCTTATGCGGTCTTTGACGAGGAGATGGGAGAGATAGCCAGCGCAAAAAACCCCAAGGCTTATGGAATACTCCTAGGCTGCTCCGCCAAGTATGTGGGTGAGCCTCTACAGAGCGACCCGCCGCGAGTTGCCATAACACTGCCAGATGGCTATGAGTCTGGGGATATGGACGACGTTGTGCATAGCTTGAGCCAGCTACTCGGCAGGCGTGTAAGGCTCATAAGCTCAGGAGGCGGCGAGCCCTACCACGACTCTACGCATATCCACCTCATAACCACAAAGTCCCTCGCCATGCTGAGCAGCATCCTCCCCCATACCAGCGTTGACCGTAGGAGGTTTAGGCCGAATATAGTCGTGGAGAGTGGGCGGGAGTTGGAGGAGCTCTCATGGATTGGTGGCAGCCTCCGTATAGGTGGGGCTGAGCTTTATGTCAAGAAGCCATGTAAGCGCTGCGTTATGACCACACTACCCCAGGGAGAACTCCCACCAGCAAAAGAGATACTGGAATACCTAAGGGAGCGCCACGACGGGAGCTTCGGAATCTACTGCGTGGTAAGAAGACCTGGAAGAATCAGAGTAGGCGATGACGTAGTGCTCATGTTCTAACAATCTCATCAATACGCCTCGCGAGCTTAAAGTCGTAATTGCTTATGCCACCCACATCGTGGGTTACTAGCTCTATCACCACTTTGTTATAGACGTTGAACCATTCTGGGTGGTGGTTCATCTTCTCCGCCTCAAGAGCTACGCGTGTCATGAAGGCGAATGCTTCTCCGAAATCTTTGAACTCGTAGGTCTTCCTTAGCTTCCCGCCCGCCAAAGACCAGCCGCTCAGCTTCTCCAACTCACGTTTTATCTCCTCTTCCGAGAGCTTACGATATTCAGACATAATCTCCGCTACACGTTATGGTTGGTGGTTATTGGCTTTACCCTATTTACGCATTCTTTGTTATAGTAGCTGCTTAGCCTGCTCTGGGGTGAGCATCCAGCTTACAGCCCATTTGTTTTCCTCTCTGGTGAGCGCAACTATCGCTGAGTAGCGGAACTTTACGACGGTCTTCTCAGGGTCTCCGACCGTTAGTAGTGCTACGAGCCTGCTGAGGTGTGGGAGGTGGCCGCATATCATCACCGCACCACCCTCGGCTTCTATCAACTCCTTAGCCTTCTCAGGGCTGTCTAGTGGTGCTAGGCCGCTTGCCTCACTCACGCCACCGCTTGGCTTGAGATGCTCCGCCATTATCTCTGCCGTCTGCCTAGCCCTAAGCTTCCCAGAATGGAATATTCTATTCAGGCGCAGGCCTAGTCGGGCAGCAAGGCTAGCAACAACTTCAGTCTCATGCCTACCCTTGTCGGTGAGCGGCCTGCTGGGGTCTTCGGATTCTGGCTTAGCCTCGCCGTGCTGCACGAGGTATAGCTCCATCCCAAACACCCCCTAGCTAGTAATGCTGTGGTGAGAATGGAGAATTAAATATAGCGGCCTCCACGAGTCTGGGCGAATTGACCAGCTTGGAGACCTTCATCCCAGACCTACTGAGAGCTGTTGTTGCGCTCTTCGTTATCGTTGACCCACTAGGCCAGGTTCCCGTCTTCCTCGGCTTGACGCGCAGCATGTCTAAAGAAGCTAGGCGGAGGGCGTTTAACCTAGCCATATACACAGGCTCCGCGCTTCTCTTCGTATTCGCCCTCGCTGGCCAGCAGCTCCTAGCATTATTCGGAATCTCCCTCCACAGCTTCATGATAGCTGGAGGCATACTATTACTCCTCCTCGCGATAAGAACGCTCATAAGCGGCGAGGATATGGTTAAAACATCAACTCCCGAAGATGTGGGCATCGTACCAATAGCGTTCCCACTCCTCGTGGGCCCAGGGGCTATAACAACAACGATGATAACGCTACAATCCTCTGGGATAGTTGTTGCGGTAGCCTCAATAGCGGTTGTTATGGCCGCTACATGGGTTGTCCTACGCCTCATAGACAGGATTTATAGGCTCATAGGCCGCGTCGGCTCGCTTGTTATAGCGCGTGTGATGGCCGTCTTTATAGCTGCTATAGCGATAGAGTTCATACTTGATGGAATACGCTTCTACTTCCCAGGCTAGTTTGACAGGGCTTCCCGAATCTCCTTAGGTATTGGCGCTGACTTCATCGCGCTCTGGTTTACGCAGACGTATGTCATGCTACCATAAGCCATGACATCACCGTTTTTGGGGTCTTTGAAGACGCCGTCAAATACTATAACCTTCTCACGCATCTCGCGTATCTTAACCTCCAGCAAAAGCACGTCATCGTAGGATGAGGGCTTTACTATGCGGCAGCTATACTCGCCCACAACCATAGTCTCCTTAAGCTTACTGCCCTTGAAGAGCATTCCGCCCATCTCATCATAGGTTATACCGCGCTCGCGGAACATCTCAATTATAGCATCATCAATCCACCGCGCGTATGCTGTGAAATAGACCCGCATGGTGCAGTCGGTATCTCCGAATTTTACCCTCACGGTTGTCTGATAACTCATGCAACTTGCGGTGGTTTTGCCGTATAAAGAGTATTTTCTCCATGCTCTATTATTGTTCCTGCCCCAGCATGGCTAGGGCTGTGTAGATTGCCGTGAGCGCCGCTGGTGCTGCTAGCTCCGTCGGCAGCGTGAGGGCTGGGGCTAGGTCTATCACTAGGTCAGCAGCCCTATAAACGCCCTTCGGAATCCCCTCACGCGAGCCGAAGAGGAGATTAACCCTACCGCCTCTAGAGATTATCTCACCCAGCCTCTGCGCCGCCTTAGATAGCTCCTGCCCCTCAGGCTCAAAGACTATCAGAGGCTCGCCCCGCCTATCGCGAACCAGTTGGTAGAGGTCTTGCACGATTACGGGAACCTTCTCAACATGCCTGGCATAGCTCCTGCGCTGAATCTCGTATCTACTCTCAATTCCCTCTGCTATTCCTTGTATGAACTCCGAGAGCTGAAACGCGTCGCATGGCTTGTTGGGCGCTATGACGAGCTCGCGAACCTCATACGCCTGGGCCGCTCTCCCTATACGCGCACCAAGCTCACGCGCTCCCTTTAGAGAGCCCATATAGGGCATCTGCACTACAGCGAGACGCCTGAAGAGACGCATGGACGGGGACTTCCCCCTATCCATCTTCCTCCACTCAGACCTCCCATCAATCACAGCAATACCAGCAACCCCGTGCAAAATCTCCACCTGCACTATCTTGTCTGGGAAGTCCAGGTTTACCGCCGCTCCAGTAGCTTCAGCCACAGCAGCGCCTACTCTAACATTTACGTCCACGCTCCTGTAGTCGTGGCTTCCACGCCTAACTGTTCTCACGGCGAAGCTTTCTTCTGGCTTTATTCTTCCTCTGGCCAGCTCGCGCGCCGCGTTCTCCATCTCCTCCAGCTTAGCCTCCACGACACGGTCAAACACTATTACACGCTCAGCCTCATGGACTTCCTCCTCAATCCTCTTAGCGAGCTCCACATGATTACCGCATTCTTCAACCACGATAAGCCCCTCAAGGCCGCGTGGCTTCACAGCGAGCTGCGCATCTTGGTCTATCTCAAGTATCCTCGCAGCAGCTATCTTCTCAAGACCCAGCGGCGTCTTGACTAGCAGCTTCACCGCCCTTCTCCACCCCTGTATATACTGTGTTAACCACCTCAACCATCCGCTTGATGGTGTTGGCTGGTATTCTTCTGCCCCCCACCTTCACATCCTTTAGCCTCTCAGCCGCGACCTGCGGGTTGTTGCTCTGGAAGAAGCCGATGACGTTGCCTAGGGTTTGGAAGTGTTTGAGCAGTGCTTTCGCCGTCTCGTGGCCGCATAGTCCTTCTAGCGTGTATAGCGCCTGCTCCTCTGGCGTCATGTCTCTGCTCCTCACGCGGAGCGGGTATTCGCGGAACTCCCTCACCTCACCTAGAGCTTTGTCCTTCCAGACAAGGTATGTGAGCGTTCCCCTGAGGTCTGGCGTGTAGATTATCGGAATCCCCCACTCGGCGATTATAGTATCCATCAAAGCCAGGACTGAGGTTTCCTTCCACCCGCGCTTCCTATAAAGACCGAGGTAGCCCTCAAGCACGACGCGCCTCTCGCCCTCAAAGCTCTTGAGAGCGGAGAGCTGCTCCCAGAGCCGTCCCTTCAAACTATTGAGAAAATCAAAGACCGTCTTCCGCTCAATCAGCGCCTGCCTCTCCCTACCCACGATGAGGAAGTCCCCAGCCTCCAGCGGCCTTACAGCGACCTCAACAACCTTCCTCAACGACTCCACCAGCCGCTTATTCTCAGCGGCCTCGTTGCTATCAACGATAATCAACCATCCACACCTAGCATAAGGAGGCGACGCATCGTTATTAATAGTGTGGAGAGAAGGGCTAGGCCTTACAGTACTTTAGTATAGCCTCTACTGGGTGTAGTATCTCTTTTCCGAGGATGCTGCGCATCCACAGCCTGCACGTCTCGCTTTGGCTTACTATGGTTTCCGCGTCTCTCAGCTCGTTGAAGAGCGCTGAGCCGACCTGCTTCGCTGTCTCATAATGCTCGCGTAGTAGCCCCCACATTCCAGCAACGCCGCAGCAGCGCGGAGTTGTTCCAACAACCTTAAACCCAGCATTATTGAGCAGCCCCACTATGGCGCCGCTCAGAGATGTTGCCTGCGAAAAACAGCTTGAGTGATAAACTACCTCACGCCCCCCGCCGTCAAGCTCCAGCTCGCCGCGCTTCACGAGCTCATTCAGAAGCTGCACAGCGTCTATCGTGTTTTCAGCCACTTTCCTAGCGTTGGTGTCGTCCAGTAATTTTGGGTAGTCTTGCTTCAGCGCCAAGTAAGCTGCTGGTGATGTGGTTAGTATCTTGTAGCCGCGTTCAACGTAGCCTGATAATATCTCCACGTTTCTTCTGGCTGTTGCGCGCGCCTCGTCCAGCAGCCCAAGCTCCAGCAGGGGTATCCCAGCCTGCCGCTGGCCGCGGGGAACCTCCACGCCATAGCCCAGCCTCTCCAAAAGGCTGAAGAGCCCGCTCACAACGTTTCCCTCATGATATAGGCCGAAAACATCTCCGAAATATGCGAGCCTCTGCTGTGAGTTTATGCTGCTCTCGTGCCGCAGTGGAATGTATGCGGGTAGCTCTACCTTCTTATCTATCCCCAGCAGACGCTCCGCTAGCACCCTACCCAGCTTAGACCTGGTTAGCGTGTTTGCCAGACCTGGGAAACGCGAGGCAAGCGACGCGAGCTTATCATAGTTCTTGACGAAGCTCCTGAGCATCCACGACGCGTGGGGTAGCCCCATCTTACTGGCGGCGCTCCTCACACTCCACATTATCTGCGGTATAGGTATCCCCGCTGGGCAGACCTCCAAGCACCTACGACAGCCGAAGCATAGGTCTATCAAATCCAGCAGCTTATTGGAGAACTCTATCTCCCTGCTCCCAGTTATTATTGATTGGAGTATAACGAGCCTGCCGCGCGATGTTCTTGAGCCCATGTATGCTTGCGGTATGTTTGATGTTGGGCATACGGAGTTGCAGAAGCCGCAGCGTATGCAGCGCTCAACCTCGCTGGCGTAGCCGCCTAGAAGCTCGCGTAGCTGTGCAGCGCTCTGCATACGCCTTCACGGCAGCTCTACAGCCATTACGTCCTCCAAATCAAACATTATCCCTGGGTTCAGTATGTTGTTGGGGTCAAATAGGCGTTTGAGCTGGAGCATCAGCTCGTAAGCCTCGCCATGCTGTAGGCGCATAAACTTCTTCTTCTCAATCCCTATCCCATGCTCGGCCGAGGCGGCTCCCCCAAGCTCTATCGCGTAGCGCACTATCTCCTCGTTGGCTTTGCTAGCCCTCTCCCAAGAGCCAGGCTCGCGCCTATCAGCGAACCACGTATGATGAACGTTCCCATCCCCTATATGGCCCACCATACCCATATCAACGCCATAGCGCTCTGCGATTTCGTAAGACTTCGCCACCATGTCGGTTATCTTGGAGATGGGCACTATGATGTCTCCAGTGAGGGGCGATGGCGAGATTCTCAGGAGCGAGGGGTAAGCGCCCTTACGCGCCTCCCAGATTCTCTTCCTCTCACCCTCCTCCTCGGCGGACTTTATGTGGAAGGCCCCATGCCTCTCCAATATACGCTCCACGTCCCGCATATGCTCAAGAACATGCTCATCACGCCCATGCAGCTCTATGATGAGCAGAGCATCCGCGTCAGGTATGTTGAGGTCTCTAAACTGCGTAACAGCCTGAATAGTCTTCCTGCTTAGAAACTCTATGGCGGCGGGGTCAAGCCCTGTGCGCACAATCTCATAAACCGCGTCGGTGGCGTCTGTAACTTTGTCAAACAACGCTAGGGCGGTTACCATCTTTCTGGGGAGCGGCCTTAGCCTGAGAGTTATCTCGGTGAATACACCAAGCGCTCCCTCTGAGCCCACCATGAGCCGCGTGAGGTCTGGGCCTATTGAGGTTTTGAAAACACGCGCACCCAGCTTGACAAGCTTGCCAGAGGGAAGCGCCATCTCCAGAGCTAGAACATAATCGCGGGTAACGCCGTACTTTACGGCTCTCATTCCAGAAGCATTATTCGCCACCATGCCGCCTACCGTGCAGGCTACAGCGCTCCCAGGGTCGGGTGGAAAGAAAAGCCCATACCTGCTGAGCTGCTCGTTAAGCCTCTCGTAAATCACACCAGGCTCCACCACCGCGAGCATATCGCGCTCAGCAATCTCCTTCACGCGGTTCATCCGCGTGATGTTCAGGACTATACCACCATAGAGGGGGACGCAGCCAGATAAGCTAGTCCCAGCAGCCCTAATAGTTACGGGTATCCTGTTCTCGTTGGCGTAGGCCAGCACGCGCGCAACCTCATGCGCGTTTCCAGGCCAGACAACAGCTTCAGGCATATGAAACTCCCCAGGAAAAGCATCTATGGCATTAGCCGCAAGCTCATCCTCGTCGGTGCTAACATAATCTTCACCAACAATCCTCCTAAGATTCTCCAAATCCTCGCCGCTGACTTTCTTGTAGCGCATCGCGCCTCCAAGACCGCATCGGATTCTATAAGTGTTATCATGCTACTGCCATACAGGGGCGAGCATGCACTACCGCGAGCTGGTCAGGGCCGTCAGGCTGGAGTATTCAGGCGAGGATTCCAGCGAGTTTCCAGAGGAGCCATATCCACCCGACATAAGAGCGTCAGAATATTACAACGCTCTACACCAACGCGACTACGACAGCATAATCATATTCCTACGCAAATGGAATCCCCGCGTAAGGTTCAGCAAACCGCGACTAAAGAGCATGCTGGAGAGTAGTGAAGAACAGCTAAGCAAGCTCTCTCATGAACATCTGCTCAACACCAACCTCAGGCTCATAAGACCACAAATAATAACGCTCTTTGAGAGATTCAGCAAGGTCCTGAAATACACGGGCGCAGCTAAAGCGCTGCACATACTAGCGCCCAATCTTCTTGTCATGTGGGACGCGAAAATCCGCGAAGCATATGGCTGCGCACCCAACGGCGAGGGATACTACAACTTCCACCTAAGAATGCAGGAAGAGCTACGCGAGCTGGTGGAAAGCTACGCGAAGGAAACAAGCATAAGACCAGATAACGCGATAAGAGAGATTGAGCAACGCCTCACAAGGGGAGGAGCAATACCAATAACGCGAATGCTGGACATATACAACTACCACATGATTAGCAGGAGGAGAAAATAAAGCGCGGAGACGCGCCCACACAAGGAGCGGTGGATGTGTTTTCGCCCAGGCAACCCCTACCCATAGGCCACTCGGGCTGTTGGGAGTGGCGGGCTGAGGACGTCGGCCGAAGCCTTCGCCCTTACACCCCCACCCCATCAAACCCGTCTTCTACGGGTGCCCTCGCCGCCAGCATAGGCCTGTCGCCAGGCCCTTAGCCGGCAGTTGGGGGCCTCGTTTCGGGAGCGGCTTCGGGCTTAGATGCTTTCAGCCCTTATCCGCGGGGGCGCGGCTGCCCGGCGCTGCCCTGTAGGACAACCGGTACACCGTTGGCCCCGGCGCTCCGTTCCTCTCGTACTGGGAACACCTTCCCCTCAGGCCCCCAGCACCCCCAGCAGGTAGAATCCGATCTGTCTCACGACGGTCTAAACCCAGCTCACGTTCCCCTTTAATCGGCGAACAGCCGCACCCTTGGCCGCTGCTGCACGGCCAGGTTGGGAAGAGCCGACATCGAGGTACCAAGCCGCGGGGTCGATGGGG
>WAQC01000027.1 GCA_015520425.1 Candidatus Pelearchaeum sp. | reverse complement strand
GCGGTGATTACAGCCTTAACACCAGGCAGGGAAGCGGCCTTACTAACGTCAATACTCCTAATCTTGGCATGAGCATAGCTGCTCCTCACGAGCTTGCCATGAAGCATGCCTGGGATGCTAACATCAGTCCCAAACTGCGCCTTGCCCGTGACTAGCGCCTGGCCGTCAAGCCTAACAGCACGTTGGGCTGACACATACCTTCACCTATACGATTATGTGTAGCGTCAAAACTTCATTAAGCGACTCTTATAAACCTTCCAAATAACTCAAAGGAAACCCCTGCTTTAGGTGAAAAGGTATATACGAGCAGAGCGGTCTTCCCAAAACGCTGATATGAGCAGCCCTGTTGATGAGATTAAATCCAGAGTCTTAGCTGTGCCTGAAGCACTTAAACGACGCGACGCAGACACGATACTACACATCTACGATGCAGACGACCCCCGCTTCACGGCTTTTGAAGACCACCCACCATACCACAGGATTGACGGCCAGGCGTTCAAGAGGTTTGTGAATGAGGTTGTAGGAAAGTTGGAAGAGCTCAGGATAGACCGAAAAGACATACGCGTAGATGTCTTTGATGGCTTCGCAGTAGCTACGGGTGTTGATGAGTGGTCGGCGAAGCTGGAGGGCCAGGAGCTATCTGGTGTTTCCAGATTCACTCTGGTTTTCCGTAAGACCAGTGATGGCTGGCGCGTGGTTCATGAGCATTTCAGCATAGTTCCCAGCGGGAGTTGAAGAAAGGCTATGCGCGTGGGTATAGCTTTTAGCGGCACACCCTTCTCCGCTGACGTTGTGGCGGAGCTAGTTAGATACGCGGAGCGCAGGGGCTTCCACTCAGCATGGCTCGCGGAAGACTATTTCCTACGAGACGCTGTAACGGTGATGAGCTTCTGCGCAGCGCGCACCAAGAAGATTAAAATCGGGACAGGAATAATCAACCCATACACACGCCACCCAATACTAATAGCAGAGACAATAGCAACGCTTGACGAGGCAACGCGCGGCAGAGCGTTCCTAGCTTTGGGGACTGGTGTTGGGCCTCTTATAGAGCAGATGGGCATAGCATTCACAAAGCCCCTCAAAGCGGTTAGTGAGGGTGTTCAGATAATTAGGAAGGCTCTGGCTGGTGGTGAGGTGGATTTTGACGGCGAGGTCTTCAAGGTTAAGGGCGTTAAGCTGGGCTCAAACCCCTACCTAGAGCCGCTGGGAGAGTTCAAGCCACGCCGCAGAAACGTTCCCATTTACATCGCGGCCATAGGCCCTAGGATGCTCCAGCTCGCGGGGCGCTTGGGTGATGGTGTCCTCCTCACCGCTGGATGCGCAGCCCCATACGTCAGGAACATGGTTGTTGAAAACGTAGCCAAGGGAGCTGAAGAGTCGGGGAGGAGTGCCAAAGACATAGACATAACAGCCTACCTGCTCGCAAGCGTAGAGCCGACGGCAGCGGAGAAGCACATACTAAAGTCGTTCATAGCGTTTGAGCTCAGCTACGCCTCGCCAGAGTATCTAAAAGCCTCGGAAGCTGATGAAGCGCTTGCCGAGTCTGTGCGCTCAACGCTCCAGAGCGATGGGCTCGCCGCCGCAGCGGCCAAGGTTGACGACGAAACATTAAGACACTTCACCGCCTATGGGAAGCCGCGCGAGATAGGTGAGCGGATAAGAGAATACATAGAAGCAGGCCTGAAGACGCCCTCAATACTTCCGATAGCCAAGCAGCCGCAGCGGGTTAAGCGGGTAATAGATGTGGTGGCGCGCGAGGCCATCGGAGGAAGGCGTAGGTAGCTTGTTTGATAAAAATTTGATAAGTTATCGTTGCGCTGTGTATATGGCTGAGTGGGACGATGGCGGGAGATGACGGAATCCTAAACGAGACGCTGGGACTCATAGACGCAGCCCAGCAACGCGGGCTGACGCTCCGCCTACTGGGAGGAGCTGGAATAAGATGCCACTGCAACAAGTACTCAGACTTCCACAGGGCTCTCGGCAGGGTAATCCACGACATAGACCTCATAACCTACGGAAAGCAGAAGAACGCGATAAACTCCTTCCTCACGGAGCAGGGCTTCAAGAAACGCCCCCTCACACTCACAGCAGCATACTCATACCGCGAAATCTTCTACAAAGGAGAGTTTGTCTTTGACATATTCTTTGACAAGCTCCAGATGAACCACACAATAGACTTCCGCAACAGGCTTGAGATGGACTTCCCCACAATACCACTAGCAGAGCTCCTCCTACAAAAGGTTCAGATAGTCCAGCTCACCGAAAACGACCTAAAGGATATAGTTGTCCTACTCCTAGAGCATGAGCTGGGCAGCGACGATAACGATAAGATAAACGTGGAGCGCATATCCAGCGTCTTAGCGGATGACTGGGGCTTCTACTACACCGTCGTAACAAACCTGAGGAAGGTTAAGGAGCTTGCGCCGAAGATAGTTGAGATGCCCGAAGAACGCTGGAAGGTGGTTTATGATAAGATTGACAGACTAATTGACGCTATTGAGAACTATCCGAAGACTATGGGCTGGAAGCTCCGCGCAAAGATAGGGACGCATAAGAAATGGTATAAGGAGGTTGAGCGTTTTGAAGTCTAGAAGAACTGGGGGCTGAGGGGTGATGGGTCTTCGCCCGCTGGAGAGACCAGATAGCGAGATATGACATAGAAGACCCAGAGCTCTTCGCCTCGTTGATAGTGTTGCTTGACGGGTATCGTTCGTTGAATTATGCCGACCCGCGCCGTATTGAGGGTTTAATCCAGCAGGGGAGGCTGGGTAAGCGTCTCCGCGAGGATTGGTGGGAGATAAGGAAGATACTGAATAAGCTCGCCGCTCTTCCCAGCAATCTACGCTACCTCACCACCCTCGCCAAGATTCAAAACTACCTACGGGCCGTGAGCCAGCTAATCTCGGCAGCCGTCCTGCTCATAGTGGCGGCGTTCTTCTTCTTTTACTGGGGGAGAAACCCAGAAGCAGCGAAGCAGATAACAGACATACTCACATACATCGCCCCGCCGCTCATAGCTATGCTGGCAGTAGCCAAGATAGCACCTTTCATCATAAGCTCCAAAATCTCAAAGGCTCTGGAGAACTATAGGCGGGAGAACCTAGAGCGGTTTGTGGAGCTTGAGAACCGTATCAAGGTTATCGTCCAGCAGCTTATTGACAGCCTCTCATACGAGACGATGAAGCGCAAACGCGCAGCTGAGAAGAGGAGGAACCCCCAGCAGGAGGAAGAAGGAGGAATAAGCGAGGAGAGGCGATGGCTGGAGCTGAAGTTTGACCTCATGAACATAGACTATAGGGGGATAAAGGTGGTCAAATGGCCTGGGAAGATAAAGAAATACTACACGGTTATGATAGATGTGGGTGATTAGGCGTCTATCCTCCAGAAGTCCAGCTTCTCTCCCTCGCGCGGCAGGTCTATGAAATATCCACGAAGTATCCCCTGCTGGTATTCCGAGCCTGGGTTTAGGCAGAGTGTTCTCCCCAGCTTCATGTGCCCAGGCGACTCGTGGATATGGCCGTGCAGGCTGAGGAGGGGCTGGTAGCGTAGTATAAGCTCGCGCACAGCCCTACCGCCCACATGCGTCATAACAACCATACCCCACTTCGTAACGGGCTTGAGATTCTCATCCAGCTTAGGCGCCCTATCAAGAACAGTATCATAAGGCGGCTCGTGGAAATTACATACCAGGTGGTCGTAGTCATCCGTCCTTCTGAACTCGCGCTCAAGCATAGCGCGCATCTCCTCCTCACTACACTCGCGGTGAGTATTCCAAGGAGAGGGAGTAGACCAAGAGCATGAAATCATCCGATACCTATCATCAAGCTCCACCAGCTTCCCCTCTGGGAAGATAACCCTACCGCTCTCCTCTATCACCCTATCAACCTCAAACACGTCATCATTACCAGGGAGCATGACCACCTTCACATTCTCAGGAACCCTCTCCCTGATTATCTCTATCCACTCCTCAATCTTCTGGAGAGCCAACGTCTTGAAGAGCTCGTCCATCTTCTTCTTGTCGTTCATGAACTCATCAACCTCCGATTTGGTCATCTCCTTCACATAGTAGCCGCGCGAGCTGAGCTCCTTGGCTACAGCCTCAACCTCCTGCCGCGTGTTTAGGTGCAGCTCCTGGCCAAGCGCCTTGACATACCAGCCGTTGCCCTGATTAACGATGGGGACTATAGCCTTCCCAGTGAGGTCTCCGCCTATGATTATTACATCAGCCTTATACTTCATCGCCGCGTTTAACGTCTTCTTGAAGACCGCATCCGCGGCATGGACATCTGCCACGAAGAATAGCCTAGTCAAGCCCCATCCCTCTACATAATTTAGCTTGGTGAAGGGTTCTAAAATAAATTGGGGAGGTGGTTAGCGCTTTACTCAGGCGGTATCTCGGCGTATATGTCTCTCGGCGATATGCCGCGCTTCATGTTCTTCCGCGCGTAGTAGAAGTAGATTATCGCGCCCAGCGTGTAGATGACGCCTATCATGGCGGCGCTGTAAACGGGGTTCGCTGGCAGTGTGGCGAGCAGATACAGGAACAGCCCAGCGGAGAACGCTCCGAGTATCGTCATCAAGGGTATTCCAGCAATCTCAATCGTTATGCCGCTCCTATAGATTTCAGGCCTCGTGTAGGGTAGCTCTATCTCGGCCAAGTGCTGGAAGAGCCTAGCCAGCCCATACACGAAGGTGATGCCGAAGACTATCGCCGAGACCGTCTCCACATACGCCCCAGAGAGGATAGACGTGCTGAGCGTCACGAGGAACCAATACGTGCTCCCGACCCACGGGCTGTGGAACCTCGGATGAACGCGTGCGAAGATTTCTGGCCCCATCCTATCCATGGCCATGGCGAAGAGCGGCCGCGAGGTGAAGTTCTCATTAACCACAACGTCTGCGAAGTTGCCCCACTGCGGGCCGAAGGCTACGAGGAGCGCGAGGGGTAGCGAGCCAGCCGCTATAACAGTGGCGAAGAGCGACAGGTCTATGGGCAGGACTGGTGTTAGCGTTAGCTGGCCAGCCAGCTCTGGGTTGCTTGTGACGAAAGCATAGGCGTTGCCGAATGTGCCGAATAGCCTCATGTAGTTGAAAGCCGTCAGGGTGTTGACCACCATTAGTATGGCAGCTCCGCCCATCATGCTGAGCGGTATGTTTCTCCTAGGCTTCTCAACCTCGCCCACTACGGGCATCAGGGTATAGGGCCAGGTGTTGGATACTGGCAGTAGCAGCGCTGCCAGTGTAGGCTCCCATGATATTGTTGGGGGTGTGAAGCCGCCTGCCTGAGCCACGCGGAGAACCTCATCATAAGCGCCCGCGCCGAAGGTAGCGTCCCACCTAGCGCGCACCACGTCAGGCGAGGCGGATGCCAACAAACCATTAATGAGCAATATCGTCAGGAAAGAGCCAGCACCCCAGAAGAGAACCCACCTAGCCATTATCCGCGGACCAAGAACATTCACCACCCACCCGACGAAGTTGAAGAAGATAGCCAGAGCCACGAGATTCCACGGGTTCGCAGATAATGCCTGGCCCATGTTGATTAGCCCTTGGTCTCCAGCTAGTCTTCCTACTGTTGAGAGCATTGATGCGATGGCTCCTGCCGCTATGAATGCTGTAACTCCTCGCTGGACTGGGTTGGTTATGAATGAGCGTGTTGCCTCCATGATTCCCAGCATGGGCGATACCGCTCTGGAGACTGGGATGTAGATTGAGCCTGACCTCGGCATCGCCACGTAGCAGAGAGCCATCGCGGTTACTTCCAGGAGGACTATAGCCCCGCCCACGAAGTAGATGAAGGGTAGGTTAACGCCTGGGAACCATGTTGGGATGGCTGTGAAGAGGTAGTAGTGCCATGGCAGAAAGCTTACGCCAAGCCCCCAGAATAGCGCAGGCCACGTGGATATGGCTCTCGTCAGCCCTGAAGCCTGTCTGACGAAAAGTAAAGGCTTCTCGTCTGCCATATTTCCTTACCTGCGGCTCCTCAAATTTTTTACACGCAGATAAAGCTTTCGGAATCAACTTAAAAGCTTCAGCCAAAATGATTAACATACTAATTATTCTTTACGCTCTACACGTATTATCGTTTATGAAGTTTTAACCTCCAGGCCGTTATAAACCCCTTAGTGAAAAACTTACTATGACGACTATCAGCTTCTCTTCGTCATGCGTGTTGGGCTTGGTCTCCAGACAGGTCTCCCAGCTAGGGAGTTGATAAGCCACACCTTGAAGGCTGAGGATAAGGGCTTCAACTCGGTATGGGTTTCTGAGGACCCCTTCTTCAGGGACGCGCTCCCCATACTAGGCTCAATAGCCTACAACACAAACAAGATACGCCTCGCCTCATGTATCGTGAATGTCTATACCAAGAACCCCGTATACATGGCTATGTTCGCATTAACGATGAGCGAGCTCTCCGAAAATAGGTTCGTCCTAGGCATAGGCCGCGGCCTACGCTCAGTTATTGAAGGCCAGCTAGGAATAGAATACCATAAACCGCTGGAATATGTGAGAGAGTATCTGGTAGCTCTTAAGAGTCTTCTAAGGGGTGAGAGCTCGTTTAGTGGGCGCTACTTCAAGCTCAGGGATGCGCGGTTCTTCTTTAAGCCTCCCGACGGCGCGCATCCCAGGATTCTCCTCGCAGCCATGGGGCCTAGGATGCTTAAGCTGGCTGGAGAGCTGGCCGATGGAGCTATACTAAACTCATGCACCTCAACGAAATACGCGGAGTGGGCTGTCGGTGTTGTTAGAGAATCGGTAAAGAACGCTGGGAAGGAGGATGACGTAGAGGTGGCGTGCTCAATATGGACATGCGTCTCCGATGATGTTGATAACGCGCTAAAAACGCTTAAACTACCTGTTGGCTTCCTAACCTCCATCCCAGGATTCGGGGAACTTCTCCTCCAGCACGGAGGGCTGAGCATCAACATCCTAGAAGAGCTGAGAAGCGCATACAGGTGGAGCGAGCCACATAACGACCCCTTCTGGCACCTTGAGAACGCGGACAAGGATAAGGTAATGGAGCTGATAGACGATAAGATGGTTGACGCGCTAACAGTCTGCGGAGACGCGGAGTACTGCGCCAGGCGTGTGCGCGAATATATGCGCGCTGGAATAACCACGCCGATACTATTCCCGATTGGGTGTAGTGTTGATGCGGTCATGGGGCTTGCCGAGTGGCTGAGGTGAAGCCGCCTCTGAAGGGGAAAGTATTTCACCAGCTCGTGGCGGCGTATTTAGGTAAAATCCGCGAGACGAGGATGCTGGGATAGAGGACTGAGGCTATGGAGGCGGGAGAGAAGCCTGTTGAGGCCTTCGTCCCCTCACTGCTTGCGGGGCTGATGATAATAATAGGAGCTATACTCAGAATCCTACTCTGGCTCGCGGGCTATCCTATATGGAGCATACTACTACCACCGAACCTAGGGGGCCTGATATGGGGATTCATGGTAAAGATAATGGACTTCTGGCTCTTCATGATGCTACTTGCCAGCCTCCTCTTCGGACTCGTGATAACCTCATCCGCGCTAATCCTATACAACAAGCCAGAACAAGCCCGAACATGGGGTAACATAGTGCTCCTAGCGTCAATCATCAGCATACTCATACCAGGAGGCTTCCTCATAGGCTCCGTCCTGGGAATAATGGGAGGGCTCTTGGCAATAACCTGGAGAAGACTAAAGACATGATGTTATACGGAACCGCATAATAACACCACGCACCATACCAAACACATGGCCTTAAACGGTGGGGAGCGGTTCTCCAAGCTTATCGGGAAGAAGGTCAGGATAGCAAGCAGTAAGGGGCGCATATACGTAGGCCGCGCAGCGGAATATAGTAGGGTAGATGACGGGCTGTGGGTTGAGGATGTGGAGGAACAGCAGACGGGTGAGAGGAACCAAAGACTGTTCATCCCCAGTGGTGAGATAGCTCATGTGGAGTTAGCGGAGAGCGGGGCTAGGTGGAGAGAGCCGCGTGTTATACTATTGTTTCTCGCGCTGGTAGTTGCGGCGCTCTACGCGCTAATAGCGATAAACCCAGCAACGCCTCTCGTGTATCTAATACCACCATGCCTAGCCTTCGGGTTTGGAATAGTCCAATCCATACTGAGCAGGAGTAGAGCTTGGCTCTCAGGCTCACTCTCAATAATACTATGGACACTCTTCATGCAGTTGGCGGGGAGCCCAAACCCCCAAAACGGGGTAGCAATAGTTGTTATGCTACTAGCCGTTGCAGCGATGGCTGTATGGGCTTCCACCGCCAGGTTGCCGATAAAGCCCAGACCATACATAAGATAGTGTCATCTAACAGCCTTCTCAAGGCTTTCCAGCTCCTCAAGCGTCGGTAGGTTCTCCTGGTCTCCGCGCGTCATGACCACTAGAGAGCCTGCTAACACAGCCTTCCTAAGAGCCTCGCCTAGAGACGCGCCGCCTAGGACGAAGCAGCCCAAGAATGTCCCCGCCAAAGCATCTCCCGCACCTATGGTGTCTTCAACGGGAACCTGTACCGCCTGCTCTCTGGCACGCTCACCGCCACGAACAGCAAGAGCACCAGAGGGGCCTAGCTTCATAACTATAGTATCAACGCCGAGATTCTGGAAAGCTCTAACAACCCTATCAGGCTCCTCCTCACCAACGATTATCCTAGCGTCTGCTGAATCTACGAACAGGATGTCAGCCCTCTCTATGAAATACCTAAGCTTCTCCGCTGCTTCATCCATCCTACGCCAGAGAGGTGGCCTAATGTTGGTGTCAAACGAGATTAGCGCACCGTGCTTCTGAGCCAGCTCAACAGTCTTCTTACAGGCGTTGTGGGCCGACTCGCTCAACGCTGGCGTTATCCCAGTAAGATGAACAATCCTAGCGGAGGCTACGAGCTCCTCATCAACGTCTTCTGGCGAGACCCTGCTTCCAGCAGAGCCTTTGCGGTAGTAGAAAACCCTGCTCCTGCCAGGTATGGGGAAGTCGCGCTGGACGAAGTATATCCCAGT
>WAQC01000026.1 GCA_015520425.1 Candidatus Pelearchaeum sp. | reverse complement strand
GGATAATACACAGCGAGACGCCCAAGAACCTAGAGGCCAAGCACACAATACCATTCAACGCGCGAGAGAGCTTCCTGGAAGCTCTCCAAACCTCGCGTGATGTTGAGTCAATCTTGAGAGAGATGCATGTCTCATGAAGGTAATCAACATAATGTATCAGACGAGCTTCACGAAGGGGCAGGAGCTGGTAGCCCAGCGCCTAGCGTTGCAGCTCCAGAAGCAGGGATGTAAGTCATATCTTGTGACGAGCCCCTATCATGATAACAAGCCCGTAATCTCGCCGAAGGTTATAGCAACCTCGGTGAAGGGCTACATCTGGAGTAACGAGACTGAGTTTGGAGTTCCTGTAATCAGGGTTGATGGTTATCATTCAACGTGGCCGCCGCGCCGCATCATGCTACGCGACTTCGTCAACGCTCTACGGAGACTCTACGAGGAGATTGGGTTTGACGTGATGATAACGCATAGCACGCTCTGGAACGGGCCTGAGGATGCGGCGAAGTTTGTCCTCTGGGTTAGGGCTTTGATGGCGGAGGGGCTTCTTCAGAAGCCCGTAATCTTCTGCCACATGTCGCACTACCAGCCTCCTGACCCGACGCACTATAGCTTGATTGAGCGGAGCTACCGCGAGGCGTGGAACAGGCTCGTCTTCCCCCAGATATTCAGGACGGCAGACCTAATCCTCTGCACCACACCGCTTGAGGAGGAGGACATGCTCAGACTAGGAGCACGGCGCGAGCAGATACACCTCTACCCAGGCGGCGTTGACTCGGAGTTCATAGACAACGCAGCGCGGGAGCCTGAGAAGATTCTTGAGCGACACAACATACCAACCGACGTCAAGCTGGTGAGCTATGTGGGGACGATTGAAGAGCGGAAGAACCCCCTCGCAGTAGTGAGAGCAGCCAAGCTACTCACAGACAGGAGGGATATACACTTCGTAATAGCTGGAGCGCCGTCAAACCAGCATGAGAAGGTGCAGCGCGAGAGCAGGGGGCTTCACAACCTGAGCTACGTAGGCAGGCTAAACGACGAGGAGAAGGTGGCGCTCATGAAGAAATCTTACCTGAACATAATCATGAGTAGGATGGAGGCGCTGGGCATAACGCAGCTGGAGTTCATGTATTGCGGCGTGCCTGTGGTAACCTCAGCGGTAGGAGGCCAGCGCTGGGTTGTGCGAGACGGGATAGATGGAATCCACGTGAAGGGGCCAGAAGACTACAGGGGAGCGGCCGCGGCAATAAGAAGACTCGCAGAAGACCAGGAGCTACATGACAAGATGTCTGAGAACGCCCGCTCAAGAGCGCAGCAATTCACGCTACAGAACCTCACCGAGGGGTTGTTGCAACGGCTCAAGAAACTATACACATAGCCTAGTGTTTCTTCGCGAGCAGTAGTAGCGCGTCGCGCACATCGCTGTTCAGTCTGTAGGTTATGTTCTTGTTTTCTCCCTCGCTTCTGACCACAACGCCCCTGCTGGCCAGCCTATTGAGAACACGCCACGCCGTCATCCTACCCATCCCCAGCTCACGCGCTATAGCTGCGGCAGACATGCCGCTAGGCGAGCTCATCAACAACCTAACAACCCTAAGCTCGTTACTGGTGAAGAAAGCGCCCAAAACACCATCACGCCGCACATCATGCCCCTCATAATCCTCCATGTAAGTAGCTATGAGGATTATCAGGCCTAGAATCAAGCCTGGCAAAAAGCCAAACACTCCCCAAACCACAAAGCCCCAGCCCACAGCCAGGTCAAACAGCCTCTTAACGCGCAAAGCTATAGGGTGAAAACGAACTAGAGCCGTATATCCTTTACCATGCGCCGACGCCGTTACAAGCGTATCAGAAAACAATATAGCTGGGTGTGCAGCGCTGGCGCTGCATCAGCCCACGCCAGGGGGTTTGGATGTTAGGCTCTTTACCTATTTTCCTTATGCTAGGAGTTCTGCTTCCTGAAGCTGGGTAGCAAGCTGCTGTATAGCCTCGCGCAGCTCGTTAACGTCAACATCTACCTGCGAAGCAATCTCGCTAACGACCTCCTCAACGGTCTTGTTCTCAAAGATGTTCCAGACAGCTACAACAGACTCGCTAACCTTATACGCCGTTCCCTTATCATTCACCAGCAGCAAATCACCCTCAGGTGATTGCGTAACCCAACCTTTCTTGGACAGCCGCTTTTCTTCACTCATGTTTAGACGCCTCAACCCCTCATACGAGAATATAAGCATTACCCGTCGCTACAAGCACGGTAACTAGTCTTAATTACCACACAATACACGCATAACACTCATGGAGGTTGAGCGTAAGCTACGTGAGTTGGGTTATGAGCTTCCAGAGCCAGCCAAGCCTGTGGCGTCGTACATACCATACATACAGGTCGGAGACCTGCTCTTCCTCTCAGGCCACGGCCCAGTAAAGGATGGAAAACCAACAGCAACGGGTAAGGTGGGCAGGGAGATAACGGAGGAGCAGGCATACAAGATAGCTGAAGAGGTGGCGCTCAACTGCCTAGCAACAGCCAAAGCAGCACTGGGAGACTTGGACAAGATAGAACGAATAATCAAACTAACAGGCTACGTAGCCAGCGACGAGACATTCAACCGCCAACCATGGGTGATAAACGGCGCATCAGAACTACTGATAAAAGTCCTAGGCGAGAAAGGAAGACACACGAGAACAGCGGTAGGGGTGAATAAGCTGCCGCTGGACATACCAGTGGAGATAGAGATGATAATACAAGTAAAAAGAGGAGAGGATTAACACAGCTCAGAGCTTTTTACCTTCATCACTTTTCAGCCAGCCAGGACTCTTCATCGCCGACCAACACCTCGTCATTGTTTTTATAAAAGGTTACCAAGCCTCACATCTCCGCAAGCGTCTTACCATCTATCGCGATATTCCGCCTAGGAACCTCATGAACCACAATCTCAATAGAGGACTGCGGATTTATCGTCTCCCGAATAGCCTGCGTTACCCTCCTCACCATCTCACGCTTCTGCTCCTCAGACCTCCCCTCAGCAATATAGATATGCACCAACGGCATACCACAACATCGCCATAACGCTATGTATTAATGTTCATGCGGCCGCCGGGATTTGAACCCGGGTATTGGGCTCGGAAAGCCCACGTCCTAGTCCAGGCTAGACCACGGCCGCTCTACGGTCTAGCCCTTATTAACAAGATTTTAACTTAACTGCCTCTTAGGTATTGGTTGAGGAGTTTCTATGTCTTCCCTGATGAGTAAGTCAGAGAAGATAGAGCATTTTTTATCTTGGTATGGTTAAACAGCTCCTCCCCCCCCTTTTTGTTAGGGGTAGACGGAGATAATCCAGCTCAGAAAAATGAAAGCATTAAACCCGCCTAGCAATAATCCTATAGGCACAGCGATATTTCTACCAGCCATAGCTGATATTAGAACCAAGACCAGAGAGAACATTGTCAATATGGTAAAGATGGAGAAATAGATGAAGGATGTTACTAACGCTATGACAGCTGTTAATGGAGAATCAAGAGTAGGAACAACGCCTAGTAGCAATAATGGCAGTATCGTGAATGCTCCTATGAATCCAAGTAGATACGCGGCCAAGCCCCATAGGATAGAGATTGCCCGCACTTCTTTTATCTCTTCTCTAGATTCTTTTAAGCATTTAGCGTCCAAATAACCAAGAGAACCGTCCTTTCTCTAATTCTAGGTAACCACGACCTACTATACGTCTTGATGGGAGAATAGCACTGGCTGTTGTGGGTTTATTTATTGGTTGTTTGTTTTTGTTTGTTTTTATGAATGGTTGGTTTGTGTTTGCTGTTTTGGCATTATTGCTGTGGGGTTTGTGGGGGTTCTTTCCGAAGCTGGCGACGAACTACATTAGGCCTGAGAGCGTGTTGGTGTATGAGGTTGTGGGGTCTGTTGCTATTGGGTTGTTGGCGCTGTATCTTGTTGGGTTTAGGCCTGAGACGCAGGTGAACGGCGTGGTCTATGGGGTTTTGACTGGTGTCTTCCTCACCCTTGGCTCGCTCTTCTTCCTCTTCGCGATAAGTAAGGGGAAGGCCTCTGTCGTGGTTACGATGACTGCGCTCTATCCTGTTGTTACGATTCTGCTGGCGTTTCTGATTCTTAGGGAGCCTATCACGCTGAAGCAGGGTTTGGGTATTCTGCTGGCTCTTGTTGCTATGTGGCTCTTCTCCACATGAGCCTTTCTGCCGCGTGTTGCCATGATTGTTAGGAGCGCCGCTAGGGCTGCTGCGGTCATGACCAACGTTGTCGGCGGCGTTCTTCCCTCCTCCCCTGGCGCTTCTGCTATGATTATCCCCTCCTGCTCTGTGGCTTCACCTATTGGCTGGGCTAGTTTGGCGTATGCTATGCGCCTCCCATCTGGCGACCACGCTGGCGTTGTTTCAAGGTGTTCTCCGCTTGTTATCCTCCATCTGCGCTGGCTGTGAAGCTCCATTACCCATATGTCGCCGTCCATGCTATACGCTATCAGCTTCCCGTCGGGAGACCATGCTGGGTAGCTTCCGCCGCGTATGAGCAGAGCGCTCTCGCGCGTTTCTGGGTTCAGGAGCCAGATATTCGCGTCCTGTCCTGTGCGGTTTCCTACTAGTATGATGCCGTTCTTCTGGGACCATGCTGCTGATACTATGCCCACGTATGATGCTATCCGCTCATGCTTGTTGGTCTTGAGCGTCAGTATCCAGAGCTCGGAGAGCCATGTTATCCCCTGCTCGGTTATCACTGGCCGCGTGCTGCATATCAGGAGCCTCTCGCCGTCTTGCGTCCATGTCTGTGGGCCGCATGTGTATGTGAGCTCTGCTAGGGGCGCTATGCAGCGTAGGCTGTTCTCGTTGAGTTTCTTCAGGCAGACCGTCGTCCTCCCGCCGTAGATTCTCTCCGAGGTGAAGGCTAGGACGCTCCCCGAAGGCGAGAGAGCTGGGCGCGTATCCCAGTACGGCTCAACTACCAGCATACTCCTCTCAAGGGTTCTTAGGTTGATAATCCAGATGTCGCCGCGCTGGTAGTAGATGATTCCCTCACCATCCCGCGTCCATTGTGGGTAGGCTGCTCCAGCGGTTCCAGGTATTGTGCTGGTCTCAGCCTTTTCTGCCGTAGCTACGCTTGTTAGTGTGAGGATTACTATTAGCGCGGTGAAGGCCAGCCGCACAGCGGAGGTTTATCCATGTTTGTTATCTGTTTTAAGCGTGGCGATAATGTTTATATTAGGCGCGGAGCGGGCAGGGGCTTGGGGTATAACATTTGGCCCCAGTAGAGCATGGTTATTCGCGCGATTTTCTGGAGAAGCTGAAGAGCGAGCGCGAGCGTTGGGAGAATCTAACGCTGCGGCAGTGGATTGAGAAGACAGGCGTCC
Organism: Candidatus Pelearchaeum sp.; assembly: GCA_015520425.1. Classification (GTDB taxonomy): domain Archaea; phylum Thermoproteota; class Nitrososphaeria_A; order Caldarchaeales; family Caldarchaeaceae; genus Pelearchaeum. The sequence continues at coordinate 18,691 of WAQC01000026.1, read as the reverse complement.
CAGAGCGCGACGTGAGCACCACAGCATCGGGCATACCGATAAAGCGCGTCTTCACACCAGAGGACGTGGAGGACATAGATTACTTCAAGGACATAGGATTTCCAGGAGAGTATCCATACACGCGCGGAATCTACCCAAACATGTATCGCGGTAGGATGTGGACGATAAGGATGGTTACTGGTTATGGGACGCCTGAGGAGACGAATAAGCGGTTTAAGTTTATGCTGGAGCATGGTGAGACTGGGCTTAACCTTGTTCTTGACTCGCCTTCAATCTACGGGTATGATTCTGACGACCCGCGTGTTAGGGGTGAGATTGGGCAGGGCGGTAGTCCGATAAGCTCTCTCTACGACATGGAGACCGCTTTTGAGGATATTCCGATTGATAGGATAACCACGTCCCTCATAACCTACTTCGTGGGCATGCCGATTTTCGCCATGTTTGTTGCTATGGCTAGGAAGCGCGGCCTTGACGTGAGTAAGGTAGGCGGGACTACGCAGAACGATACGCTCATGCTCTTCCATGTTGGGAACCCGCCCCTCCCCCTTGAGCCTGCTCTGAAGCTCTCGGTTGACCTTCTTGAGTGGTGCGCGCATAACATGCCGCGTTGGTATGCGATAAGCGTCTGCGGCTACCAGCTCCGCGAGGCTGGGGCTACAGCGGTGCAGGAGGCCGCATTCACCATCGCTGACGCGATGGTCTATGTTGAGGAGGCCATGAAGCGCGGCCTAACAGCAGACCAGGCGGCCAAGCATATCTCATTCTTCCTATGCGTCCATAACGACCTCTTTGAGGAGGTGGCCAAGTTTAGGGCTATGCGGAAGGTATGGGCTAAGCTTATGCGCGAGCGGTATAAGGCGAGAGACCCGCGTTCGTGGCTGTTTAAGTTCCATGCCCAGACCTCTGGTGTCGCGCTCACGGCGCAGGAGCCTGAGAACAATATTGTAAGGACAGCATACCACGCTCTAGCCGCTGTTCTAGGCGGCGTCCAGTCTCTCCACACCGACGCGATGGACGAGGCCCTCGGCCTACCCACAGAGAAGGCGGCGCGCATAGCTCTGAGGACTCAGCAAATCCTCTTCCACGAGACAGGCGTGGCCAACGTCGTAGACCCCCTCGCTGGCTCGTATTATGTTGAGTATCTCACCAAGCGTATGGAGGAGGCAATCTGGAGGAAGCTGGATGAGATAGAGGCCGTAGGCGGGATGCTTGAGGCAACGAGGCAACAGCTTCCGCGTAAGGAGATAAGCGACTCTAGGTATGAGACGCTGCTCAAGATAGAGCGCGGTGAGATTCCTGTCGTTGGTGTGAATATCTACCAGACGCGCGGCGGTGAGAAGCCTGACATAGAGCTTCTCCGCGTTACGTTGGAGCTTGAGGAGAAGCAGGCTGAGCGTGTTAGATACGTGAGGCGCATGAGGGATAATGAGGCTGTCAAGGCGCGTCTTGAGGAGCTCCGCGAGGCGGCTAGGCAGAACAAGAACCTAACGCCATACGCGATAGAGGCGGCAGCCGCTTACGCTACCGTGGGCGAGATATACGAGGTCTTCCGCGAGGTGTATGGGACTCAGCAGGCCTTGGCTTGGGGATGAGCATGACGGAGCGCAGGCCGCGTGTGCTGCTCGCAAAGCTTGGCGTGGATATACACGACGTAGGTATTAGGATGGTTGCCCGCTACCTACGCGACAACGGTGTTGAGGTAATCTTCCTCGGATACGCCCTCCCAGAGACGATAGTCCGCGTAGCCATTGACGAGGACGTGGATGTAATCGGGATAAGCTCCATGCAGGGTATGCATCATGTTAGAGTTCCAGAGGTTCTGGAGCTGTTGAGGAGGGAGGGCGCTGATATACCCGTCATCGTCGGCGGCATAATACCTCCCAACGAGGCCGAGTGGCTTAAGCAGCTGGGCGTGAAGGAGGTCTTCCCACCAGGCTCCCAGCTCTCAAGGATACTGAGCACGATAAAGTCGCTAGCCTGCCGCGAGCAGGTGGCCTAGGCCTTCCGCAGGCTCTTAAGCTCCTCATAGAGCTCGCGCTGGTCTATCACGCGCCTAGCCTTTAGCTGCGTCCTGTCAAACGTCTTCGGTGGGACGAGCTCAACCACAGCGGAGACGCCGCACTTGGCTCTTATGCTCTGCTCCATCCTCTCGCGGAGCTTCTCCAGCAGGGCAGGCTCAAGCTCAGCCCGCCTCGCGTACGCCTCGCTATACTCGGCGCGCACAATCAAGACATCCATACTCCTCTCCCGTGTGATGATTATCTGATGCTCACCGCCATAGCCCTCAACAGACTCAAGCGCCTCCTGAACAGCGCTCGGAAAGACATTCTCCCCGCGTATGATGAGCATGTCATCCAGCCTGCCGTAAATCCCCTTCGGGAGGCGTGGATAAGTCCTGCCACACTCACACGGCTCATCTACCCACGTCGTAATGTCGTTTGACCAGAAGCGTATCATGGGCTGCGTCTCGCGCTCAAGATGCGTATATACTGGGACGCCCTCCTCGCCGTAGTCAACCACCTCGCCAGTCTTGGGGTCTATAACCTCCGTGTATACGATGTCCTGCCATAGGTGCATTCCGCATGTCTGCTCGCATTCGGCGTTGGTCATCCAGGGGGTCATCTCGGCTGTTGAGCCTGTATCAACCAGCTTGGCCCCGAATATCTTGGCTATCTTCTCCTTCATCGTAGGCAGCGACGCCCCTGGCTCGCCAGAGGTGAAGATTATCCTGAAGTTGAAGTCCTTCTGGGGGTCTATTCCCTCCTCGTACGCGACTTCTGCGAAGTGGAGGATGTATGAGATTGTTCCGTAGAGCGCTGTTGGCTTCAGCTCTCGCGCCCACCTCACGCCCATTCTTGTCTGGCCTGGAGCGCCAGCGCCGAAGGGGAACGCCTTAGCGCCGAGCCTATTAACCCCCCACAGAGCCCCCCAGCTCCCCATATACAGGCTGAAGAACGCGGCTATCATCACCGTATCACGCGGCCTAAGCCCAAAACCCCACATAATACGCGCATGAGCATTCGCAATCCTCCTAACATCATCATAGCTGAACGCGAACACGCCAGGCTTGCCAGTCGTCCCGCTAGTCCCATGAACAGTGAATATCCTCTCGCGCGGTATGCAGAGGTTTGAGCCGAAGGGAGGGTTCTCAGACTGGTCGCGCCTATACTCGTCCTTCGTGGTGAAGGGGAATTTACGGAGGTCTTCAAGGCTCTTGAGCGTGTCGGGAGAGACGCCAGCCTCCTTCCACTTCCTACGATAGAATGGGGAGTTCTCCCAGCAGTAGCGAACCTGTGCGCGTAGCTTCTCAAGGATTAGCTTCTCACGCTCACGCGGCTTGAGCGTCTCCACGCTCCTAAACCAGTAACGCTCATCCATCGGGGGTAGGTAGCTCTCGTCATAAACAGGAGGCCAGGCCTGGCTCATCCACGGCCGCGTGAGCTTTAGCCAGGTATATAACGGATTCTATCTGAGCAGGAGCACAGCCTCGCCCTCTATCACCCGCTCACCACGCTGGTTTAGGCAGTCAGTCCTAAGCCTCACAACCCCCTTCTCCTCGCGAAACTCCACAACCTCCACCTCGGCGGTCACAGTATCCCCAGGATACACGGGCTTCGTGAAGCGTAGCCTCTGCTCTAGGTAAATCGCCCCAGGCCCTGGGAGCTTTGTCCCGATGACTGCTGAGATTAGGCTGGCGGTGAGCATCCCATGCGCTATTACCCTGCCGAAGCGCGTATTCCTAGCATAGTTCTCGTCAAGGTGTAGAGGGTTCTTATCACCCGTCAGCTCGGCATAGGCCCGTATATCCTCGGCGGTTATCGTCTTCGTATAACTAGCCCTATCACCAACCCGCAACATCACAAAAACATAACTCGGATAAATGATAAAGCTAACTCTCCTCAGATTATTTCCTGGATGAGCCTCCTGATTATCAGGAGGTCTTCCGCTGGTATTGTTAGTTGTTGTCTGTTGCTTGGTTGTTTGGGGTCCTGCGCTGTTATTGTTATTGTTCTTCCCACTCTCTTGATTTGGTATGTTAGTCTTCCTTCCGCCTCTATGAAGCCCTCTTCTATCTTCTGTGGTTCGTGTGCTTTCTGCTCCTCTATTGCTTCCGCCGCCGTTATCGTGGGTTTCTCCTCCATCCGTTCTACGATTTGCTTCACGGCCTCGCGGGGCAGCGGCTCTTCGGCGAGGGCTTGTATGAGCTCCTGCTTCCTGTCTGTTGGTAGTTTTGAGCGCTCTATCACGGAGAGCGTGGATACTGGTAAGCCGCTCACGTCGTGGTCTAGCCGCGAGCGTACCTTGACCGCCCTACGGAGAGAGTAGTACCACTCCTTTGAGAGGCCATAGTAGCGGCACACGTCGTCTATGTTCCTAAACTCCTCCTCCGCAACTAGCCTGTCTATGAAGTTGACCAGCTCCTCTGGCGTGAGGTCGTCTTGGGTTAGGTGTATTGAGAGGGCTGCGCGCTTTAGCTGGTGCTCGTCCAGCTCTAGGATTACGCAGGGTAGCTGTTTTATTCCCGCCTCTCGCGCCGCTCTGAGACGCCTCCAGCCATCTATCACCTCATACACATTCTCGCGCGCGTTTCGCCATACCAAGAGGGGCTGCCTGACGCCCTCCTCCCTTATGCTCGCAGCTAGCGCGCGTGCCCTATCGGGGTCCTGGACTATCCTAGGGTTGTAGCTGCTCTTTCTCAGCTTCTCAACCTGTATAAGCCTAATGCTGGCCACGTGTATCACCTCCTCGCGAGTGTTCTGAAGCATATCACGGGCTTCTCCCAGTCTCTCACCCTAAGCTCCCAGCGCGGCGTCTTCACAACCTCTCCAGCGGCGAACTGCTGGAGAGCCATCGTGAGCAGGTCCTTCCCGCGTCTGCTCCCGATGTTGAGCAGGCTACGCAGCTCCCCGCGGCCTGCGGTTAGCTCGCTCACGCCGCGCTCGGCGCAGAGGAGCTCAAGCCTCTCTCCCAGCGAGAAGATGAGCTCAAGAGCCTTCTTCTTTGACCTCATCTTCGGCATGCTCATCACCACGAGCCTCGTGCCGCCGTGTTAAATGGGGTGAGAAACCCTCGCGGCGCATGGCCTCGCGTATGAGGCGCCTGATTAACGAGGATACCGAGGTGTCGTATTCATCAGCCTTACTTTCAAGCCAGGAATACATCTCATCACTCACCCTAACGATTATACGCTTGGGAGAACTGCCTAGGGCGCGTCTAGGAGGCATGAGGCTCACCCCGTCTTGTCGTCTCTATCGTCAAGCTGCTTGACTGTAGAGATACCTCAGAGACGACAAGAGACGCTTTTGTCATCTCTAACGTCTGTGTATGTTATTTTGTTGCGTATATGTTTAGAGAGTAGGGTGAAAGTGTATGCTGGGTGTTATAGCTCTCGCGGGTTTCCCGCTGGTTGATGGCGCGGCTCACGCTCCCAGTACCGTTCTCCGACTATCCCCTACCCGCTGGTCGTGGTGGGGCTGCGTCCCTTGCTGGCGTTAGGGTTGGGTATGAGAGAACCTTTGACACGCGCGTAGGCCGCGCCAGCGAGCGCGTCCGCGACGTTGCGGAGGCCTTCGGCCTGGGGCTTGAGGCCAAGCCATACACAATCTACAGCAGGTTTGAGCTTGAGCTGGAGCCTGGCCACGTGGTCTACATAACTGGCGAGAGCGGCGGGGGTAAGAGCTTGCTGATGCGCTTCTTGGCTGAGGAGCTCTCCAAGCATCGGGAGTTCTCCCCAGTCGTTACTTCTTGGAGGCTTGCTGAGCGCGTGGATAGGCGTGTTAGGGTTATAGACTCGCTAGGCCGCGACACGGCTGAGGCTATCAGTATCCTCTCCGCCGCTGGGCTTAGCGACACGTATAGCTGGCTTAGGCGTTTTGACGAGCTGAGCGAGGGGCAGAAGCTACGCTACCTCTTCGCCCTAGCCCTAAGCAAGGGAGCGCGCACCCTAGTGCTGGATGAGTTCTGCTCAACCCTTGACCGCGAGACAGCGCGGGCAGCGGCATACACGTTCCAGCGCTACGTGAGGAGGAGGGGCATGACGCTCATAGCTGGCACAGCCATGAACGACTTGGAGGAAGACCTAAACCCAGACATCGTAATAGTAAAGCATCTGGGCAGCGGCGTTGAGGTTAGGCGGCGCGATGTCGTTGAGAAACCATGTAGCCTGCTTAGGTCTCTCAGGGTTGAGGAGGGCAGCTACGACGACTGGCGGCGCCTGGCTTTCCTCCACTACCGAAGCCACCACGCTGGCGGTGTGAAGAAGGTCTTCAAGGCGTGTATAGATGATAGGCTGATTGGGGTTGTGGTCTATGCCTCGCCCTACTTCCCCGCTGGTGGTCATGCAAACTGCTTCAACGCCGAGTGGTATCGTAGGCACAGGGGAGAGCACGTCCTACGTATTGAGCGCGTCGTGGTTCATCCCAGCTTCAGGGGGATAGGTGTGAGCCGCGCCCTGCTGCTTGAGAGCATGGAGAGGCTGGACAAGCCCTTCGTGGAGATATTGAGCGTGATGCAGCGCTTCCACAACTTCACCAAGAGCTATATGGTGTCGTTTGAGGTTCCGCTGGATGCGCGGAAGCTTAAGGCGCTGCGGAGCTTTGAGGAGCGTTTCGGCGTGAAGCTCCACGCAGGGGTTGATGCGCTCGCGCGCCGCTTCAGGGATGGCAGGAGCCTAAACGCACTACGCCGCTGGGTCGCGGAGAACTACGGAAGGCTACTAGACCCTAGGATAGGGTTGGATAGCCAGGCCATAATGAGGATGCGGCGCGAAAAACTCTTCACACTCCTGAAGAAGATGCGCGTAGCTGCGACGCCCAAGGTTTATGGGCTTTGGATAAACCCAGACAAGAAGTGGAGGGCGTTGCAGCTCAGGGCGCTCAAGCGCGAGTTTGTGGAGAAGTATGCGCGCTGGCTTCTTAGCTCCTGAGCCTGCGTAGAAGCTCCCCCAAATCCTTCTCAGCCCTCTCCTCGTCGCGCAGCTTCCCGATAATCTCCAGCGTCTCCCGAATCTTCGTCAGTATCTGCCTCCTCTCGCCTATGCTGTGTATGTAGTCCTGCGTCCTGATGCTCTGCTCCTTGAAGAACATCTCATCCAGCTTGGCCAGCTTCGCGTATAGCTTCTCCAGCCTTCTGATTAGTCTTTGTAGCTCTTCGCGCATGTCCAGCTCCCTCACCCTATGCCGCCTAGCTAGAGCTTCCAGGGTCTCGTCGCTCCTCTCCGCGAGCATGTGCTGCACATGGGCTAGTATCGTTTCGGCATCAACCTCTGGATAGGCTTCGCGTATCTTGCTGAAGCTCGCGCCGCTTGTGAGCATCTCCTCCACCTCGCGTCTCGCTGGGCTGTTGCATAGCTTGCAGCCCTCGCCTAGGATTATCGTCCTCCCCTTCAGAGTCTTCGCCACCAGTAGGCGCGGGGCCAGCGCTTTCCTCAGCCCCCTATGTAGCGAGGAGCCGTAGCGGTGTATGAGGAGCGAGGCCATCACGGCGGTTATCGCAGCGACTATCCCTATGAGAGAGCCAGCGTCAAGGTAGCCGAGCTGGTATAGTATGAGTGAGGCAACGGTCATCACCTTGGAGAGAATATCAACCGCCTCGCTTACGCGCATCCTAGAGCCACCCAAAGCGCCGCGCCAGCTCAACTAGGTAGATGAGGTAGCTGGCCATCCCCAGCATGAGTACCGCAGCCCCGAAGCCCCTCTCAAGGCGCATGTAGTCCATACACTCAGCAGCCAAGCGCGCAGCGAGGTATGTGTTTATGATGAGCAGGGCTGTGAGCTGCTGCTCGGCCGTGAGCGTCAGCCCAGCTACTGCAATCTCTCCGCGTATGGCGAAGACCTGCGCAACCAGGCTGGCGTATGCCGCTATACTCTGCACCGCTAGGGTGAGGAGCATTGGCTTGCTGGCCTCCCACCTCCTGAGGCGGCGTTCATCAAGCCTAAACGCAATCAGGAGCATGGGTATGATGAGCGCTATCGCCAGGTCTAGGGCTAGGGTGAAGAAGATTATGTATGCTACAAGCTTCAGCGGCGGTATCTCCTCTGATAGCCTAAGCGCCAGGTAGCCAGCGACTATCATGAGCGCTGCTAGGGCGATTGCCCTGCTCACTTCCTCCCACCCTCGGCTAGTAGCTGGGCTAGCGCATCCTCAGCCTGGAGACGCTGCCTAACCGCGAACTTCGGGAGAGGCTTCTCCGCCACAGGCTCGTCTGGGAATGGCTTAAGCCCCATAGCGGCGCGAGCCTCGTTAATCGTCTCAATACCAGCATCAACCCTAATCGCGTGTATCCGCGTCTCCTGCTCAGGGTTCATCCACTCCACAAGCCTAAACGAGAAGCCATCAACGCCCAAGATGCGTGAAATCGCGCGGCCAACGCCAGCAGCTATAATGCGCTGCAGCGACTTAACATACTGGGCGAAGCTGACCATCTGGTTCCGCGAGGTCTCAAGGTTCACCGAGCCTTCAAGGCCATATACTATCGGCGGGACGCGGAAGACAGCTAGTATGCGCTGCCTGAACTCCGAGAGCATGTCTAGTATGCGCAGCTCCTCAACGGGCTGGCCTAGGTCGCGTATCTCCACCTCGCCCATCAGTAGTAGGTTGTCGCCTGGCCTGGTAGCGTCAAGCTGGTTCTTCACCCGCGTAAATGTCTGCTCATCACCGTGCCGTAGGATTATCGCCTTTGAGAGAACACCCTTCCGCATGAAGACCTGGAAGAGGAAGAGCTCGGCCTCGCGCTTGGCTAGGAGAATCCTTGAGAGCGTCGCAATCTTCGGCGTCCCGTAAGCCCTGTCAGCGAGTGGGTGGAGGACGATATGCACTATCTCCTCAGGCCTGAAATGAACCGTATACGCTGTCTGCTGGACATAGCCCACTACACGCCCATAGTTGTCCCTAACCACCCGCATAGTCCAAGGCGCTATAACGCGCGGGAAGTCGCCAGTGCATTCTATGTAAGCCTCGTCAAAGATGAGCGTGGTGAGGGTTAGGTTTCTGAGGAAGAGCCAGAAGTCATCCTCGCGCCTCGTTAGCCAGGTCTCAACCATGCTCTTGACATGCTCATCACCCGCCGAGACGAGCCAGCCGTTAGCGGTTACCGCATCCACTATCGCGTCTAGGCAGGCTCTTACGTCAGCATCACCCTCAGCCAGCTCAAGCAGCTTCTGCTGGTCAAGCTGCTTCGGCTCCCCCCACCTACCGTAGAAGCCTGGAAGCGACGAGGCATAAGCCCTCGCTGGGCCGCGCCTGAAGAGGCGCGTAACCTCCTTGAGTAGCTGCATGGCTTTAAGGCGGTTTCTCACTCTTAAGATTCTCAAACACCAGCGCTGGCGGCGTGATGCGTAGGCGATACCAGCTCCAAGGTGGGCTGACGGTAAGCGGCGTGGTGGAGAGCGAGGATGAGAAGCACGTTAGGCTGGTGGACGCGCTCATCACGATGCCAGGCGGGGCTAGGGCCTATGCTCCGCTCATAAGGCTGGAGCTACGCCGCGAGGCTCTAGCCAAGCCTAGGCAGACCACGCTGGGGGAGCATACATAACACGCGGCTAAACAAGGGGTATAGTAGGGGTTGAGCGGGCTTTAGAATGTATGAGGAGTGTTCTCGCCTATGCGGAGCGATTGGGTTGATTTGTTTAGGGAGGTCTGGCGGCTGAAGGAGGAGCGGTTTAGGCAGCTTCTCCGCGAGCTGTGCGGAGCTGGGGAGCTTCTGATAGTCCTCTTCGGCTCGCGTGCTCGCGGCGATTCTACGCCAGCCAGCGACTATGACCTGCTCATAGTCTCAAACAAGGCTGGGCGTCGTGGTGTTGAGGTTCGCTGGCCAGCCCAGCTCTTCCGCTACAGCCTTGAGGAAGCGCGGCGGAGGCTGGAGGAGGGGGATACGATACTCCTAGACGCTCTCACCGAGGGAAAACTCCTCTGCGGTGATGAGCGCCTGTTCAACGAGCTGCGCGGCCACGCGCAACGTGTTATTGGGAGGCTGGGCATAGAGAAGACGCGGATTGGCTGGGTTCTGACGACTTTAAGCACAGGCAGCGCTGGGCGCGGCGATGGAGTGGAGAGCGATAGCGGAGCTTACGCCGCTAATCGTGAAGGACGTTAGCAGCGAGGGGTTCATAGGCTTCTTTGAGGGAATCGCGGCAACGCCAGAGGTTGACCTTGAGGGCGATAGGTTTTCCCCAGAAGCCCTAGCGCGGGGCGCTGAGCAGCTTCGCGGCAGGCCTATACTCCTGCTACACGGCAGGGGCGTTGAGGGAGAGGCTGCGGTAGGCGAGGTACTCGCGGCAGAATACGAGCACGGCGTCGGCCTGCGCATAAAGGCTGGGATATACGCTGGCTTCAGACGAATCTGGGAGCTGGTCAAGAACGGCGCGCTAAGGGCGCTGAGCATAGGCGGCGTGATAAGAAGCTACAGACTCGTGGATGGTGTCCGCGAGATTGTTGACGCAGAGATACGCGAGGTGAGCCTAACGCCGCGCGGCGTTAATCCATCAGCACGCATATTGAGCTTCTTCGGCAAGAGCTACATCATCACCAGCGACGGTCTCCTTGAGCCAATCAGCACGCTCTCAAAGGCTGTAGTGGAGTTCCGCGAGGTTAAGACAGCCCCTGAAGAGACCCGCTGGGACGCTGACGCTGCGTTGCAGCGCGTGAGAACTTGGGCCTCGCGCGACGGTAGTGGGAGGCGGGAGACGATAGACTGGGAGAAGTATCGCCAAGCCTTCGCGTGGTATGACGCGAGCAGCCCTGATAGCTTCGGCTCATACAAGCTACCTCATCATGATGTTGTTGATGGTGAGCTTGTCGTGGTCTGGCGTGGTGTTGCCGCTGCTATGGCTGCTCTCGCAGGTGCGCGCGGTGGCGTGAGCATACCAGAGGAGGATAGGCGCGGCGTGTATGAGCACCTAGCAGCGCACTACAGGCAGTTTGGCCGCGAGCCTCCGCGCTGGGAGGCGGTGAAGGCTCTCAGCACAAGCTGGAGCGAGGTTGAGGAGCTGGTGAAGAGCATACATGAGAGCAGCGCGGGGCATGATATTCGTAAGGCATTCGCAGAGCCCGCTGAGGCTGTGGTCAAGGAAGCCAGCATGGAGCTAGATACCCCCATACTGCGCAGAATACGGAGAAGGCTCGTTTCTGAGAGAAATAAGCCCACGCTGGGGATGGTCAGGCCATGAACACGCTCGCCAAAGCCCAGAGCGAGTACCTAGCCTTCGGCAAGGCGCTGCTGAGCAGCGACGCGAACTTCCCAGAGATACCCCAGGCGGTCTCGCAGGACTTGTTTGACCTCTTCATAGAGGAGAGCATAGCCGCCAACATCTTCAGGTTCGTGACGATGGGGAGTGATACGATGAAGTTCTACGTGAAGTCTGGGACGCTTGAGGTTTATGCGCCAGCGGAGGGCTCTCCGCCCACAGAGTCTAAGCTCGTCTTCGGCCAGCCCGTCGTGCTAGACGCGCGAGAGGTTCGCGCCCTCAGCAGAATCTCCGACGTGGCTGAGGAGGAGGCTGTCGTAGATGTTGTTGCGCTGACGATAGAGGACATGGCCAGGAAGTTCGCCGAGGTCGTGGATAAGAACGTGATACGCGGCCTAGGAGACGGCTCGGACGCGTATAACCTCTTCACGGGGATACAGAGGGCTGACACCATAGCGGGGAGCGCCACAGGCGTCGCTGACCTCGCTAAGGCTCCTCTCAAGGTTGAGGACATAAACGCGGCAGTAGCGACGTTGGAGGAGCTGGGATACCGCGACGAGCTGGTGATGCTCATCCACCCACGCGCGGCGATGCACCTGCGGAACGACCTCGCCGCGAAGGGGCTTGAGAGCATAAGCGGCGACGTGCTTAGAACAGGCGAGGTAAACGCACTGCTGGGGCTTAGCAAGATATACGTAACCACGCATCTGGAGAAGCGGGACTACAGCGCCACCGATACTACGAAGGTCAGCGACGTTGTTATCTGCGCTCCGCGCGACGCTGGGATAGGCGGCTACAGGAGGAGGCTCAAGGTTGAGAAGGATAGGGATGTGGAGGCTGGGATAACGAAGATAGCGGCGAGCCTCCGCTTCGCGTGGAAGATAGCCAAGACAGACGCCATCTACATCATCAAGAACGCCCTAGCCCAATAAACACCCAACATAATTTTTTCCTCTTCTGAGCGTTATAGCCGTTTCATCACAGCTCTAGGCCATGCGCTACACCTCAATAAGGGATGTCCGCTCATTCAACGGGTGGTATCCGATAGCTGTTGTCGGAGAGAGCGCTTCTATGCTCTCTGACACGCTCATCAAGACGCAGCGCCGCCCAATCGTGGATTTTGACTGGGACGGAGACCTGCTAGATGATGTCGTGGTGTATGTTGATGGCGCGCAGGTGGGCGTGGCTTCCGTTGATGCTGAGCGCGGCGAGATAAGCCTAGCATCCCCAGCCCCGCAGGGCTCCGTGATAACCTGCGACTACTACTGGCACCCAGTCGGGGATGGCGAGATAAGCCTAGCGATAGAGGCTGCGGAGGCTGAGATAGACGCCACAGCGGGCATGAGGTTTGACGCCCACACGCGGAGCGAGAGGATAAAACTACATCACGGCTCCGAGCTGAGCCTCTCAGCACCCATAATCTCCATCCAGTCAGTCAAGGTCTATGACCAGCGCGGAGCCTTGATAGACTCTGCCGCCGAGTATGAGGTCCTAGACGCTGAGAGCGGGCTTATACGCCTGTTGAGGCATAGCGCGGGCAGGCCAGCGCCCCCCTGGTATCTTACGCGCTCTCTGGAGGTTGAGGTGAGCTACACAGCGGGCTACCAGCAAGTCCCAGAGAGCGTGAGGAACGCTGCGATACTCATCGCCAGCTACTGGCTCGCCCTCCGCGTGGGTGGCAGAATAGTCTTCGGCGACGACTATGGCGAGGCGCTCAGCGTGGGCTTCAGCTCCGAAGACCTATCACGCCGCCTCAGAGCCATGCGCGAAGAGGTTGAGCGCGTGAAGAAAAGCCTGCCGAGGAGGGTGGCGCGGAGCTGAGAACAATAACCAACGTGGTCGCAAGCCTCCTAGACGAGCTCGCGCAAGCATCAGGGCTTAGGGTAAAGGCTGGCTGGCCAGCGAAGAACGACATATTCCCACTCATAACACTATCCATGCAGTCTTCATCCATTAGACCAGTAGACCAGTCTGGCCAGAAGCTCCTATACGAGCTGAGCTTCCAGCTTGATGTGTGGCAGCGCACACCGAAGGCGCGCGACGAGACTTTTGACAGGATAGTAGCCCACCTCGCGGCTAGTCGCGAGAGGCTGGCGCGGGACTACGGGTGGTTCGGAATAGCCCTAGCTGGGATAGCAGACGTTGAGGAGGAGGGCGTATTCAGAAAGATAGCGACCCTCAGCCTAAGAATGCTGGGCTAGGCCATGTGCATGTTCAGGATACGCAACGGCTCGCGCTACCACTGCGGCAAACGCTACCCCCTGGCGTGCAGCCCAGAGATATGCCCGTTCGGAAGTAGCTTGTGGAGGATACTCGTGAACCGCGACTTCAAGGCTGAGCGCTTCTGGCTCATGCCTGGAATGAGGCAAGCAACGCGCGAGGAGGCTTGGAGGGCTCTTAGGAGCAGCGAGGCCGAGTATGTGGTTAAGGCGGTGAGCTTCAGGGTAGGTGGTAGGCGTGGCGCGAAACACGCTGGATGAAGCACTAAGCATAACACGCTTCCTAGAAGTGATGAACGAGGAGAGCGGCGATGGGTGTAGGATAGCGATAATAGACAGCGGCGCAGCCAAGAACATACCAGCAACAGACACGATAAACCTCACAACAAAATCAATCATAGACACCGAGAAGCACGGCTCCGCAATCCACGCCCTAATCCACAAAATCCTACCAGAGGCGGAGATATACTTGGTGAAGGTTCCAGACCCAGTTCCAGATAACGTGCTGATAACAGCCCTCAGCGAGGCTATGCGCTTCAAGCCCCACGCGATAAACCTCAGCATAACGAGCGAGGCGCCGAGTGATGGGACAGACCCCTCGTCAATCTACGTTGACCACACGGCCCAGCGCTCAGTCGTGGCGGTAGCCGCTGGTAATGGTGGGCCGAAGCTCATGAGCGTCGGGACACCAGCGGTTGCCCGCGAGGCTCTTACGGTAGGCGGCTGCACGGTCAGCGCACACCTATGGCGCGGCTCAAGCAGAGGCCCAACGCTTGACGGCAGGTGGAAGCCCAACGTCCTAGCCCCGACGAACTTCACAACGCGCATAGAGGGCGGGAGCATGACACTCATGGGGACGAGCTTCGCAACACCATTCGCAACTGCCCTTGCTGCGATAGTCATGAAGAAAGTCGGAGACGCCTACGCGTGTAGGAGGATGATTGAGCTCTCCGCCAACCCGATTCCGCTCTCAGCGGCGGAGAACATAATCCTCCAAGGGCTGAGGAAGGCGTCGCTCATCAGGAGGCTTCTGGAGACATGGCCCAGGCTGACAGACCCCAGAAACCACACAGGCATGGGCGTGATAGACGCGGCAAGCACCGTTAAACTGGCCGCGAGGCTGAGAACCAGTCTGGCGCACCACTAGCGCATTATGCATGTTTTCTGGACGCTATAAGGCATGGCCTCCACACCTAGCGGCATGGCGTTCCGCAGGCTGGTATCGTTTGGTGAGGAGACCACGTATGGTCAGGCTCCAGCAGACCTCTCACGCTGGATAGGCGGCGTATCCAACTTCAACGGCGGCGTGGAGCTCGCGGAAGAGAGCGTAGCAACCCTCAACAACCAACGCACAAAAACACCAGTCGTCCATGGGATAGACGCTGGCCCAAGCTTGGAATACTACGTCCAGACAGCCCAGTTCTTCAAATACGCCCTGGGCAGCGTCGTTGACTCTGGCACAGCACCACCATATACGCATACGATAGACATTAGCAGCGACTACACGCTACCGTCTGTAAGCTTGCTGGAGCATAGGATAGGCCAGGCATCGCATGGCTATCTCTACACGGGCTGTAGGGTTGAGAGCCTTGAGGTGAGCTGGGAGGAGGATGGCCTGCTCACAGCCTCTGTGAGGTTCATAGCCCAGAAAGCATCCAAGACCACGACGCTCCCAGCGGTCTCGCCAGATACGCGTGATTACTTCAAAGCCTCGCAGAAGCAGGTTACGATTAACGGCCAGCCCTACGGCTATGTGGTGGGCGGGAGCATAAGCATAACCAACAACCACGTCAAGCTGCCCAGGCAAGGGGACTACATAGGGGAGCCGATAGCGGATAGGGTGGATTTGGAGGCCAGCCTAGAGCTATACTACATGGACGACACAATATACGACCTCATGCTCAACAAGACGAGCTTTAACATCACTGTGAGGTTTGAGCGCAGCACAAGCGACTACATAGAGTTCCAGCTCAACAACTGCTACGCCTCGGTTGAGGCAGGCCTACCAGCGGAGGGCGAGCTCATGCAGACACTCAACGTAAGGCCAGAGAGCATCACTATAGTAGCGAGCGATGACATAGCGGCGTACTGATGGGCCATGACCATACCAAGCCCAGCAGAGGTAAAGGAGAGGACAGCGCCCCACAGCATATTCCAGCGCGAGAGGAAGCTAACAATACACGGCGTAGAGTTCAAGCTGCGCAGGATGACGCTGAGGGAAGAGCTGGGCTGGTACGCCCTGAGGGACAGCATCTTCAGAGACAGCAGCATGGACGAGCAGGAGAAGGTAGTGAGGGTTTGGGAGGAGCTGCTGAAGAGGGTTGTGGTTGAGCCTAAGCTGAGCAGCTACACAGAAGAGCTCCCGACGACGGTGATAGCGCGGCTCATAGAGGAGATAACACGCATACACCTCTGGGACATGGATTTTCCCACATCCAGGCAGGGATAGAGCTGAACAAGGCATTTGAATACTACATACTCGCAAGGGAGTATGGATGGAGCCACGATACGATAATGCGGCTAACCAGGGCGGAGGCTCTCTACTACCTGCTCGCCCCAGCCGCCTATGAGCGGTGGGTGGAGCGCCGCGACAGGAGGAAAAGAGCGGGTAGAAGGAGATGATACGCATACTAGGCGTTGAGCGTGTCGTCTCAAGGCTTGACAGAATCAAGAACAGGATAAACGCGTTTGTTGATTCTAGCGTCTCGGAGGCTGGTGAGCTGTGCTGGAGGAGGGCGCGGGAGCTCGCCCCAGTAAGGACTGGGAGGCTGCGCGACAGCATTAGGATAAGCAGGGCAAGGCGCGGAGAAGCTATTGTGGAGGCAACCGCACCATACGCTGGCTACGTGGAGTATGGGACGAGATACATGAAGCCAAGACCATACATGCGCCCAGCCGCGGCCGAGGCAGTGGAAAAACTGAGAGAGAAGCTCAGAGAAATAATCTAATCCCGTTGTTATCGTATTCGTCTCAACGCCCAGCCCAGCCTTATCCCTTTAGCAATATTCTTAGCCAGTTTATCATTATTTTTCGTTACTACCGCATCTATCGCCTTCGGTTTTGTTATAATCCACTCACTATCACAATCCAAGCATCTACAGCTAGTATTGCCCTCACCCGTTACCGAGCCCGTGATATTGCTCCCCCTACATATTGGGCATGATATTTTGATGTCAACTACTTCTCCGTTCTTTGCCATTAATGTTCGTTAATTCTGTATTTCTTTTAAATTTTTTCTCATGCTTATAATGCTTATCAGTTTGTCAGCTATTCGTGAGTTCTTCAGAACTAAGAATAAGGACATTAATTACCGCCGAAGATAGGTTATCTGGGGTTCTTTCCAAGATTCAAGGCCGTATGCTTAAGTTTTCTTCCATAAGTAGTAGGATTGGGCTGGGTTTTGAAAGGATTTTTAATGCGATAAAGGAATCGGCGATTCAGGTTTTGGGTATTGGGATTTATGATACCTTTTTAGAGATTCAAAGGATAGTCTCTGATAGTGTTGGTGCTTTTGCTAGGTTTGAGGCCGCGAGCGTTCGTCTCGCGTCGCTCTCGGCTGATGTTGGCGATAGTATTGCTGGCCTTGCCGCTGGTTTCAGGGTTGTCGCTTCCGCCGCTGCGCGCGAGCTCGCCGTCTCTGGGAACGAGGCCATGCAGGCTTTGGAGGCTTTGGTGAAGGCTGGGCTTAGCGGTGGCGAGGCCATGCAAGCCCTGCGCGGCGCGATAATGCTCGCGCGCCTGGAGAATGTGAGCTTCGCTTCTGCGGCCAACTCTGTGGTGCAGGTTATGGCTCAGTTCGGCCTTGCTGGGGGCGAGGCTACACGCGCGGTTGATACCCTCGTTAATGCTTCGCGGCTTGGTATTGGGACTGCTTATGACTTTGCGCAGGGCTTGGCTAATGTGGGCGCGACCGCCAGGGCTTTGGGGCTTTCGCTTGAAGATACTGCGGCGTGGCTTGTAGTTCTTGAGCGTAGGTTCGGCTCCGCTGAGGAGGCTGGGACGCATCTTAACCGCTTCTTCCTAGACCTCTATGAGGTTGCTGGGAAGCTGGGCGTTCCAATCCGCGACGCTAGCGGCGCTTTGAGGGACGCTAACGATGTAATCATGGATGTTATTGCTGCTGCGCGCGAGCTTGGCGGTGATTTCGCGGCCTTACAGGAAAAGCTCGCTGGCGTTGATATGCGTGCTCAGAAGGCGTTGTTCATGCTTGCCCAGATGCGGGAGAGCTTCATGGAGCTTCGCGAGAGCGTGGGCGAGAGCGGGACTGCCTTCGCCACCTATGCGGCGTATCTGGAGACCACCGAGGGCAGGCTCGCGCGTGTGCGCGCCGAGAATGAGCGTATGATGCGCGTGATAGGCGAGGGAGCCTCGGCAATAGCCACGAATGTAGCGCCAGCGTTTCTCAAGGCAGCAGACCTCATGGTAAGCGCTTGGCGTGGAATCGTGGGCGCATTCACGGGGAGCAGGTTTGACCAGCTTCTGGGCAAGATTGAGGGCGAGCTGAATGTGCTGGGTAGGATTACGGAGGAGGAGGCTGGCAGGTGGATACGCTCGTGGGTTGAGATGGGGAGGCTCACGCGGCAGGAAGCTCTGAAGATGGCTGAGGCGCTGGGCATACTCACCGACGACATACGCGCGTTGATGGATGAGGCTGAGCGGGCTGGTGAGAGTGTTCCAGAAGGACTTAGGCAGCTCGCAGAGCTTGGGGCTGAGCAGCTCAACACGCTAAGCGCAGGCGTTGAAGATACTCGGAGGCAGCTTGAGGGGCTGGGGCAGGAGGTTGAAAGAATCTCCAAGGGCTTCGCAGCGTTCAGCAGCGCTGTAGCGGCCTCGTCAGATTTCTACGACGTGGTTCTGGCGGTGAATAAGGCTCTGGGCTATGATGTGGAGCTTACTGAGGAAGCTAGGCGGAGCAGGGAAAGACTCGCGGCCACGCAGGGGCTCCTCAACTACATAACCCAGACATACGGGATGGTTCAGCAGGCGCTCCAGCTCCAGCTACTGGGCGCTGGCGAGGCCAGTAAGCTACTGCTCAACACAGTAGCAGGCTTGGCTGACGCTATGCGGGACGGTGTAATAACCAACGAGGAGTTTAGGGAAATCCTATCAAAGCTGGGCGTTGACGCTGGTAATGTGGCAGGCTCGCTTCATGGCCTGCTCATAAGCTCCCTTGAAGCCATGCGGCGCTCTCTTGAGGGGAATGTGGCTGGTGTGGAGGAGCTCATCAGCTCCCTCAACAGGCTTGACGGGATGGTGGCGGCTTACACTATTGTTGAGCGCCGCGTGCGT
>WAQC01000025.1 GCA_015520425.1 Candidatus Pelearchaeum sp. | reverse complement strand
CTGCTGTCCTCTCTTCAGGCTCTTGTTTCTTCTCGCCCTCTTGCTTCTCCTCCACCTTCTGCTCCTGCTGTTGGGGCTGACTCTCCCCGCCATCCTTCTGCTCCTCTACCTGAGCTTGCTGCTCCTGTCTCTGTGCCTCCTCCTCTTTACGCTCCTCGCTGGGATTAAACTCACGTGCTTCGCTCACATTCTCCCCTGCGATACCCTCCTCGCCAGCAACAAGCTGCTGGGCTTCTACAGCCTGCTCAACCTCATGCACCTCTTCAGGGAGCTTTAGCTGCTCCTCCTCGTCAACCCTAACTCTTATAGAAACCCTAGACGAAACATATCTAAACGTCTTAACAGCAAGCGGGAACGTAACAGCACCCGCTATCGTGTACATTAGCTGGTCTCCTGTTAGTAGTGGGTAGCCTAGTATGTTCTTGGAGAGCCATTGTAGGAGTAGCACTGAGAGGACGGCTGAGAATATTATTGAGGGTATGTTGATTGTCTGCTGTATCGTGGATGTCATGTTATTATCACCTCAAGCTTTGTGAATAGTCCGAATATCGTGTCTATCACGGTGAGCATGGCAAGTCCTACTATGCCTGTTAGGATTAGCATGTTGGAGGCTGCCCACGAGAGGGAGAATATGGAGCCGCTCTCAATCTGATGTATGAATAGGCTGTTAGAGATTAGGATTATTGACACGAAGGCGAAGCTAACACCCATGAGTAGCTGCTCTGATATTGATGAGGAGAAGAAGGGGAGCTCGCCACCGATGACTGCGGAGAAGTTTCCGAATATTTTGAGAACAGCGGTGGTGAGTGTTGATATTGCTACCGTTATGGCCTGTAGGGGTATGAGCGTCCCCTTGCTATATCCTGCTAGCTGGCTACGCTTGCGGCGAGCCTCATTCTTAAGCTTGGCAGACTCATAGACGATTTCGGCGCTGGTGTCAAGCCTCGCCCCCAGGTTTGCAGCTATCAACAAAGTGCCCACATGCGTCTTGACCAGATGCGACGCGGACTCCGCCTGGAACATCATCCACGCCTGTATTGGGCTTATGCTCATGCGCAGCCTACTGTAGAGGCGCTTAACCAGCGGCGTTAATGGGCCATAGTCGCTGCTCAGTATTTGGCGGAGGCCAGCGGTTAGGTTCCCAAGAACAGACGCTGAGTCCCCAAGCGTCTTCAGGAAGACTGGCAGCTCGTCGTTTATAGCCAGCACGATTGACTGCGTCTGCCTGGCGAGCCAGCTAACGAAGAGAAGAGCCAGCCCAATACCAAGTATCACCAGATAGGCCAGGAATGGTGGAAAGCCAAACGAAACCAGTAGGGAGATTACCAGTAGCGAGGCGAAGCTCAGCGGGACCATTAGCCTCGCGAGCTTCTCAGCGCGCTTCAGGTCGGCTGGCCTTGACGGCATGTCGTGGAAGAGCTTGTATGGTGGGAGGGCGTTACGCACCAAAAATATCATAGCCATCCCCATTATCGCGACGCTAATGAGAAAACTTACACCAACCTCAAAAGGGCTGCCAAGCGAGAAAACTACTGAGGCGAAGAGAACCGTTATGAACATGAAGATTAGGCTGGTGAGGAGAGCCGAGTATGCGTCGGTTATCGTCTTCGCCCTATCGCCTGCCCTCTCCATCAAACGCTGGGCAGCCAGCATGAAGCTGGTGAACTCAACTCTGAGGAAGTCCTTAATCTTCGTCTCGCTCCTGAGGGACTGGGCGAAGCGTCTCAGGAACGCTGCGAACTGCTTATTCCTCTCTTGGTTAGCCATTATATCGGCCACATCGGGGAGCTTATAGCCCCAGCGTAGCGTGAGAACCCTTATCCGCGCCATCGTCCTGCCCATAGGGCCTAGGAGCTCGCGCGACTGCGACGCCGACTCAAGATACTCAGCTGGCGAGAGGTCTACCTGCGATATTATGCCGTTGAAGAGCATGAAATTCTCAAAATGCTCAACATCTTGGTGAGGTGATAGGCTGGCCAGCTTTTCCTTGGGAGAGCCGCGTCCCCGCCGCGAGCGTTTCTTGAGCCGCGTCGCAGCCAAGGCATTATCCCCTCGCCGAGCTGAACGGAATAACCCTAATACCAAACACGGGGTCCACCGTGAATCCTATCTTATTATCCACCACCTTCTTAGCTCCGCGGAGCTTCGCCACATCTATCACGCGGACAACCTTCTCACCCATCTCCTTAATCGTGATAACGAAGTGGGCATCAAATATGCTCCTAATCCTGCCCATCAAGTCCTTATCCAGGGCGAAGGGGTGCATCGTCATGAAGATGGTGACGCCCTCGGTATCCACTAGGCGGCGTACCCTGCTGAAGAATGCCAGGAGCATCTCCTCTTCTGCGTATGTTACTATCTGGCTCAGGCTATCCACCACGAATATCTCGCGCTCGTTTTTGTGGTCTGATATGTATTTCAGGAGTTTGTAGAGGAAGAATTTTGCTGCTTTCTTGTTCCAGTTAATTCCCTCGCTCAGTATGCTGGTTATGTAGAACTGCCACTTTAGGTAGTGGGGTAGGACTTTATAGCTCAAGCTCTCCATCTGGGTTATGAGGCTGCGCGCGGTGTTTTCGGTGGTTATGTAGGAGACGGTGTAGCCCTGCTGCAAGGCGCCGTAGGTAATCTGCTGGACGAAGACGCTCTTTCCAGTGTCGTTTCCGCCCTCAACCAGGGCGAGTGTTGGAAGCGGTATGCCTCCTATCTTCCTATCAAGCTGGTCGTTCCCAGTGAGCAGCACTATCTTACCATCTTCAGGCTGCATCATCTTCTCTCAACTCCAGCACAGCAAGCAGGCTCATCAGCTCATCATTCCTACCCGCGTTGAGCATGTGTAGCACGTAGCCAGACATTATGACATCCATAACCTCCACATTTCGCTCAACCTTCCCATACATGCTGGCTATTGCCTCAAGCCTATTAGCCTCCTCTTGGCTCAGCAGGTTTATCTTTACGAAGTTGGAGAGGGTGCTGCTATTGAGGTGCCCCAGTAGGTTTATCAGTAGCTTGGTGGCGGCCATCTCTGCGAGTACGTCGTTGTTGATTTTGGCGGGCTGTGGGCTGGGTGTATTCTGCGGCTCTGGCTGGGGCTGCTGTTGGGGCTGCGCTGGGCTTTGGGGCTGTTCCTGCGCCGCGCTTAGCGCCTGCTGCGCTGCGGGCATGGCGCTGGCCTGATGCTGTCCTCCAGTGCTTGGAGGTGCGGGGCCCCCGCCCTGGGGAGCTGCTGGAGGCTGCTGAGCACCAGTAGGCTCATCCTCCTTACCCAGCAGCTTCTCAAGCATCTCCTCGTCTGACTCAGTCCCCTTAAAGAGAACCCCCAAAGTCCTAAACGGGTTGTCTATATCGTCGTAGAGCTCCCTTATGTCTATGAGCGTGTCTATTAGCTCCTTTATCTCCTCCTCCGTCGCGCATCACCTCCCCATCTTCCTCCCTGGATTATGTTGCCTCGCCTATCCCGTTGCTCAGTATCCGCGCCGCGATTGGCGTTGGGTTTAGAGCAGGGTCTAGAAGGCCTGTGCTCCTAAGCCTATTGAGCCTGCTCCCCACATCCTCGCCTATAACGCTCCTCAGCGTAAGCTCGTCCCTAACACCAGAGCCGACGAGTGCAAGTATCCTCAAATCAGTCTCATCAATGCTCGGCCTCTCGGTAATCATCGTGCCCAGAAGATTGTGGAGCTGCGATATGGTGCTCGTGGGGCCTAGTATGAAGAGCGCCCTCCGCGTCTTACGCAGCTTGAGCCGCATCAAACTACCCGTATCAATCTCGTT
>WAQC01000024.1 GCA_015520425.1 Candidatus Pelearchaeum sp. | reverse complement strand
CATCAGCCAGAGGTTTATACGAAGCAGATTAAGAAGCATCTTAAGTCTGGAAAGACGCTTGGCTTCTCGCATGGCTATAATATTCACTTCCGCCAGATAGTCCCGCCGCAAGATGTTGATGTTGTTTTGGTGGCTCCTAAAGCCCCTGGCCCACGTATGCGTGAGCTCTACCTTGAGGGGAAGGGGACGCCAGCCCTAGTTGCGGTAGCCCAAAACCCTAGTGGAAAAGCGATGGAAACAGTCCTCGCGATGGCCAAGGCACTAGGCTGCGCACGCGCTGGCGTTATAGAGACTACCTTCAAAGATGAGACCGAGACAGACCTCTTCGGCGAGCAGGCGGTACTAGTAGGCGGGATAATGGAGCTAATCAAGAAAGGCTTTGAAGTTCTTGTTAAGAATGGCTACCCACCTGAGCTGGCCTACTTTGAGGTCTGTAACGAGATGAAGCTCATCGTGGACTTGATATATACTGGTGGCTTGACCAAAATGCTCAACGCGGTCTCTGATACTGCCAAGTATGGCGGCTTGACTGTTGGGCCTCAGATAATTGACGAGCATGTGCGCGAGAACATGGAGAAGGCGTTGCAGAGGATAAAGGAAGGTGCTTTCGTGGAGACTTGGACAGGCAATCCGAGGGCGTATGAGATACTACGGCAGAAGATGGGCGAGATAACCAGTCACGAGCTTGAGAAGGTTGGCGAGAAGATTAGGAAGATGGCCAACATATAGTAGGAGTAGGCCATGGCTATAGACATACACGCTCACTTCCCAGGCCCAGGGTTCGTCGGGACGTTCAGGCCGTTAAAGGAGCATCTGGAGAGATACTTCAGGGCCAAGGTCGTTGAACGCACTATGGAGGACGTGTTGCGCGATTACTCCGAGACAGGCGTTGAGAAGCTAGTTCTCCTCCCCATAGACGCCTCCAAGGTTACTGGAGAGCCAGGAGACACTAACGACGCCTTCGCCAAACTGCAGCAGATGAATCCTGAGCGTATAATTTCCTTCGCCACGGTTGACCCTCTCTCGCCACGTGGTGCTGTGCGTGAGATTGAGCGGGCTGTAAAGGACCTAGGACTGCGCGGGCTTAAGCTCCATCCGCAGATACAGTGCTTCTATCCCGATGATGAGCGGGCATACCCGCTATACGAGGCCTGCGAAGACCTTGGTATCCCAGTTCTCTTCCATACTGGGATAACTGGCGTGGGCGCTGGCATGGATGGGGGATATGGCATTAAGCTGGATTATGGCAGGCCAATCTACCTAGACAAGGTAGCGGCAGACTTTCCACGACTCAAGATAGTCATGGCGCATTTCGGCTGGCCTTGGCATGAAGAAGCCCTAGCAATAGCCCTGCATAAGGCTAACGTTTTCATAGACCTCTCCGCGTGGGCTCCTAAATACATACCTGAGATAGTTATCAAGTATGCAGATACGCTTCTTAGTGATAAGATGCTTTTCGGTACCGATTATCCCATGCTCTCGCCGCGTAGGTGGCTTGACGAGTTTAGGCAGTTAAAGCTTAGGCAGGAAAGCCGTGAAAAGATACTGAAGAAGAATGCTGAGCGTTTGCTAGGACTATAAGAGGTGGCTATTCGGCTAAGAAGCCGCGTGGCTTGGGCTTTAGGAAGCTGGGCATCTTCTCCTCATACTCCCTAATCCTCTCCTCATACATGCTTAACGTTATCGCTATATCGTCAAGCCCTTTCACCAGACGCTCCTTTATATGCGGCTCAATTTCAAAACCAATCTCCCCACCACGATACGTTATCTTCTGATTCTCCACATCAACAGTTAGAGTCAAGTCCCCTCCCCTAGCTCGTTCGCGTAGCTGCCTAACAACATCTTCTGGAAGCCTAACACATACTAGTCCATTCTTAGCAGAGTTGTTGTAGAATATGTCGCCGAATGATGATGCTATGACGCATTTAATTCCGAAGTCCATCAAAGCCCATACAGCGTTCTCCCGCGATGAGCCTATGCCGAAGTTTCTCCCAGCTATTAGGATGGTTGCTCCCTCATATTCGGGCTTGTCAAGTATGAACTCGCCTGTTATGCGGCCTTGTTCATCATAGCGCCAGCGATAGAAGAGATACTTACCAAGCCCGCGTCGTTCAATAACTTTCAGGAACTGGGCTGGGATTATCGCGTCGGTATCCACGTCATCAGCGTCCAATGGCACGGCCTTACCAACAATCTTCTTCACAGGCTCAGGCATAGCGTCTGAACCCGATATGAGGGAGATATTAGCTATTATGCTAACCGTGCAGTGATTGGTATGCCTACCCCCCTTAAATGAGCCGCAATAGAGCTATACAAACCTACTAAACTCTGAATAGACTATACGCATGTTGAAAGAGCGTCTGATAGTCTCCCATAAAGACCTAACAGGATTTTTCGTGAAAATCCAATTAGGGATAAATAATATTTTGATGCTTATTCGGAAAGTTTCTTGGCTAGTTCTAACATTCTTTGATGCGTATCATGCCCTAGTTCATGCTCACGTTCCTCATAGCAGGCCATACTGTTCTTATGGTCTTCCGAGCCCATTAGGCCGCCGCCCATGGGGAAGAGGATGTTATTCTCCTTGTAGATGTGCTGCTTAAGCAGCTCCACATACATCTGGCATGTGTCTAGTATATCGTCAAGCTCAGCAGCGCCCTGCTCGTAAAGCTCCAGCATATCCGAGATACGTCTAACGAGCATACGCCCCATCTCATGTTCCTGCAGCATAACACCTATAGGCCCGCCTTCGCGCGGTATTCCGAGCCGTTCAAAGCATGGGAATAGGCATCGCTCTTCCTTTCCATGATGACATTTGTCTATAAACGTCTGGCAGAACTTGACAAGCCCCCTAATATACGCGGGCTCAATCCTGCCAGATGCCTTAAACTCCTCAAGCTTCCTCTCAAGTGATGCCAGAACACCCTCTATAACGCTGTGCTCCCGTTTTAACTCTTCAACTGCATCCAAGGGTCATCGTTCAGAGTCTTTAAGACGATGTGATAAATTACTAATTCCTAACATGTTAGGGTATTAGTGTATCCAGCATCCTCTCATACTCTCCCCTGAGCTTTATCTCTCCTATTGAGTTGAAGTATTCCGTCAATATCTTTTTAACACCCTTACGTAAAGTCTCGGTTACCGTAGCTGGTGTTACGCCAAACATATCGGCCAACTCCCTGATACTTATCCTCTTAGGATAGTCAAAATACCCAAGGTCTAAAGCAGCCTTAACGATAAGCTCCTGCTTTCCTGTGAGGCTCCGCTCTCCCTCAAGCTTACGCATCTCAAGAACCCTAAACTCCACACCCCTATCGCTGAGCCTATTCATAACGTCTCTACACTCGTCATCACGGCCAATCATATACCAGTATACCCAGCCCTGCTCGCCTGAGGTGACCTTCGTGAGGAAGCAAGACTCAGTATCGGCTAGGCCGCATTTAAACGGGCATGAAACCCTGGCAAGGCCGAAGACACGGCCTCCCCGTGAGAAGAGTAGCTTAACATCATGAAGCGCTTCATCGCGCATCATACCATCAGCAACACGCTCACCAGAGCTTGGCGCAACAACCTCAAAGAGCTGCTGCGCAGAGCTATCAGAATACAGCTTCTCCACCTTCAGAACCTTCACATAAACCCTATCATAAAGCTGAGAAATCCTAGAAACCCAACAATAACATGCGGGCCTTATAGCTAGGGTTAGGAACATTAGGTAGGCCATTACGAGATAAATAACATAATGATGTAAAATATGAAGATATACTTAGATGAGGCTTGGCCGAATGGAGTTCTATCGTTTTTCAATATTGAGCTCTAGTTCATCCACATCCAGCAACTCCATCTCAACAACGTAATCATCAACATTCCTCAGTAATTCTCTAGGAGTACTCTAATGCTATATGGCATACATT
>WAQC01000023.1 GCA_015520425.1 Candidatus Pelearchaeum sp. | reverse complement strand
TATTATTATCTTAAAAATTTAGGATGAAATAAAATATAAAGAAGAATTTACCAGATTACCTGCGGAACTTCTAATTTCTTTGTCTTGCCCGTCGGCCTTATCTTCGCTGGTGTTATGAAATATGCCTGCGCTGCTCCTATCCAGCTTAGTAGCGGCCAGTCTCCTAGTGATGGGTCGGCTGCTTGTATGACGTTGGGTGTTACTCCATTGAAGCGCCATTCGTCTGGTTTAAGCCCTGTTGTGTAATAGTCTGCTGGACTCTTGGTGAAGAGCAACCGTTTAACTAGCGTTGGAAGCTCTTTGAGCGGGTTAACGGCCTCTTCAGGTATACTAACTTCATCTGGAATCTCTTCAACTACTTTCTTGATTGCTTGATCTTTCAGGTTTTTCACGTATTTTGGTTTCTTAATTACGGTATCTGACCATCTTCCAAGGCCATAGGGTATTGCTATAGCTCCCTCAACCACCGTGGACTCCACAACCGCCAGCGCCTCTATAACCCCATAGGGTGTTTCAATTTCAATGACCTCCATGTTCTTTATTCCTGCTTTTTCAGCGTCTCTCGGATTTACTAGTACGAAGTTTTCGGGTAGGACTTGTCTTATCCAGTAGTAGAATAGGCTCCTATGCTTTGTCAGCAGAGGCCCTGTTAAATAGACTAGCGTTAGAGGCCATTCCCTAGCTGGCCATATTTCCCTCAGGCGTGTGCCTGCTGGGGATATTCCTCCTTTTCCACCTAGAGGAGCGTAAGTTGCTGCTGGTATGTATTTCGGCCCACCGTAGAATTTCTCACCCGTTATGCTGTTGTGGGTCTTAGCTAGTTTTTCGTTCCAAAGTCGCGCTATCCCATCGCCAAAGGGCTTCCGTTTTGAGTATCCTCGTTCGTCAAATGATGCCTCATACTTTGTAAATACTCCTCCTCTAGCTAGACCATATGCTACATATCTCCATTCATCTTCAGGCAAGATGTCCTTAAACTTAGCTATGGGGTAATTCCGCTCAACGAAAGCAATCTCTGATGTCGGGACTTCTTCAGGTATTAACCCACGGTCCTTAGCATCTATCGCCCCATTAGCATATACCCTCATTATATACTCCCAGAGGCAGTTGAGTGGGAACCATTGCCCCTTATACTTCTCAGCTACTCCAGGTATGCCCTTCTCACCGTATCCTGGAGCTCCTAGAGCTTTTGCCACATCTATTAGGAATTCCCACATGCTGGCCCATCTATCATGACCGTTGGGGCATTTCCCTATGTATTCCGTCATGGGCATTATTACTGGTGACCTCCACCCCTCGTTTAGCGTGCCTCCGCCGCTTGTTGCGTAGAGATATTGCATCCCTAGGGTTCCTGTCTCTAGGTATGTTGTATCGGGCACTATGTAGTCGGCGTACATGAAGGTCTCGTTTATGGTTGTGGTTATCGCTATGAAGAGCGGAAGCTTCTCCGTGTCCTTCAGAACCTCTATGAACTTGAGCCCGTAGTTTGCTGAGAGAACGGGGTTGGCGTAGTACATGAGTAAAGCTCCTATGCTGTATGGATAGCTCTCAGCGACTCCTGCGAAGAACTCTGTGTAGCTCTCCTCTGGGGTTAGTGGATACCATGGTCTCTTTGCCGGATAGGGATTCTCTCCCTTCTTTACCTTAAGCCAGTACTCTAGTGTCTTTTCATATGCGTATTTGTGTCTGTCTATCGGTGGACCAAAGTGAGGTGGTTCGCCGAAGTGCTTTTTATATCCTGTATTGTATAGGTAGTCGTTGTACTTTGTGTGCGAGGCTCTGGCCATTAAGCCGCCTTTCCTGTTCAGGTTTCCTATCAATATATCAAGAGTTCTGAAAGCCCATACAGAGTATTCACCATTGGGATGCATGCCTATGCCTCTGTGTATGTAAGTTGATGCGTGTGGTGCTGCGTCGGTGAAGTCCCTAGCCATCTCTATCATCGTCTCAACAGGCACACCACATATTGACGACCATTCCTCTAGCGTCCTGCTGAAAGCCTCTTCCTTTAGTATAGTGAATGGTGTCTTAACAAGCACCGCCTCTCCAGAGACTAGTCTAATCCTTCCGCTGAACTCTATGTCTGCCTTCTCAACTGCATCGTAGAGGGTTAGTGAGCCATTGGCAGAAACGACGGGTTTATCAGAATCTTCAACCCCTATATCAGATGCTTTGACGAACTCCCCAAATCTTGGATGCTCTTTCTCAAATATCACAAGCCAAGTAGCATTGGTGTGGACTGGGTATCCTCTTATCTTTTTAGCTGCCTCAGGGTTGGTTATTGAGAGGAACTCTCTGTCAAATCTGTTGTTCTCAATAATCCACCTAACCATACCCATCGCTAGGGCTCCGTCCTCGCTGGGCTTTATCGGAACCCACCTCATAGTTCCTCTAGTGCCCATGGTTCTGGGGGCTGTTGGGTTTACGTAGTAGATCTTAACATCTCCTTCTACTGCTCTCTCTATCAGTAGCCCCTGTCCAGTTGCTCCAGGATGCTGCCGCCCCATGCTAACGCCCGCCATTATCACTACCTTAGCCCCCATTACGTCGGCGTTTATGTCGTGGTATCCTGCCCATAGTTTGTTTCCAGCGTAGTATCCCAGCTGGCATGCCGATGTGTGACGTAGCATGTTCACGCTTCCCATAGCATAGACCCAGCGTTTGTAGAAGTAGTCAGCATGTCCCTGGCCTCTCCCTCTGTAAAAGACGATTTTGTTGGCTAGGAAGCCTAGGTCTGGCCTGTTGGGGTCTATGAGAACGTCTTCAAGGCTTAGGCCTAGCTGGCCTAGTCTTGACGACCATTTGGACTTAAACTCCTCAATAGCTGCTACTAGCTCGTCATAGCCAACGTTCTTGTCCTCGGCCTTAGACATTATCTCCCCTACGTCTTTCTTAATCTCCGAGAGAACTGCATTGGGGTCTTCCACTCCAGCTTGTTTAAGCTTGCCGTATACGAAGAAGTCTTTAAGACCAGGCAGCCTCTCGCCCGTCTCCTCTATCACACCCCCTTCAACGACCTCTCTTATCAGCTGATCCCATGAAATTACTTTCCACTTACCGCTTCCACGCGGGCCTGCTCTCTTCAAAGGTTTAACCACTCTATATGGGTCGTATACGTAGTGGATTCCATCCTGGCCTCTTGCACACAGCGTACCATGCCACCTGTCCAGTGCATCGCTGACGGGTGTTCTGTAATCCAGCTGCGTGTATCTTCTAACCTGCTTATCATATGACACTGCTCTGTTGTATGGGTGGTATGGGTTTCCTTCAATTCTGTCTATTACCTCAACTCCGTTGTGGTCTACTACACGGACTCTTATTCCACATCTTACGTTGCAGCCTAGGCAGACTGAGTTGACGTATCTTACATTAGCTCCTTTCTGAGGGTCGGGAAGGTATAACTGGCGTTTGGGTTTGAATATCTGCTCTATCGTTGGATAATAGCCTGCTAGAAATGCTCCTAACGAAGCAATCGTAACTATACCCTTTAGCGCATTCCTCCGACTACTCATTTACCTTCACCTCCCATCTCACCAGTAGCATACTTACCATCCCAGGGGAAAATCCAAGAAAGCACCGTGAATATTAAGACCCCTGCTGCAAAAATTCCCAGCGATGCGATGAGCCCCTCCTTTCCAAATATTGGCATGGCATACCACAACAGGCCCTGCTCCGTTCTTGATATTATCTGACCGCCTATAACCATATTCCACCTATATGCCAACACACCTAGGAGAGCTAGGAAAGAGGATAGAAGAACCACTGGTGTACTTCTCCTCAACTGGGGTATTAGAAGTAGAACTAGAGGTATGGCGCCACCTATTATGAATTCAATAAGACCCGTTGCGACCATTACATCAAACTTTAATGCATGTAGATAGGGCCAGCTTGCTGTTCTGTGGTATGTTCTATAGAGTTCATCGGTTCCCTTCAGGGCTAAGTCAATAAGTAAGGTCCAGGCCAGTAGTCCTGCTAGGCCATAAATGATATTCTTGTCAAGCTTTTTAGCGTATGACGCGAAGGCATAGTAGATGACTATCAGCAGCGCTATACCTGATACTATAGCCGAGACTAGGAAGTCAACTGCCATGAATGGTGTTGCCCATAGAATTCTGGCTTTAACGCTGCCAAACAGGAAACCGACATATCCGTGGAATATAGCTGCCAGAGGTATTCCTATCAGTGCAAGAACAGCAACTATCTTTTTGTCGCGCCTAAGCATAGTATCAGAAACTTCTTTAGCTCCAAGTGCAAGCGCTCTATACAACCATCTGAATCTTCCACCATTCTTAGCCTTCTCAACTAGGTCTGCTCTCCAGAGGAAGATTATCTCAATGGCCATTAAGATTATGTAGCCTATTAGCAGATAACCGAATACGGCCATTGGCGAGATGTTGGGATACGCAGACGTTGGTACCAGATGCGGTCTGGTGAATATCTCCCACGCTCTATCAGGTTGTTTCAAGTCTGCGATAAGCGGGAGAGGCGCTATTAGAAGCAGGGTAAACGAGAGTAATACAGCTATTCCAGCTACCTTCTTGTAGTTAGTTTTGCCGAGTGCGTAGGCTAGCGAACTGACTATGAACGAACCTGCTACTAGACCTGTTATGTATGGGTAGATAGCTATCAGCACACCCCATATAACTGGTTGGGCCATTTCATTCGGATATATGAACTGCTCCACCATATCCCTTCACCCCTATCTATTAGCCTCCTCAGGCAATCCTATGTAGAACACCATTGGCTTATTGCCGGTCCAGGGCTTCCACTTGGATACTGAGTTGTCTTTAATGAGCTTTGAAAGTTCGCTATTAGGGTCCTTTACATCTCCGAAGACCCTAGCTCCTGTTGGACATGCTTCAACGCAGGCAGGTAGCTTACCATCGTATATCCTGTGATTGCATAAGGTGCATTTGTCGGCAACTCCTTTTATTGGATTGAAGAACCTAGCTCCGTACGGACAGTTCTGAATGCATGCTCCACATCCTATGCAGATGTTATCATCTACTAAGACCTCTCCGTTAGGCGCTTTGAATGTTGCATTTACTGGACATACCTCAACGCATGAAGGCTCTTCACAGTGATTACACATCTTAGGGACGAAAACTACACCTCCCTCAGCCTTTACATAGCGTTCAATCCAAGTCCTGAAAACACCTATCGGGACATTATTCTCAGCTGCACAGGCAGCTAGACAAGCGTAGCAACCATAACATTTAGAGACGTCTATTACCATGGCCCATCTCTTAGAGCCAGCCTCTCTACCTTCTTCAGAAATTCTCTCAAACAAAGGCGTAGCTATAACTAGAGATATTCCGACACCGCACAACGATGCTAGCGCTTCACGTCTATTAATTTGATTATCATCACTAGACATTTTTCTTCACGCATGATGAAGACAATAAACACTAAAATTTAATATATCATGTCAAACTGCATACAACTTCATAGCATTGTATGAAATAGAGTATGCTTGTTTAGCCTAAAATATATTTGCATACTAGATTTCCAAAAATGTTTACCATGTCTCTAGCTTCTATCCTTTATTGACGAATTTAAGTTAAATATGTTGGTATATAATAGAAAAGGGGTTTTGGGAATCGTCTGCTATATATGTTGTAGTAGGCAGAGAGCTAGTGATGGCTGTGGATGATAAGGCATTTGCGTAGGTTGTTTGTGGTTACATCCTTAAACAGCCACAATTCGTAAAACCGCTCCAAATAGGATACTAACATCATATGCCTTACTATATGTAGTTTTGAAGTTTCTTAGATAGTGCTTTCATTTGGTAGATAAAGATGGCGATAAACGCTATTGGCATTAGCAGTGTTGTGGGAATGAACCAACCTGGAAGTCTTCCTTCTAACGTGCCTTGGTATATTCCCAGCTCCAGTAAGATGAAGTATATTGTCATGAGAACGCCCAGAGTAAGCACGGCCTCAAAATACTTGTTTATCCACTCGCCGCGTCTCTCGTAGGGTATCTTGCCGATATTGGCGTAGAATGCTGGGATGTTTATGAGGTATGGATACTTATTCAATAGTGTAAAGCGGTACTTTGTAATGACTAGGAAGATTATTGGGGCTACGCTTAGTGAGGCTGGTAGGATTATGAATGTAGCTTTTCTCCCGTATGTTGTTGCTTCTCCAGCGAAGTTAAAATGTATAGGGATTTCATCGGGTAGTGTGAGGTACCAGTAAATCGCTAAAATCCACATGAGGGCGAACCCGATAGCTATTAGCGAAATCATAATCTTACCAACAGTCATTAGAGGAGCACGGGGTACTAGTTGTTCCAAGGTTATTCACCAAGTATAGTAATATGTGTGTGGCTGTTATTTTTAGGTAAGATATATTCGTTTATCATAATCCAGCGAGCTATAGCCCTTCCTCTCGCTGTTAGGCTGTACCTAACCCGAATTGGCCTGGTATCTAATACGATTCTCTCCACCAAGCCGTACTGCACTAGCTTTTTCATACGTTCAGAGAGAACCTTCCATCTTATGGCATGAAGCTTGGAAGCCAGTTCTCCAGCCAGCAGGTTCTCTTTATAGAGGGACTTCAATATTTGGGTCATCCATTTACATTTTAAAACATCACTTATAATTTGCGGTGGAATTCCGCGAATAAGTAATGGGTTAAAGATTTCTACAATTTGTTTGCCGTCTATTGTGATGGTGTAATAATTCTCACGCTCTATGAGGCCGTGTTTCCTCATTAAACTAAGCTTTTCTGATAATACTTTACTGTTGAGATTCATTAATCTTTTAAGCTCCGAAAACCTACGCGGCCGTTCAGCTAGAGAAAACAAGATAGCAATAACCCATTTACACGCCACGAGTTTTGGAATATCATAATCAGCCATGAGATTGTTAGCCGCTCTATCCGCCATACTCTACGAACACTTAACAAACAATCCTGTAAATAAAATTAGCCTTGGTTACTTTTAGGTAACCATCTAACCCATTTCTCACTACACCGCTAATATACAACATATGCAACGGTGTTGGTATGAGCAGAACGAATAAGATACCTGGCTATTTATTCGGTTCTCCACAGGTTCCGAAATCTCCTATAACGTTTGAAGAGCTGGAGTTGCTTAAGAAGACTGTTATGTTCAGTGAGGAGGACGCGCATTATCTCCGCATGGCTGGCGAAGTGTTGAAGGACCAGGTTGACGAGATACTGGACTTATGGTATGGCTGGGTTGGCTCAAATCCCCATCTGGTATATTACTTCGCTGATAAGAGGAGTGGAGAGCCTATACAGGGTTATCTAGAGGCTGTTAGGAGGAGGTTCGGCCAGTGGATACTTGATACGTGCTTCAGGAAATACGACCAGGAATGGCTTGATTACCAAGTTGAGATTGGACGGAGGCATCATAGGTCTGGGAAGAATAGAACAGATGGAGTGGAGAGCGTAGAGCATATACCGCTACGCTATCTTATTGCGTTCATATACCCTATAACAGCCACAATCAAGCCATTCCTAGCTAAGAAAGGGCATAGTCAAGAGGAGGTTGAGAAGATGTATAATGCGTGGTTTAAGTCGGTGGTTCTGCAAGTCTCCCTCTGGAGCTATCCATATGCGCGGGATGGCGACTACTAAAAATAAAAATAAAATTAAGAAATAAATTAGGGATTGTTTTATTCGCCCTTAAATGCTGGTTCTCGTTTTTCGTAGAAGCGGGCTTTTATTCCTTCTTTCAGGTCTTTGGTGTGGAACATTAGGATTGACTCCTTAAGCTGGTACTCCATGCCCTCGTCTATCGGCATCTCGCCGCCGAGGTTTACGCAGGCCTTGGTGGCTCCTACCGCGAGTGGGGCGTTCTTGACTATCTTCCTAGCTAGGTTTAGGGCTTCCTCCCTAAGCTTCTCGTGTGGCACAACCTTATTCACGAAGCCCAGCCTATACGCCTCCTCCGCCGTTATCCACTCCCCAGTGAAGAGCAGATACTTGGCCCAGTATTTGCTGAGGAAACGGGGCATACGTATCGTTATCCCAGCCCCAGGGCTCACGCCTATAGATACCTCTGGGAGCCCGAATTTCGCGTTCTGACTGGCCACAACCAGGTCAACCGCCTGTATTGTCTCTATGTTACAAAATCCATTTACCGCCGCGATTATCGGCTTCCGCATCTTCTCCATAAAACGCCAAACATCAAGGTTGAATCTGTTGAAGCGCTCTATCTCAGATATCTTCCCAGCCTCTACATTAGCTAGGAACTCTTTGGCATCGCCTCCTGAGCAGAACGCCTTATCACCCGCTCCCGTTACTATTATACACCACACGCTTGGGTCTTCTGCCGACGCTTTGAGAGCGTCGTAAAACTCTGTGAGCATAGCCACATTCATGGCGTTGCGCGCTTCGGGTCTGTTGAAGGTGATTATGGCGGTTTTGGCATCTTCAACCTTCTCATATAAAAGGTGCTTGTATTGGCTCATGCGTAGAATACCTCCATTAGCTGTCTTAATATAGATTCCCCACTCATATGCTCGCTACCTCGCTGGCTTGAATTTCGGCAGAGATATCTCTGGTGTGCATTCCTCAAAGAAGACCTCAACTGGCATACCTATGCTTACGTCCTCGGGCTTAACGCCTACTATGTTGCTGCATATCCGCACACCCTCGTCTAGCTCTATCTCAGCTACGACGAATGGTATTTCCTTTGAGAATTCTGGGGAGTTTCCTATAACCTGCCTGACGATGGTGTATGAATAGACCTTTCCCCTGCCTGATGCCTTGACCCACTCAAGCTCGCGCGAGCCGCAGTTTATGCAGATGTGGCGGGGATACCAGATATATGTGGAGCAGTTCTTACAACGCTGTAGAAGTAGCTCGCCTCGCTTACTGGCCTCCCAGAACGGCTTGGTGAGCGGAGTAACCTCTGGAAGCGGCTTCGGATAGCTGCTCATCTACACCTCACCTCCAAGAACAACTGCATAGTTGTTTATGAAATGGCCTTCAAACCCGACGCAGCCGAGGCTCGTAACCAACCCTATTCGGGCATCCTTAACCTGTCTCTGGCCTGCTTCGCCTCTCAGCTGTCTTGCAGCCTCTACGAAGTGGAGGAATCCTCCAGCCATTCCTGCCTGGCCTGCTGAGAGCTGGCCTCCGCCAGTGTTTATTGGGAGCTGGCCTTGGTAGCTTATGTCGTTCTCTTCCACGAATCTACCTGCCTCGCCCTTCTTACAGAATCCAGCATCCTCTATCTGCATTAGGACAGCAACGGTGTAGTCGTCGTAGGGCTGGAAGAGCGAGACATCACGCTGAGTGATTCCAGCCATCTTATACGCCTGCTCTGCCGCAATCTTAACTCCTGTAGTAGTTATATCATGCGCGGGCTGGCCAGCGTTTGGATTATGCCACTCACCAAATCCCAGAATACTGACGGGCTTGTCGGTAATTCTTTTAGCAGCGCTGGCTGAGGAGAGGAGTATAGCAAACCCGCCATTAACCCATATGCATATATCCAAGAGCCTAAGAGGGTCTGAGATTAGACGAGAGTTAAGATAGTCCTCCATAGTTAGCGGAGCCTTTAGATACGCGTTGGGGTTAAGCGTTGCGTGTTTTCTCTGGACTACTGAAATAGTCCCGAAATGCTCAGGTTTTGCGCCATAGTCGTTCATGTAGCGGCGCATAGCCATGGCTATCAAGCTATTAGGGCCCATAGTCCCAAATGGTTTGAGATAATTTTCATCGTAGCGCCATGTTCTTGAAGCGGGGCCTGTTATTGAGAGGGGCGTGTCAGCCCCCAGCATGAGGAAATGCTCCACGTAGCCCGCGTGTATTGCTAAGACGCCCTGAACCAGCAGCGCAGCAGCGTTAGCGCCGCCGTGGTCTGCGCGCACTAGAAGCTTAGGCTCTAAGCCTAGGTTTTGAATAGCCTCCGCAGACCATATCTCACTATGCGGCCACTCAGAGCCTATAATCCCAACACCCTGACCTGTAAGGTCCTTCTTCTCAAGTCCTGTCTGTTTTAGAAGAAGCTCAAGAGCCCAAGCATAGTATTCCTCAGCGGTGAGACGCGGCTCTCCTTTATCAACACGCGCCCTGCTGAATGGTGTTTCTGCGTATCCAGATATTGCCGCAATACCTCTAAAACCACTCATACAAATTTTATACCGAGTTGATTATATAATAAACCTTAAAACAAAGCTAAAGCTTCTTCAAAATGAAGTAGTCATAATTAATGGAAAAGGTTAGGTGTGTTGTTTGGATTTTCTGATTATCCAGTAGATTTCTTCTGGCTTTATGTGAGAGTTCGTTAGGCGTACATTATAGGGTGAGAGGGCGTCTTCTATCGCGTTTATTAGCGCTGGTATTGGTGTTCCGCATCCTTCGCCGACTCCCTTAGCGCCTAACGGTGTGAATGGAGATGGTATAGAGATTCTTTCGGTTTTGAAGCTGGGTGTGTCAAACGCTGTTGGAGCTAGATAATCCATGAAGGTTGATGTTAGTAGCTGGCCTGAGCTATCGTAGTCAAACGACTCGTAGAGAACAGCGGCAAGCCCGTGAAGAGCCGCTCCATGTATCTGGCCATAAACTACCAGCGGATTAATCACACGCCCACAGTCATCTACGATAACATAATCAAGTATCTTCGGCTCTCCTGTTTCTGGGTCAATCTCAACCACTATGCCATGCGTCTGGTATGAGTAGGTGAGCGTTAGGTTCCCGACCTTCTTTTCGTCAGGCGGCTTGAAGGGTGGGCTGAATACGCTCAGGCTATACAGGCCAGCCTCCATCCCCTCTGGAAGCTCGTATGGATTTGCGTAAGCTGTGCGGGCTATCCTCCTAAATGACACGCTCCTCTCAGGGGCGTCTTTCACGAATGCCTGCTCATTAGCCAGCTCTATATCCTCCTCACGCGCCTCCAATAGGTGAGCGGCTATCTTCCTAATCTTCTCCCTAAGCTTCATAGCAGCTTCATAAACGGCAACCATCCCAGTTCCCGCGAACCTGCTGGCGTATGTCCCTGAGTGGAATGTATAGGGATGAGACTCGGAGTCAAAGCCTATGGCAACGGTAACGTGGTCTGGGTTCATTCCTAGGACATCAGCAACTATCTGGGCTGAAACCGTCTCATGCGACTGGCCCTGGGGGACGGAGCCAAGCTTCACTACTACACGTCCATCACCAGTCATCTGCACCGAGGCAGCCTCACTTGTCCCAACGTTGGGCAACCTTGGGTTTAGCATCCTCACCTGCCCGAAGTTAGCAGTTCCAGAGTCTAGGGTCGTAGCTATCCCGATGCCAATTAGTCTCCCCTCTTTACGCAGCTCCTCCTGCCTCCTGCGCCAGCCCCAATAGTCTAGTAGCTCCATAACACGCTGTACAGCGCCTATGTAGTCGCCGTCATCATAGACACAGCCGTTAAGCGTAGTGTATGGCTGTTCCTCACGCTTAACATAGTTGATTAGCCTCACCTCAACAGGGTCCTTACCCACTTCACGCGCAATCATGTCCAGGATGCGTTCAATCATGTATTGATGAGGCGCACGCGCAAAACCCCTATTAGGGCCTGCTGGGCATTTGTTGGTGAATACCGCGTACATCCTTTGGCGTAGGTGTTTGAAGCGGCAGCAGCCTGAGGCTACCTGAGCCCAGACCGTTAGTCCCGCTGGCTCGTGTCGGGCATATGCTCCTATATCGTCTATGGTCTCCGTCTTCAGGCCGAGTAGTGTCCCGTCATTCTTTATCGCTGCCTCAACCCTGAAGAGGCGGTCAGCGCCGTGTGAGCTCGCCATCATATGCTCGCGGCGTGTCTCAACCCACTTGACAGGCCTGCCGACGAGCTTGGAGAGAGCAGCGACCAGAACCATGTAGGGGTAGCTGAGAATCTTAACACCAAACCCACCGCCTATATCCTGCGTAACTATGCGTATCTTGTCAAGCCCTATATTAAGAGCCCTCAGTATGGAGGGAATTAGGAACATCGGCATCTGGTTGTTGCAGTAAATCGTGTAGGAGTCCTCTGTCTTGTTGTAGTCTGCCAGCACCGCGAAGGGCTCTAGAGGTGTTGAGCTGAACCTATGGTAACGGAGGTTCGCTCTTATTATCCTGTCTGCGGAAGCCTCGGCCTCGTCGTAGTCGCCATAATCGTAATCAACGACGGCAGCTATGTTTGTGCCAGCCTCCTCGTGCAGTATTGGAGCATCCTCCTTAAGCGCCTCCTCTGGGTCAACTACTGCGGGCAGTAGCTCGTACTCCACATCCACCAGCTCCGCCGCGTCAGCTGCTGCATAACGCGACTCAGCTATTACCGCAGCCACCGGCTCGCCCACGTACCTAACCTTATTGACCGCCATGCTGTAGTCCTTCACATTTGAAGCTGGCGGCGTGGTGAGCTGGGGAAACGGCTGGGTTATGCTCGCTATATCCTTACCCGTTAATACGGCTATTACTCCAGGCGTCTTGACTGCACGCGATATGTCTATGGATTTTATCCTCGCGTGGGCGTATGGGCTTCTTACAAGAGCCGCATAAGCCATCTTGGGCAGGCTTATGTCCTCAACGAACCTCCCAAGCCCGCGGACATGCCGTATCCCCTCCTTGGTCTTTAGAGGCTTCCCAATCCACTGCGAAGCCGAGGACAAGAAATGCACCACGCTCTACTCTCTCTTCGCGATTAATAGAGGTTTGTAGGGCTTAGAATGAACGCGGAAGCCCTAGGACGCGCGTGGCTATGAAGTTGAGGACCATCTCCTCTGGGACTGGGGCGGTTCTGAAAAGTCTAACATCCCTGAATACGCGTTCTATGTCGTTTTCTTCTGCGAACCCCATGCCGCCGAATGTCTGGACTGCCCTGTCAGCAGCCTTGAACGCTGCGCGCGCTGCTTGGAGGGCTGCGATGTTAGCCTCAACAGCGCAGTCTAGCCCCTGGTCATAGAGCCATGCAGCCTTAAGGGTCATCAGCTTAGCCACCTCAAGCTCGGCCTTAGCCTCGGCCAGGGGGAACTGTATCGCCTGGTTGCTCCCTATTGGGCGGCCGAAGACAAGCCTGTTAGACGCGTATTCAACTGCTCTCTGTAGCGCGTATTCGCCGCATCCCAGCGAGATGGAGGCGGTGGATATGCGCTCAGCGTTCAGCAGCGCTGTAAGCGTCTCCCAGCCCCTATCCACCTCGCCCACCACATTCTCCTCAGGAACCCAGACATCCTCAAAATAGACCTGATTGCTGGGAAGGGCTCTGAGCGCCATGCCTGGGATTCGCGAGGTCTTAACCCCTGGTTGCTTAGCATCTATCAGGAGCAGGCTAATTCCATGAGACTTCCTCTGCACCCTATCCTTAGGCGTTGTGCGCACAACGCCTACAATAAGGTCTGCCATGTGTGCCAGGGTTATCCATATCTTCTGACCATTTACCACAAAGCCCCCATCTTTCTTGACTGCTTTAGTCTGAATATCAAATG